>JAJRSX010000091.1 GCA_024278555.1 bacterium | reverse complement strand
TCGTGGAGGGGGGGGCCCCCCTCGGGGGGGGGGGCGGGGGGGGGGAGGGGGCGGCGACCGGTGGCGCAGGGTTGACCGCCATCGGCTCGGGTCGCTCCGCTCCCAGGTGGCCGCAGGCGGTGCAGGCGACGGCGAGGGCCATCCCCCACCGCCCCGCCCTGCACCCCCGGCGTCCTCCCCGCTGCCGCCCCCCGCCGCTCACGCCGCCGCCTCCGCCGCCGGTCGCCGCCACCGCTCGGTGGCGCAATAGAGGACCGGCAGGAGGGTGAGGGTGAAGAGGGTGCCGGCGGTGAGGCCGCCGAAGAGCATCACCCCGAGGGGCTGGAGGAGCTGCGGGCCGCGGCCGATGCCGAGGGCCGCGGGGACGAGGGCGAGGAGGGTGGTCATGTGGGTCAGGAGGAGCGGCCGGAGGCGCAGGCCGGCCGCCTCGCGCACCGCCTCCTCCGCCGCCGCGCCGCGGCGCCGGCCATCGTGGGTGAAGCGCATCAGGGTGATGCCGTTGTTCACCGACACCCCGAGGAGGGTGATGAACCCCACCGCCACGGTGAGGTCGATGGGCTGGCGGCAGATCGCCAGGGCGAGGGCGGCACCCATGAAGTCGACCGGGAGCTTGATGAGGACCACCAGGGGATCGAGGAGGTTACCGAGGGTGAGGGCGATGGTTCCATACACCAGCAGGATCGCCGCCCCCATCGCCCAGAGCCACTGGAGCCCCACGGCGAAGAGCTGCTGGTACTCGCCGGTGTAGCTCACCGCGACGCTTGCCGGCAGGTGGAGGGCGGCGATCGCCCGGTCGAGGCGGCGGCGTACCACCCACGGGTTGCCGTCGATCTCCGCGGTGAGGGTGAGGGCGCGGCCGCCGTGGTGGTGCTCGATGGCGGGGTGGCCGGTGGCCCGCTCCACCCGCGCCACCTGCGCCAGGGGGATCGGCGCGCCGCCGGGGCGGGTGACCAGGAGGTGGCGGACCCCCGCCACGTCCATCGCGCCGGCGTCCCGGTTGCGGAGGAAGAGGGCGACGGGGCGCTGGTCGACGACGGTGGTGGCGACCCGCTCCCCCTCCATCGCCAGGTGGACCGCGTCGGCCACCTGCGCCGGGCTCACCCCGAGGCGGGCGCACGCGGAGCGGTCGGGGACGACGCGCAGCTCGTCCACCCCCACCTTGGTGTTGTTCACCACGTTGGCGATCCCCTCCACCGCCCCCATCGCCGCCTCGATCCTGCGCGTCGCCTGGTAGAGGGTGGGCAGCGCCGGGGCGAAGACGGTGACCCCGAAGAGGGCGGGGAGGCCGGCGAAGGACTCGTCGATCTTCTCGCTGGTGGGCTCGTTCACCCGGGTGATCACCCCGGGGAGCTTCCCCAGCCGCTGCTCCAGGTCGGCGCGCACCGCCGTCGCCTCCGCCCCGGGGGCGAGGCGGAGGATCGCCTCCCCCTCGTTGGCCCCCTCCAGGTATTGGGAGGTCTCGGGGGAGCCGGTGCGCCGGACCACCGTGGCGACCCCCGGGGTGGCGAGGGCGGTCCGGTCGAGCCGCTCGCCCACCCGCTCGCTCTCGATGAGCGAGGTCCCCGGGGCGAGCTGGTAGGAGAGCATCAGGCTCGACTCATCCAGGAGCGGCAGGAGGCGCACCGGGCTCCACGCCAAGAGCGCGACGCTCGCCACCAGGAGGAGGAGGGTGGCGGTGAGGGCGAGGGGGCGGTGGGCGAGGAGCAGGTCCAGGAGCGCCCGGTGGCCGCGGTCGAGGCGCGCCAGCCAGCGTCCCGGCGGCTGGACGGGGCCGTGGCTGTGGGCGGCGGCCACCGGCACCAAGGTGAGGGAGGCCGCCAGGGAGGCGAGGAGGAGGAGCGAGAAGGTCCAGGCGAAGGGGTGGAAGAGGCGGCCCGCCAGGCCGGTCACCGCGGCCAACGGCAGGAAGGCGGCGAGGGTGGTCAGGGTCCCGGCGACGTCCGGGGCGAGGATTTCGCGGGTGCCGGTCAGCGCCGCCTGGCGCCACGCCACCCCCCCCTGGCGGTGGCGGACGACGTTCTCCAGGACGACGATCCCGTCGTCCACCAGCATCCCCGCGGAGACGGTCATCGCCGCCAGGGTCATCAGGTTGATCCCGAGGCCGAGCAGGTGCATCCCCGCCACCGTCGCCAGCAGCGCCAGGGGGAGGGTGAGGGCGATCACCAGGGTGAGGCGGTGGCGGTCGAGCCCCCAGAGGAGGGCGGCCACCGCAAACAGGGCGCCCCAGAGGAGCTGGTTGCGCATGTTGCGGTAGGCGGCAGAGATGATCTCCGCCTGGTCGTAGACCTTGTCGATCCGCACCCCGGCGGGCGGGGTGGTGGCGGCGAGCAGCCGGCTGGCCGCGCGCGAGACGGTCACGGTGGAGGCGTCGAGCTGCTTGTGGAGGACGAGGGAGACCGCCGGGGCGCCGTCGATGATGAGGCGGTAGCGGGCCGGCACCGTTCCCTGGTAGAGGCGGGCCACCGCCGCGAGCCTCACCGTCTGCCCCTCGGGGGAGCGGCCCACCACCACCTGCCGGAGCTCCGCGAGGGTGGTGATCCGGCCGTCGACGCGCACCAGCAGGTCGCGCCCCCACCGCTCCACGTGGCCGCCGGTGGCGAGCACGTGGGCGGCCCGGACGGCGTCGGCCACCTGGCTCGCGGCGAGGTGGTGGCGCTGCAGGGCCTCGGGGTCGAGGTCGATGCGCAACGCCGCCTCGCCGCCGCCGAGGACCTCGATCCGAGCCACGCCGGCCAGGGCGGTGAGGCGCGGCGCCAGCTCCGCGGTGGCCCAGGCCGCCACCGCGGCCGGGTCGCCGCCGCGCAGGGCGTAGGTCGCCACCTTGGCGAGCGACGAGCCGATATTCTCCAGCCTCGGCCGGGTGGCCGCCGGCAGCCGCACCTCCGCCAGCCGCGCCTGGACCCGGTTGCGCGCCGCCGCCACCCCGGTCCCCCACGCCAGCTCCACGGTCACCCGGGAGATCCCCGGGCCGGAGAGGGAGCTCAGGCGCGCCAGCCCCGGCATCCCCAGGATCGCCGCCTCGATCGGCCGGGTGACGAGCCGCTCCACGTCTTCGGCGCCGCCGGCGGGGAGGTGGGTGACGACGTTGATCAGGGGGTAGTTGAGATCCGGGAAGAGGTCCACCGGCAGCAGGCGGACCGAGGCGAGGCCCGCGATCGCCGCCAGAGCCGCCGCCATCACCACCAGGAGGGGGCGCGAGATCAGGCGGGTAAGCATTGGCTTCGGGCTCGCAAGAAATGGGGGGGTTCGCCGACCCTCAGTCCACGAACCTCATGAGCTGGTCGAGGTCACGGTAGAGGCGCTCGTAGGCGCCCTCGGTGATCACCGCCGCGCCGGGCGCGAGGCCCGCGCTCAGCGCCGTTCTCTTCCCCTCCGTCCCGGCGACCGTCACCGCCACCGGCCGACCCTCTCCATCCCCCTCCACGATGCAGTAGGTGTGGCCCTCGCGCTCCACCACCGCGCTCGTGGGGACCCACACCACCGCCACCGGCGGGGCGGTGAGGCGGAGGGTGCACCAGCCCCCGGGAAGGAGGGCGTGGTTCGGGTTGGCGACCCGCAGGCGCAGCAGGGCGAGACCGGTCGTCGGGTCGATCCGCGGGGTGGGGGCGGTGAGGCGTGCAGGGCGCTCGCCGGTGGGGGTGAGGACGACCACCTCCCCCCCCTGCCACGCCGGAAGCGCGGCTCTCGCCACCGCCACCTCCAGGTCGACCGGGTCGATCGCCGCGAGGTGGAAGAGGGGGGCGTGGGGGGCGAGGCGGGCGGCGGCGGAGGGGCGCGCGGTAACGATCCCGGCGAAGGGGGCGATGACCGGTGCCGCGTCAGTCTCCTTTCCGTCCGGGCTCGACCCCGTCCCGCCGAGGGCTGCGACCACCTCCGCCACCCCTCCCCGCGCCCCGGCGAGGTCCGCCTCCGCCCGGGCCACCGCCGCCCGGGCGGCGAGGGCATCGGCGCGGGTCGCCGCCCCCTCGCGTACCGACTCCGCCACCGACCGTGCCCCCTTGCGGGCGAGAGTGAGGGCGCGCCGGAGTGAGGCGACGCGCGCCCGGCGGGCGGCGAGCCCCGGTCCGCGGACCCGGCCGAGGAGGTCGCCCTCGGCCACGACCCTCCCCACCTCCACCGCCACCGACGCGACCTCCACCGCCACCGGCGCGGCGAGGTCCGTCTCACGGCTGGCGACGACCCGCGCCTGTGTCTCCACTACCGGCCGGTAGCTGCCCCTCTCCGCCACCACGGTCACCGGCGTGGCCGGCGCCCCTCCGGCCACCGCCACCGCCATCGCCACCACCAGCCATCCCCACCGCACCATAGGTCCGCACCCTCTCCCAAAGCTCACCAGCCGACCCGCATGGGGCGGTGTAGCGCAAAGCGGGGATGGCGGAAAGGGGCGCGAGCCGTGCCTTCAAGGTCGTGGCGGCGCGTTGACGCGGCCCCCATCCGCGGTTGCGGAGCTGGCGCACTGAAGTCCTGCGTGGTTTCGACCTCTCCTGTCTTCGTGTTCCCGGTGGGAGACCACCGCTGTCGCCGAGAAGGGGTGGATCGGAGCCGGCGATCCACGGAGGTCCCTCTCAGTCGCATCCGGTTGGCGGCTGATCTACCCCCCCGGCCACGGAGAGGTCGGTACCGGCGAGGTTGGCGCCGGCGAGGTCGGCGCCGGCGAGGGAGGCCCGGTCGAGGCGGGTCGCGGAGAGGTCGGCGTCGCGCAGGTCCGCCCCTTCGAGGTTGGCGGAGACGAGCCGGGCGCCGCGCAGGCGGACGCCCCGGAGGCGGGCGGTGGCGAGGTTGGCGCCGGTGAGGTCGGCCATCACCAGGTCGGCGCCGGTAAGCTCGGCGGCGGTGAGGTCCGCGCCGCGCAGGGTGGTGCGCGACAGGTCGGCGCCGGTGAGGGTGGCCGCTCCCAGCTGGGCGGTGGTGAGGTCGCAGTTGCGCAGGTAGGCGTTCGCCAGCGACGCCCCGGTGAGGCGGGCGTCGGGGAGCAGGGCGTCGAGGAGGTCGGCACCGTCGAGGCGGGCGCCGGTGAGGTCGGCACCCTCCAGGTGGCTCCAGCCGAGGACCGCCTCGGTGAGCGTCGCCTCCACCAGGCGGGCGCCGCTCAGGCGGGCCCGGAAGAGGTCGGCGCCGGTGAGGTCGCAGCGCGACAGGTCGGCCTGGATGAGCCGGGCGTTGCGAAAGATGAGGCGGGCGAGGTCGAGGCCGGTGAGGTCGACACCCGAGAGGTCGACGCCGGCGAAGCGCGGCCGCGCCGGGTCGAGCCCGAGGTGGGCGATCAGCTCCTCCAGGGTGACTTCGGCCATGGGCCAGCTTCGCGAGACGGCCGGCCACTGCGCAATTCCCTGCCGGGCGGCAAGGGCTCTGGTCGGTGGCGGGTAGCGCGATCTTCGGAACCGTGGTCTCGGCCCGCGGGTCACGCTGTCGGGGTGGCGGCGGCCCCCTCCACGGCTCCCGGCATCAGCGGTGCGGCGAGCAGCGCCGGGATCTCGTCGGCGGGGACCGGGCGGGAGAAGAGGTAGCCCTGGATCAGGTCGCACCCCTCGGCGCGGAGGAAGTCGAGCTGCTCAACCGTCTCCACCCCCTCGGCGACGACCCGCAGGCGCAGGGAGTGGGCCAGGGCGATGATCGCCCGACACACCGCCGCGTCGTCGGTGTCGCCGGGGAGCTCACGCACGAAGGAGCGGTCGATCTTCAGGGTGTCGAGGGGGAACCGCTTGAGGTAGCTCAGCGACGAGTAGCCGGTGCCGAAGTCGTCCACCTCCAGGGCCAGCCCCATCGCCTTCAACGCATGAAGCTTGGCGATGACCTGCTCGACGTCCTCCATGAGGAGACTCTCGGTGATCTCCAGCTGCAGTCGGGCGGCCGCGAGCCCCGCCTCCTCGATCGCCGAGGCCACCGTATCCACCAGCCGCTCGTCGCGGAACTGGCGCACCGAGAGGTTGACCGACATGTGGATCGGTGGAAGCCCCGCCTCCTGCCACGCCCGGTTCTGGCGGCAGGCGGTGCGCAGGACCCACTCGCCGATCGGCGAGATGAGGCCGCTCTCCTCGGCGACCGGAATGAACTCTGTCGGGGAGACCAGACCGCGCTCCGGGTGGCTCCAGCGGATCAGCGCCTCCACCCCGACGACCCGGCCGGTGGCGATCTCCACCTGCGGCTGGTAGTGGAGAAAGAGCTCGTCGCGCTCCACCGCCTTGCGGAGCTGCTCCTCCAGCCGCAGCCGCTCCAGGGCGGAGGCGTTCATCGACTGGGAGTAGTAGCGGTAGCCGCCGCGCCCCTCTTCCTTGGCGTGGTGCATGGCGGTGTCGGCATTTTTCAGCAGGCTGTCCACGGCGGTGCCGTCGTGGGGGTAGAGGGCGATGCCGGTGGAGCAGGTGACGACGATCTCGTTGTTGTTGAGGAGGATCGGCCGGGAGACCGCCTCCTGGATCCGCCGCGCCACCAGGGCGGCGTCCTCGTCGCGCTTCAGGTCGGTGATGAGGACGGTGAACTCGTCGCCGGCGACGCGCGAGACGTGGGTCTCGGCGGCGGCGTCGTGATGCTCCAGGGCGACGGTGTCCCCGGCGCGCAGGGAGGTGCGGATGCAGTCGCCCACGGTGGCGAGGAGGAAGTCGCCGGCGGCGTGGCCGAGGGTGTCGTTGATCCGCTGGAAGCGGTCGAGGCCGACGCACAGGAGGGCGAGCCGTCCGCCGCTGCGCTCCGTCGCCCGCACCGCCTGCTGGAGGGTCTCCCGGAGGTACTGGCGGTTGGGGAGGCCGGTGAGCTCGTCGTAGTAGGCGAGGCGGCGGATCTTCTCCTCCGCCTCGTTGCGCTCGGTGACGTCGCGGACGATGGTGAGGATCTCATCGGGGCCGCTCACCGCCAGCCGTGCCTCGAAGGCGCGACGCTGGTGCTTGAGAGGAAGCCGGCACTCGAAGGAGGCGGGCCGGCCGGTGGTGAGGACCTCGGTGATCCGCTCCATCGCCGGCTCCACCACCCGCCGGGGGAGAAAGGCGGCGAGGGGCTTGCCGCGGATCTCGTCGGCGGAGGCGAGCGGGGTGATCTCCAGGGGGCCGGTGAAGTCGATACAGCGGCCGGTGCGGTCGACCCGGAACATCATGTCGGGGATCGCGTCCAGGAGGGCCCGGTGGCGCTGCTCGCTTTGTCTCAGCCGGGCCTCGGAGCGGCCGGCGCGGAGCATGTAGCGCACCCGGTGGCCGAGGATCAGCCAGTGGATCGGCTTGGTGACGAAGTCGGTGGCCCCGGCCTCGTAGGCGTTCTGGATGGAGGCCACGTCGTCGAGGCCGGTGACCATGAGGATCGGTACGTGGGCGCCGCCGGGGAGGAGGCGCAGGCGGCGACACACCTCGAAGCCGTCCATGCCGGGCATCTCCACGTCGAGGAGGACGAGGTCGGCGGCCTGCTCGGCAAAGCGGTCCAGCGCCGTCTCGCCGTCGCTCGCCTCCACCACGGCGCACCCGGCCTCGGCCACCGCCTCGTGGGCGAGGAGGCGGGTGGCCGGGTCGTCGTCGATCACCAGGACGAGGGAGGCGGATTGGTTCATGGGGCGTGGCTGTCCACTTCGGCGGCAAGTGCCCGGGAGACAAGGTGGTAGGCGGCGTCGATCTCGGTGGTGAGCTTTGCCATGGGGGCGAGGCAGCCGTCGCGGCCGAGCCGTTCGAGCTCCTTGCAGAGGGCGGCGAGGGAGGTGGCGCCGACGTTGGCGGAGCCGGACTTGAGGGCGTGGGCCGCCGTTCGTATCGCCTCGGTGTCGCCGTCGCCGACGGCGTCATGGAGGGCGGCGAGGTGCTTCGCGGCGTCGTCGAGGTAGAGGGCCACCACCTTGGCCAGTAGCCCCGGCCGGCCGCTGGCCTCCAGGGTGCGGATCGGCCCCAGGGCGGCCTGGTCGATGGGTGACCGGCCACCCTCCCCGGCCGGCGCGGACGGTGCCGCCGGTTCTGCCTCCGGGGTCGGGAGCGGCTCCTCGCCGCCGTCCCCCGGGGCGAGCCAGCGGCCGACCATCCGGGCGAGGGCGGCCTCGGTGAACGGTTTGCTCAGGTAGTCGTCCATGGCCGCCGCGAGGCAGCGCTCCCGGTCACCGGCGATGGCGTGGGCGGTGAGGGCGATGATCGGCAGGTGGGTGCCGTCGGTCTCGGCGGTGCGGATCGCGGCGGTCGCCTCGATGCCGTCCATCTCCGGCATCTGGCAGTCCATCAGGCAGAGGTCGAAGTCGCCCTCGGCCACCGCCGCCACCGCCGCCTTGCCGTCGTCGACCACCACCACCCGGTGGCCGCGGGATTCGAGCATCGCCTTGACCACCTCCTGGTTCACCGGGTTGTCCTCGGCAACGAGGATGCGGCCCGCCCGCTGCGACACGATCGTTGGGGCCGCCGGGGCCTTGGCCTCCCCGGCGGTGTCGCCGAGGGGAGGTGCGAGGCGGGCGGTGAACCAGAAGGTCGACCCCTCGCCGGGGCGGCTCTCCACTCCGATCTCGCCGCCCATGAGCTCGGTGATCTGTTTGCAGATCGCCAGCCCCAGGCCGGTGCCGCCGTAGCGCCTGGTGGTGGAGCCGTCGGCCTGGGAGAAGGCGGCGAAGATCCGCGTCTGCGCCGCCGGGTCGATGCCGATGCCGGTGTCGCGTACCGCGACCCGCAGGCGGAAGTCGTCGCCGTCTTCCTCGGCGGTGGCGGTGACCGCCACCCGGCCGTACTCGGTGAACTTGAGGGCGTTGCCCACCAGGTTGGTGAGGAGCTGGCGCAGGCGGGTGGGGTCGCCGCGTACCACCTCCGGGAGCGTGTCGTCGAAGCGGCAGCGCAGGGCGATCCCCTTGGCGCGCGCCGCCTCCTGGAAGAGGTCGACCGCCTCCTCGATGGTCCGGACGAGGGGGAAGTCCACCGCCTCCAGGTGGAGCTGGCCGGCCTCGTTCTTGGAGAAGTCGAGGATGTTGTTGATCAGGGCGAGGAGGGCGCGGCCGGAGCGGTGGGCGGTGTCGGCGTAGTGGCGCTGGCGGGGGGTGAGGTCGCCCTTGAGCAGCAGCTCGGTCATCCCGAGGACGCCGTTCATCGGGGTGCGGATCTCGTGGCTGATGTTGGCGAGGAACTGCGACTTCACCCGGCTCGCCTCCTCCGCCGCCCGGATCGTCTCCTCCAGCTCCGTCTCCCGCCTCCGCCGTTCGGCGACCTCCTCCTCGAGGCGGCGGTTGGTCGCCGCCATCGTCCGCTCCTTGCGGCGCAGGCGCTCGACGAGGATGGAGTTCTCCTCCCGCAGGCGGAGGGAGGCGACGATGGTCTCGTGGTTGCGGCGGCCGGTGACCAGCATCGCCGCCAGGCAGAGGAGGATGAGGCCGGCCACCGCCACCGACAGGTCGTCGCCGAGGAGGAGGAAGCGGCCGGCCAGAGGGACGAGCATCGGTACCAGGAGGGCGGCGACGGTGCCGCGCCCGGCGGCGAGGACCGCCACCCCGCCGGCGGCCATGCCGCCATAGGTGAGGGCGAGGAAGAGGCGGTGGGGGGCGTCGCCCGGGGGGAAGAGGGCGGCGGCGCCGATCCCCCAGCCGATGCCGCTCAACGCGGTGGCGGCGGTGAATGCCCTCCCCCACTGTGGCGCCCGCGCCGGCGCCGGGGCGGCCCGGTGGTAGGCGATGCAGAGGCCGGCGCGACCGGCGGAGACGGACTCCATGAGGGCAACCCACCCCCAGACGAGGAGGGGCTCCACCACCGCCGCCTCCACCAGCCCCACCATGAGGGCGACCACCGCCCCGGCGCCGATGCCGGCGGGCGCGCCGCGGTAGAGGAGGTCGACCGCGGCCGCGTCGATGCGCAGCCGGGCGCGGCGGCGGAGGGTGACCGTGAGGTCACGGGTGGTGTCGTCACCACGGTCGTCGGTCGGGGGGGGCGTTCCGGGTCGCACGGCAGGCCTGCGCACGGCCCCACCAGTGGGGCCTCGCCCACCCCATCGGCAATCGGCGCCGTCGCCTGCAGAACCAAGGACCGGCAGGCCGTTACGGGAGGGGCTCCAGCCCCGCCGCCGTCCACTGCTCGCGCAGGCGGGCGACGAGGGCCGGGTCGTGGGCAAGGTCGCCGGGCCACTCGCGCGGGTGGCCCTCCTCCGGGAGCTTGCGGGTGGCGTCGATGCCGATCTTGCCGCCGAAGCGCGGCTGCGGGCTGGCGTGGTCGAGGGCGTCCAGGGGCCCCTCCACCACCGTGGTATCGCGCTTCCAGTCGACGTTGTTGGCGACCCGGAAGGCGACCTCGCCCACCTCCTGCACGTCCACGTCGCCGTCGACCACCACGATGCACTTGGCGAACTGCATCTGGCCGAGCCCCCACAGGGCGTGCATCACCTTGCGCGCGTGGCCCGGGAACCGCTTGTTTATCGACACCAGGACCAGGTTGTGGAAGACCCCCTCGAAGGGGAGGTGGATATCGACGATCTCCGGGAGCTGGAGCTGGATGAGCGGCAGAAAGATCCGCTCGGTCGCCTTGCCGAGCCAGTCGTCCTCCATGGGCGGCCGGCCGACGATGATCGTCGGATAGAGGGGCTCGCGCCGGCGGGTGACGCAGGTGCAGTGGAAGACCGGGTACGGCTCGGCGAGGGAGTAGTAGCCGGTGTGGTCGCCGTACGGCCCCTCCATCCGGCTCTCCGCCGGCTCCACGTACCCTTCGAGGATGAAGTCGGCGTGGGCCGGCACCAGCAGCTCCGGGATCGTCTCCGCCGGGACCATCTCCACCGGCCGGTTGCGCAAAAAGCCGGCGAAGGCGACCTCCGGGATGTCGTCGGGGAGCGGCGCGGTGGCGGCGTAGATGAGCGCCGGGTCACCGCCGAGGGCGACCGCCACCGGCAGCGCCTCTCCCCGCTCGCGCGCCGCGTGGAGGTGGGCGGCGCCGTGTTTGTGGATGTGCCAGTGCATGCCGGTGGTACGCTCGTCGTAGAGCTGCATCCGGTACATCCCGACGTTCGGCGGCCCGCCCGCGGGGGAGCGGGTGAAGACCAGGGGGAGGGAGATGAAGGGGCCGCCGTCGTCGGGCCAGGCGGTGATCACCGGCAGCTCGGTGAGGTCGGGGTCGCGCTCGACCACCTCCTTGCACGGCGCGCTCTTCACCCGCTTCGGGAAGAGGTGGGCGATCTGGCGCAGGCGCGGCAGGGACTTGAGGGCGGCCAGCCCCGCCGCGGGCGGCTCCATGAGGTCGAGGATCCGCTGTCCCGGCTCCTCCAGGCTCTCCACCCCGAGGGCCATGCAGATGCGCCTGCGCGAGCCGAAGAGGTTGATCGCCACCGGCCAGGGGGAGCCCTTCACCCGCTCGAACAGGAGCGCCTTGCCGCCGCCGGGGGCCTTGCACTGGAGGTCGGTAAGGGCGGCGATCTCCAGGACCGGATCGACCTCGTAGGGCACCCGGACCACCTCGCCGGCTAGCTCCAGGGCGCGGACGAAGTCGTGGAGGTCGGTGAAGGCGCGGCGGGGGAGGGGGGTGGCCATGGGCGGCCGAGTCTACGGGCGGCGGGGGGCGCTGTCAGCTCTCAGTGGTCGGCCCATCATCGTCGGCTCCGCCGACCCGCCGGGCGGGTGGATTTTTTGCGCAGAGACGCAGGGGAGCGGGAGGCGCAGAGGGGGACGTGGACGGAGGATCAGCGTCGTCGGCGGTGGTGATCGATGCTGTGGGGGGGGCTGGAAGCCGTGTAACCGCGAAGACGCGAAGAACGCCAAGAGAGGGCGAGGAGGTGCAGCCGGCGCTGCCACCCGACGACGGGCGGCGGCATCGGCTTGCATGCAAAGGTATCGCGGCGCTCCTCTGGCGACTCGATTCCTGCCGGAGGTCCTGTGCTCCTCGGTCGGCCTGGATCGCGAGCGAGACTCGGGACGAGCCCTTTGCGTGCTTTGCGCCTTCGCGGTGAGCCATGCGCCTTCCAGGCGCGCACGGTTCGCACCTCGCCGCCAGCGACACCCGTAACGGCATCCCACTTCCCTTCGAGGATCAGCGGAAATCATGACGGTCGAGAAATTCGGTATCTCCGAGTCCTCGCGCGAGTGGGAACACAAAAGCACGAAAAGTTGAAAACGCGAAAAAATTCAATCGGTTGTTTTTGGTGCTTTCCGCCTTTCGTGGTTTCGTGTTCCAGCGGTGAGAAGGATGGCGGAATGCTCGGGGCTATTCCCGCTGATCCTCTTCATGCTCTTCATGGTGAAAGCGGTATTGGCCCAACCGGGGAAGCCTCGTACAGACCCCTCGCGGCTCGCTTCACACCCGCTGCCACGAAGACCCCCTCTGAGGATCAGCGGAAACAAGATGGGGTTACCAGACCGTAGGGTCGGCTTCAGCCGACCGACGCCGTCATCTCAAGAAATGCCTATTGCCCCTAGCTCATGACCGACGATGGGCAATCGGAAAGAGGGCGAGATGTCAGGGGGAGGGGATACCGCCAACAGGGTCGAGGGACTCACGAGGTGATCACGGTGCGAGCCTGGAGGGCGATTTCAACACAGAGACACAGAGGACACGGAGAACTGCAAAGGAGAGGTGCGTTCCTCCTCTTGGGCCTCGCGATGGATCGCCACGGGGTTGCCGTGCACGAGAACGGCGCAAAATCGTGTTGTTTTCTGATGGAGTTCTCTGTGCCCTCCGTTTCTCGGTGGTGAAAGATCCCTTCCGGGAGCCCTCCACCTCCCGGCCGAGGCGTGGAGCGACGCCGTACC
>JAJRSX010000090.1 GCA_024278555.1 bacterium | reverse complement strand
TTCACACCGCTGGAACACGAAACCACGAAAGGGGGAAAGCACGAAAAACAACCGATTGAATTCTTTCGTGTTTTGAACTTTTCGTGCTTTCGTGTTCCCACTCCCTCGAGGTCTCGGGAACATCGACTTTCTCGCCAGTCATTATTTCCGCTGCTCCTCGAATCGGGAATTGTGAAGAGGGCGTCATCGTACGGGGGCGCCGGTAGCTGTGTTGGTCTGGAAGGCTCGGGTCACCACAGAAGAGGGCTTGTTGCCGGTGACTGCGGTTTTTCGTGCAGTTGGTTTGCGTCTATTTGCGTTCATTCGCGGCAAAAATCGGTTCCGTTGCCAGCGCTCCGCGTCTGGCAACACGCCGGCCACGTTCGTACCACCCGCGGCTGGCGGTGACGATGCGGACCACCGAGAGCATCACCGGCACCTCCACCAGGACCCCCACCACCGTGGCCAGGGCGGCGACGGACTGGAAGCCGAAGAGGGAGATCGCCGCCGCCACCGCCAGCTCGAAGAAGTTGCTCGCCCCGATCAGGGCCGACGGCGCGGCGACGGAGTGGGCGGAGCCCACCCACCGGTTGAGGAGGTAGGCGAGGGTGGAGTTGAAATAGACCTGGATGATGATCGGGATCGCCAGCAGGCCGATGACCAGGGGCTGGGCGAGGATCTGCTCGCCCTGGAAGGCGAAGAGGAGGATCAGGGTGGCCAGCAGCGCCACCAGGGAGATCGGCCCCAGGCGCGCCAGGGTGGCGTCGAGGCGGGCCTGGCCGCCGGATGTCAGGAGCCGCTCGCGCCAGGCGTGGCTGAAGCCGACCGGGAGGACGATGTAGAGGACGACCGACAAGAAGAGCGTCGCCCACGGCACGTGGATCGACGAGAGGCCGAGGAGCAGGCCGACGATCGGGGCGAAGGCGAAGACCATGATCAGGTCGTTCAGGGCCACCTGCGAGAGGGTGAAGTGGGGCTCGCCGTCGGAGAGGTTGGACCAGACAAAGACCATCGCCGTGCACGGCGCCGCCGCCAGGAGGATGAGGCCGGCGATGTAGCTGTCGACCTGCGCGGCGGGAAGCCACGGCGCGAAGAGGTGGCGGATGAAGATCCACCCGAGAAGCGCCATGGAAAAGGGCTTCACCCCCCAGTTGATGAACAGCGTCACCGCGACGCCGCGCCAGTGGGCCTTGACCCGGTGGAGGGCCGCGAAGTCGATCTTCAGGAGCATCGGGACGATCATCAGCCAGATGAGCAGGGCCACCGGCAGGTTCACCCGCGCCACCTCCAGCCGCCCGAGGAGGCGGAAGGGGGCGGGGACCACCTGGCCGAGGGCGATGCCGGCGCCGATGCAGAGGAAGACCCAGAGGGTGAGGTAGCGCTCGAAGAGCGACATCGCCGCCTTCGCCGGCCGCCGGGCGGCCGTCGCGCATCGACTACTCATTACCGACTCCATGGGTCGGGTCGAGCTCCGTCAAGAGCGCCTCCACCCGCGCGCGGATGGCATCGCGGCTGGCGCGGAAGGTGGCCATCAGGGTGGCCTCGTCGCCGGTCGCCCGGGCCGGGTCGTCCAGGGGCCAGTGGCGCTTCTCCACCTCCGGGGGTAGGGCGGGGCAGTGGGCGTCCGCGTGGCCGCAGACGGTGACCACCAGGTCGGCGTCGGCCACCATCGCCGGGGTGAGGCGGGTGGAGTGGTGGGGGGCGATGTCCACCCCCGCCTCGGCCATCACCGCCACCGCCCGCGGGTTGAGGCCGTGGGTCTCGATCCCCGCCGAGGCGACCTCGACCCGGTCGCCGCCGAGGTGGCGTGCCCACCCCTCGGCCATCTGCGAGCGGCAGCTATTGCCGGTACAGAGAAAGAGGATGCGCAGGGGGTCGGCCATGGGTCGCTTCCAGTGTGGCGAGGGGGGCGTTCAGGCGGGACAGCAGAGGCGCGTGGGCCGGCCGGCCATCGCGGCAAGGCGGGCGCGGTCGTCCGCGAAGGACGACTCCTCGCTGGTGGCGGCGGCGATCTCGTCGACCACCCGCCGCGCCCACCCGGGCAGCGCCGGGTGGAGGCGGTAGTGGATCCACCGCCCGTCGCGCCGGTCCGCCACCACCGCCGCGTCGCGGAGCAGGGCGAGGTGGCGGGACACCTTCGGCTGCGCCACCGCTAGGGCGGCGGTGAGCTCGCAGACGCACAACTCTCCCTCGACGGCGAGGAGCGCCACGCAGCGCAGGCGGGTCGGGTCGGCCAGCAGCGGGAGGAGGTCGGTGGGAGACATATCTGAAACAGCAAATATATGCTCATCCAGATATGTCGTCAACCGTAGGCGGTGGCCCCACGCCTCCGTGGGGTGCGCCAAGCGCGGCGCGGCGCACCGACCTCGCCGTAGAAACGGGGCGTAGAAGGTAGAAGGTAGAAAGTAGAAGGGGGGAGGTGGCCTGTGGGGATGGCCTCCGACGCGGCGTGAGGAGAGATCGTGTCGGCCGCCGCGGCCACGGCAACCGCCTCACCCCTCTACGACCACCACCGCCGCCGCCATCCCCCGCTCGTGGGTGAGGGAGAGGTGGAGGCGGACCTCTCCCCAGCGCCCGGCCACGTAGGCGGCACCACCGCCGGTGAGGTGGAGCTCGGGTTGGCCGCTGTTGGTGCGCACCACCTCCACCTCGCGCCACCCCAGCGGGCCGCCGAGGCCGGTGCCGAGCGCCTTGGCCGCGGCCTCCTTCGCCGCCCAGCGGGCGGCGAGGCCGGGCGCCGGGTCGCGGCGGGCGACGCAGTCGGCCCGCTCCCGGTCGCTGAAACACCGTTCCAGGAAGCGGTCGCCGAAGCGCGCCACCGCACGCCGCATCCGCGCCACCTCACACAGGTCGATGCCGATTCCGAGGACCATCCGCGCCTCCCCCGGGCCACCCCGGGACGGGTCGCCGCCCGCCTGGCGGCCACGCCCATCGTACGCCCGTGGCGTCGGTCCGCGGAATGTGCGCCGTCGGACCGGTTGTCGCGCCTGCGGCCACGATGCAATCTTGTCGTCTCTCCATGGCCTCTCCAGAACCCCTTAGCCGCGCATCGCTACGGCGGCTCGTCGAGCAGACGACGAAGCGCCTGTGGGCCCACCACGTCCCGGGTAAGGACCGCCGCATCACCCAGGAGAACGTCTACCAGCCGGGCAACCGGTGGAACCTGCCGGTGATCCTCGACCTGATGGAGCAGCTCCTCCTCCCCGGCTCCGGCCTCCAGGGGAGTGCCCACCTCGACCACTGCCTGGAGCAGCTCGACGCGGGCAAGCGGATCCTCTTCCTCTCCGAGCACGCCGGGAACTTCGACGTCCCCTGCTTTTTCTACCTCGTCGAGCGCGCCTCGCCCCGTTACCGCCGGATCCTCGACCGATTGATCTACATCGCCGGCCGCAAGCTCAACGAGGAGAGTGAGCTGGTGAAGATGTACACGGAGATCTTCTCCCGCATCGTCATCGTGCCGCGCCGCGAGCTTCCGGGGCCGAGGGACGACGAGCGCGAGGCGGAGCGCGAGGCGCGCCTCGCCGAGGAGCGGGCCGCCGCCGCGATCAACCGCGCCGCCTTCCGGCGCATGGCGCAGCTCAAGCGCAAGGGCCACATCTTCTGTCTCTTCCCCCTCGGCGGCCGGCCCAAGGGCGACCAGGAAAATCTGCCGGTGAAGGAGACGACCTCCTATCTGAAGGCGTTCGACTTCGCCTATCCCATCGCCATGGTCGGCAACCCCCTACCGGCGACCGCCGGGCCGATGGCCGCGGAGCTGCCGGTCCAGGACCGGGTCATCTTTCGGGTCGGTGCACCGATCGCCTGTGCCGAGTATCTGGTGGCGAGCCGCAGGCTGTGGGAGGCATCGGGGTCGCCGCTCGACTTCGAACAGTTCACCGTCAACCGGGTGATGGACCTCCTCGACGAGCTTCACCGAGAGGCGGCGAGGGAGGCGGCCGATGGTGGCGGTGCAGGGACTTGAACCCCGGACACTGCGGATATGAGCCGCATGCTCTAACCAGCTGAGCTACACCGCCTCACGGGCCCCGACAGAGGCCGGGCAGCCTCAGAGGGGAGCGGACGCTACCGGTATCGCGCCGTGGAGGTCAAGGCGGCGTCGTTGACTTCCCCAGCCGCCTCTCCCCACTATCGTCCTCCCACCTGCCTCTCCCCGGCTGCGCCCCTCTCCTCTTCGCCGTGGGCATTCCCCTCCTCCTCGCTCTCCTCCTCCTGCCCCACCCCGCGTGGGCCTTGGCGAGCCGTGCCCAGAGCCGGTCGGTCCTCGCCCTGGTCGTCCACTCGGGGCCGATGGTGCAGGCGGTCCTGCTCCTGCTCGTCTTCTTTTCCGTGGTGTCGTGGGCGATCATCGCCCTCAAATGGCAGGTGGTACGCCGCGCCCGCCGCGGCTCGCGCACCTTCCTGGAGATCTTCTGGAAGACCGAGCGACTCGGCTCGATCTTCGAGACGGCCCGCAAGCTCGACGGGGCGCCCCTGGCGGAGCTCTTCAGTGCTGGCTACGGTGAGCTCGTCCGCCTCTCCCAGCGCGGCGCTGACCACGCGGTCGCCGCCGAGGCGGAGGCGCCGAGTGAGATGACCACCGACCTCGGCGGGGTGGAGAACATCGGCCGCGCCCTGAGCCGCGCCACCAACGAGGAGATCAGCCGCCTGCGCCGCTACCTCACCTTCCTCGCCACCACCGGCTCCACCGCCCCCTTTGTCGGCCTCTTCGGGACCGTCTGGGGGATCATGGACGCCTTCCGTGAGATCGGCGCGCGTGGCAACGCCACCCTCGCGGTGGTCGCGCCGGGGATCTCCGAGGCCCTGGTGGCCACCGCCGCCGGCCTGGCCGCGGCGATCCCCGCGGTGATCGCCTACAACTACTTCAACAGCAAGATCGACACCCTCACCGCCGAGATGGACAACTTCCACGCCGAGCTCCTGAACATCGTCCGGCGCCACTTCGTGAGCGACGCACAAGATGTTGCACCGTAGGGCGGGCCGCGCCCCCATCGCCAATATCAACGTCACCCCCCTGGTGGACGTGATGCTGGTGCTGCTCATCATCTTCATGGTCACCAGCCCGATGCTCTCCCAGGGGGTCGACGTGGAGCTGCCGGAGACCGCCTCGACGCCGATCAAGCAGGCGAAGGAGCCCCTCACGGTGACCATCAACCAGGCCGGCCAGGTCCACATCGAAGACCACGTGGTCGCCGTTGACCAGCTCGGCGCCAAGGTGGAGGCGATCTTCCGGGCGCGCGAGAGCCGCAAACGGGAGGTCCTCCTGCGCGCCGACCGCAAGGTCCCCTACGGCGTCGTCGCCCGGGTCATGGCCTCCCTCCAGGAGGCGGGGGTCGACCACCTCGGGATGGTTACCCGCCCGGTGGAGGCGGAGTAGGTCCGCCGCCATGCGGGCAGCCCGCGCCACAGACCGTCTCGGCCCCTTCCTCCACCGTAGCGTGGTGGGCCACCTGGTGGTGGTGGCCGCGGTCCTCACCGTCGGCCACCTCGCCCGCCACCGATCCCACCCGGTGCCGCCGTCGGTGGAGGTGCAGCTGGTAAAGGAGCTGGCGCGCCACCCCACCGCGCCGCGGCGGGCGGTGGCCCCGAAGCCGAAGGCCAAGCCGGCGCCGCCGAAGGTGGTGAAGCCGCCCCCGAAGGCGAAGGCCAAGGGGAAACCGCGTCCCAAGCCCAGACCCAAGCCCAAACCAAAGCCGAAGCCGAAGCCGAAGCCGAAGGTAGTCCATCCGAAGCCGAAGGCGCCCGACCACGCCCTGGTGGACGAGAAGAGGTGGGAGGAGAAGAGCCTCTCGGACATCCGCCGGCGGCTGCGCGCGCGCCACGCGAAGGCAAAGGAGGAGGCGGCGAGGCGACAGCGAGAGGAAGAGGCGCGGCAACAGCGGGCGGCCGCGGAGCGGCAACAGCGGCAGGAGGAGGCCCGCCGGGAGGCGGAGCGCCAGGCCCTGGCC
>JAJRSX010000089.1 GCA_024278555.1 bacterium | reverse complement strand
CCACCCCGCCCCACCCCAGCAACAGATGGTAGAGGGCGAGGTCGATTCCGCTCATGGCCGAATGGCCACCCACCGCCGTGCGCAACCAGCGCTCCGCCGTTGCCACCTCCCCGCGACCCAGGGCCACCGCGACCCCCACGGCGCGCAACCACCACCCCCAGCGTCCCAACCCCTCCGCCTCCACAACCCCAAGACCGGCGCGCACCGCCGCCTCCGCCTCCCCCCCACGGCCCCGCAGCCAGCCATGGACCGCCGCGCCGAGGTGCCCCGCAACCACCGCCTCCCCCCCCTGCCCCTGCACGCCGCCGCTCCCCAAGGCGCCGGCCACCAGGGCCACCCGCCCGCGGCCGCCACACAGGAGACCGTGGAGGAGGAGGGCCGCGCCGAGACGCGCCCGCACCGCCGCCGTCATCGGGGTAAGGAGGTGGCGATACCCCTCCGCCGCCACCCGCGCCACCGACACCCCGCCTCCCCGGCGCAGGAGCAAGGCCGTCAGCCACGCCGCCAACCACCGTCCGCGCTCGTCACGGGTCAGCTCCGGCCCGAGCACCACCCCATCGAGGCGGGCAAGCAACGGCTCGAGAGAGGCATACCCCTCCCCCTGCGCCAGAATCGCCTCCACCTCCGAGGCCCACGCACAGCCCACCCCCTCTCCCCCTAAATCTCCAGACCACTCCCGCCGCTCCATGGGTAAATTAGTAGCAATACCCGTGCCAGGTGACGAAAAACAGGAGCCAAAAACTTCAACCCGTTGTGTTTATTAAGAAAATCTATCTTCAGACCACCCCGGTTGGGGGGGCTCCCACGGCGCCATTCTGTAAATATTTCGAACACACCATCAACCTAAATGCTCGCAAAGTTCACCTAACTCATTGCGAAACCGGCAATTATCCGCCCATGAAAGGAATTCGACACCATCGTCTCACAATGAGACGCGCCGCCCCCCCCTCACGGCCCCAGTCGGGCGCCGAAATGGCCCCGCACCTGGATCAGGTCGGTGATCGAGATCGTGCACGAACCGTTCACATCGAGCCGGTCGTCCCAGCCGGGGTCGCCGCACGACCGGCCGAAGGCGCCGCGCACCTTGATCAGGTCGGTGATCGACACGGTCCCGGAGCAGTCGACATCGCCGGCCACCGTGTCCGGCACCAGCGGGTTGGAACCAAAGCTCGCCTCCACGGTGTCCGGGTAGCAGTCGTTGTCGTCGTCGGCGTCGCAGGCATCCCCGGCGCGGTCGCCGTCGGTGTCGACCTGGGTCGGGTTGGGGAGGGTGACGCAGTTGTCGTCGCAGGCGGTGGTGGCACCGGCCGCGCACGGGTGGTCTCCCGCCACCCCCGAGCCGTCGCCGTCGTCCGCCACCCCGTCACCGTCGGTGTCGGCGAGGCAGAGGGCGAGGGGCTCGTCGCACACCTCGCCGGTAAGGCACGGCGGGCTCCCCGGGTTGCACAGGCCGCCGCTGCACACCTCGGCGCCGTTGCAGAAGAGGTGGTCGTCGCAGTCGGCCGACAGGGTGCACTCCACCACCTGCACCGAGATGGCCGCCGTGTTGTTGGTCTCGTCGAGCTCCCCCACCGCCCCCTGGTCGTCGGCGATGGCACAGAGCCAGCGCGGGCTCCCCACCGGGGTCGCCGCGGGCAGGGTCACAGTAATGTCGGCCACATCCGTACCCCCGCCGGCCACCGCCGCGACCGCGCGGGAGGCGAGGAGGGTGTCGCCGGTGGTGCAGAGGCCGTCGCTGGAGAGGTAGAGGCCGAGACGCGAGGTGGCCGTCGGGTCGCCGCCGGTGTTGGTCACCGTGGTTGCCATCGTGAAGGTATCCCCCGGGACCGCCGCCGGCGGCACCCCGGTCAGCGCGGCGGTGAGGTCGGCGCCCCCGACCACGGTGGTGGCCGTGCACGGCAGGAAGGCGTTGTCCGCCTCGTCCGCCTCCGCGAGCTGGTCGTCGGAGTCGAGGACGCAGCCGAGGTAGTAGGTGCCCGACGGGGTGTCGCGCGGGATCACGAGGTCGCGGGTGAAGGTGGCCGCCTCGCCCGCGGACAGGGTGGAGCCGGTGTTGGTCCCCAGGAGGGTGTCGGTGGTGGCGATGTCCGGGTCGGCGGAGAGGTAGAAGCCGATGTTGAAGGTCGCCGGCCCGCCGCCCCCGTTCTCCTCGGTCCACTCGAAGGTGACGGTGGCGCCGGCGGCCACCGGCGAGGTGGGCGGGGTCACCGCGCGCGCCGGCTGGGAGGCGGAGGTCGAGGTCCGCTTCCAGTGGCTCGCCATCACGTTCACCGCCGTGGGGCCGCCGGGGTAGAGGTTGCGGATCCCCTCCTGGTCGTCCGCGTGGATGCGGCGGTCGTTGGCATGATAGATCGAGTTCATCGTCGCCAGTTTGGAGTCTTCGTGGCCCAGCCCAAGGGCGTGGCCCAACTCGTGAATGGCGACGGAGCTGAGGTTGAAGGGCGAGTAGATGGAGCACTCCCGCGGTTGGTCGGTCCAGGTGTAGGCGGTGTTGAAGAGGACGTCGGTGCTGACCAAGCCGACGATCCAGCTCGAACGGGTGATCGCCAGGGCGGTCTCTGCCTGCCCGCCGCAAAACCCGGAGGAGAAGTCGAGCCACGCCACCGCGTTGCCGCTGCCCAATCCCGGGTCACACGGGTCGAGCACCTGGGTATCGAAGAAAAAGGAGAAGGTGTGGCCCGGCACCTGGTTCCAGCGGGAGAGGGCATCCTCCACCACCGCGTCCCACGGCGGCCCGAGGTCGAGGCTCATGGTCGCCTGGTCGCCGGACCAGGTGTGGCCAAGAGGGACCCACGCCCAAGCGGGCCGCGCGAACGCCGAGAGGACCCCCGCCACCGCAACCGCCGTCCGGCCCGACCACCACCCGAGCGCAGAACTCACGGCGCCACCACCCGTCCTGCGCCGACCGCCGCCCCCCGCGCCGCGCCCCCCCGGCGCAGGCGATCCACCTCGCGCAAGAAGCTGTCGAGCCCCATGGGCACGGCGGGGGCCCGGGCGGCGAGGCCGCGATGGGCGGGCGGCTCGTTGTCCGGCACCCCGGCAAAGGCGGTGGGGGACGGCGCATCCACCCGGGCGCCGTAACGCACCCCGTCCGCGCCGTCGACCCCCACCACCGGGTGGCCGGCGCCGTCGGTGAGGGT
>JAJRSX010000088.1 GCA_024278555.1 bacterium | reverse complement strand
GCGGCGGTGGTGCTGGTGGAGAACGTCCACAAACACCTGGAGGCGTGGCACGCGGCCGGGGGGAGCGATGACCCTCCCGCCCCCGGAGAGAAACCGGAGGGGGTGGGCGGGCTCACACGCGCCGAGGTGATCATCGAGGCGAGCAAGGAGGTGGGGCCGGCGCTCTTCTACTCCCTGCTCATCATCACCGTGAGCTTCCTGCCGGTCTTCGCCCTCACCGGCCAGAGCGGCAGCCTCTTCAAGCCCCTGGCCTACACCAAGACCTTCGCCATCGCCGCCTCCTCGATCCTCTCGGTGACGGTGATCCCGGTCCTCATGTACTACTTGATCCGCGGTCGCATCCCCAACGCCGACCGCAACTGGATCAACCGCGCCACCCAGTGGGCCTATCGCCCGATGATCCGCGTGGTCCTCCGCTTCCCGTGGCTGATGATCGCCATCGCCCTCGGCATCCTCGCCCTGACGGTGGTGCCGGTGGAGAAGCTGGGGACCGAGTTCATGCCGCCCCTCTACGAGGGGGACCTCCTCTACATGCCCACCACCCTGCCGGGGATCTCGATCACCAAGGCGCGGGAGCTGTTGCAGCAGACCGACAAGATCATCAAGACCTTCCCGGAGGTCAAGCGGGTCTTCGGCAAGATCGGTCGCGCTGAGACCGCCACCGACCCGGCCCCCCTCTCCATGGTGGAGACGGTGATCCAGCTCCAGCCGGAAGAGACGTGGCGCACGAAGTCGGTGGACCGCTTCTTCTCCTCCTGGCCCGAGCCCCTGCGCGGCTGGCTCGCCAAGGTGTGGCCCCTGGAGCGCCCGATCACCCCGGACGAGCTGATCAGCAAGCTCAACCTGGCGATCCAGTTCCCCGGGGTCACCAACGCCTGGACCATGCCGATCAAGACGCGCATCGACATGCTCTCCACCGGCATCAAGACGCCGGTGGGGATCAAGGTGATGGGGCCGGACCTGGAGACCCTGTCGAAGATCGGCGAGCGGGTCGAGGCGGTGGTGCGCAACATCCCCGGCACCCTATCGGTCTACTCGGAGCGGGTCACCGGCGGCAACTTCCTCGACTTCGACATCGACCGCGAGGCCGCCGCCCGCTACGGCCTCACCGTGGGCGACGTGCAGGACGTGATCCAGTCGGCCATCGGCGGCATGAACGTCACCGAGACGGTCGAGGGGCTGGAGCGCTACCCGGTCAACCTGCGCTACTCGCGCGAGCTCAGGAGCTCCGCCGCGGACCTGGAGCGCATCCTCATCCCGACGCCGCCGGGCGCCCAGATCCCCCTCGGCCAGGTGGCGCGGATCCACTTCCGCAAGGGGCCGCCGGCGATCAAGAGCGAGAACAGCCGGCGCTCCGCGTGGATCTATGTCGACCTCACCGGGATCGACGTGGGTACCTACGTGAAGAACGCCCAGAAGATCGTCGCCGAGCAGGTGAAGCTGCCCGCCGGCTACTCCCTCATGTGGTCGGGCCAGTACGAGTACATCCAGCAGGCCCGCGCACGCCTCTCGATCGTGGTCCCCATCGCCCTGGCGCTCATCTTCCTCCTCCTCTACGTCCACTTCGGCAACCTCTCCGACACCCTCATCGTCATGGCGACCCTCCCCTTCGCCCTGGTAGGCGGCGTGTGGCTCCTCTACTGGCTCGGCTACAACCTGTCGGTGGCGGTGATCGTGGGCTTCATCGCCCTCGCCGGACTGGCGGCGGAGACCGGGGTGGTGATGCTCGTCTACCTCGACATCGCCTACGCGGAGCACCGCGCGCGCGGCGAGATGAAGGGCCTCGCCGACCTCAAGTCGGCGATCACCGAGGGGGCCGTGGGGCGGCTGCGGCCGAAGCTGATGACCGTCTCCGTGGCGCTCATCGGCCTCATCCCGATCATGATCGGCACCAAGACCGGCTCCGCGGTGATGAAACGTATCGCCGCGCCCATGGTCGGCGGCCTCATCTCCTCGACCATCCTCACCCTGCTGATCATCCCCTCCGTCTACCTCCTGGTGAAGCGGTTCCAGCTCCGCGGCGCGTGGCGCGCCGCGGCGAAGGCCGGAGAGGCGAACACGGCGGCCCCCCACGGCTGAGCACCCTCCCATTTGCACTGGAAAATCCAATGATTCAGCTCCCCCCCAACCTCCACCCCCTGTTCGTCCACTTCAGCGTGGCACTACTCCTGGTGGCCACCCTCTTCCACCTCCTCGCCTGGGTCGATGGGACCCGGCGATCGCAGTGGCTGACCGTCGCCCGCTGGGATCTGTGGCTCGGCGCGGCGGCCACCGTGGGGACCGCCCTCACCGGCCTCTACGCCTTCAACACGGTGGTCCACGACGCCCCGTCCCATGCGGCGATGACCGACCACCGCAACTGGGCGGTAGCGACCCTCGTCCTCTTTTTTCTCCTCACGGCGTGGTCCCTCATGCGGGCCCGGGCCGGGCGGACGGCCAGTGCCCCCTTCGTTGGGGCCCTGGTGGTTGCCTCCCTGGTCCTCGGCTCCACCGCGTGGCGTGGTGGTGAGCTCGTCTATCGTTACGGCCTCGGCGTTCGATCCCTCCCGGCCGCCGAGCCGGACGACCGCCCCCACGCCCACTCCGGCCCCGGCAACGGGGCCGGAGTCCCCCCCCACGGCGGCGCGGCCGGTGACGGCCACACCCACCAGCACTGACGACGATGACCCTGGGGGCGGCGATCCCCGCCGCCCCCTCTCTCGAAAGGCCCCCCCATGAACGCGACTCTCCTCCTCCGCGCCCTCCCCGCCGCCGCCCTCCTCGCCCTCCCCCTCGCCTGTGGGGGCGGCGGCGGAGGAGGCGGTGCCACCACCGCCGCCGCCTCCTCCGCCCAGGTGGCCCAGGCGGTCCTGGTGGCCACCGCGTCGATCAACGGCGTCTCCGCCGCCAGCGACACCTCCACCGGCGGTGTCACGACCTCCAGCGTCGCCGCCACGAGTGTCCGTGCCGCCGCCATGGGCGATGGGATGATGGGGAGCAGCGGGACCATGGACATGGGGCGGGGCTCGTTCAGCCTCCACGACACGAGCTGTGGCGAGACCGGGACGGTGGACATGGACGCGAGCTGGAGCGCATCCGACTCCACCACCGGCTGCGTCGACGGCCTGAAGGCCACCCTCGACTTCAACCAGTGCGCCGACACCGCAGACCAATCGATGCACGGGACCATGGGAATGACGATCGCCGGCACCACCTGTGACCCGACGGCGATCGACATGGACTTCTCCGGGGTGACGGTCACCACCCCCGACGGGACCCTCTCCGGTGACTTCACCGTGGGGATGGGGAACATGACCTTCAACGGTGACCCCGCCGACTTCGACATCACCGCGGCCACCATGACCCTGAACGGCCGGATGCAGATGGCCGGCTCCGGCTTCCCCACCGTCGACATGGAGATGGACCACCTCGCCTTCCACTTCGACGACACCACCAACACGGGAGACATCAACGGCACCCTGACGGTGCGCTGCAGCGGCCAGGCCTACCCGATGACGATGGCCACCGAGCCGGGCGGCCTCACCCTCGACGGAGACGGCAACGTGGTTAGCGGCCAGATGACCGTCACCGCCGAGGGGACCGCCCACCAGGTCACCTTCAGCAGTGACGGCAGCGTCGACGTCACCCCAGCCGGCGGCACGACGGTCCACCTGGACGGCCCCGTGTCACAGGATTTCTGTGATTAGTAATTGCGCCGGCCGCAGGCCGGCACCACCCCTCATCCCTCACCCCCCACCCCCGCGAGCACAGCGAGCATACCATGAAGATCGACCCTATCTGCCGCATGGAGGTAGACGAAGCGAGTGCCCTCACCACCGAGGCCGACGGCGCGACGGTCTATTTCTGTTCCGAGGGGTGCAAGGACCGCTTCCTCACCGACGAGGGAGCTCGCCTCACCCGCACCGCCTACGACCTGGTGATCATCGGCGGCGGCCCAGCCGGCCTCACCGCCGCGGTCTACGCCGCCACCTTGAAGATGGACGTCCTGCTCATCACCCGCGACCTCGGCGGCCAGGCGATCGACAGTCGCAAGATCGAGAACTACATGGGGTTCGACTTCATCACCGGCCCCGAGCTGGTAGAAAAATTCCGTGACCAGCTCCTCCACTCCCACTACGTGGAGCACCTGATCAGCGAGGTGGAGCGGATCGAGGCGATCGACGGCGGCTTTGCGATCACCACCGCGGAGATCGAGCGGTTCACCAGCCGCACCATCCTCCTCGCCACCGGCATGACCCGGCGGCGTCTCGGCGTGGAGGGGGAGGAGCAGCTCCAGCGCCGCGGCATCTTCTACGGCAACGTCCAGGACCTCGCCTTCGTTCAGGACAAGGCGGTGGTAGTGATCGGCGGCGGCAACTCGGCGTTGCAGATGGTGGAGAGCCTCGACCGTGTCGCCGCCGCCATCGCCCTGATCTCCGACACCGAGCTCACCGGCGACGCCACCATCGTCGGGCGGGTTCGCCGCCAGGCGCGGGTGACCCTTTACGAGGGGCACAAGGTGACCGCTTTTCACGGCGACGACGGGCTACGCGGAATCACCATGCGGCGCATCGGCACCAACGAGGTACGCGAGCTTCCGGCCGAGGGCGCCTTCATCGCCATCGGCTTCAAGCCCAACACCGGCCTGGTGATGGAGCTGGTGGAGACCAACGATCGCGGCGAGATCCGTATCGGCGGCGACTGCGCCACCACCCAGCCCGGCATCTTCGCCGCCGGTGACTGCACCGACGCCTTCGGCAAACGGATCATCATCGCCAGCGGTGAGGGGGCCAAGGCGGCCCTGGCGGCGCGCCAGCACATCCTCCAGCTCCGTCGCGAGGCCAAGGCGCGGAGGTGAGGAGACAGAGAATGGACAGCCCTTCGGGCTGATGAGATGTCGATGGAAACCACCACGACGAGCCCCCAGCGGCCACCCACGCGGTAGGAGCCGCGTCCCCGCGGCGATCCCGCCCCGGAGGGGCGGCCGCCCCTCCGGGGCGGGATCGCCGCGAGACGCGGCTCCTACCCATCGCCATCCACGGGAACGGCCAACCTCCATCGCCGGTCGCAGGCCGGAACCCACAGCCCCTTTCTACGTTCTACTGCCGACTTTCTACCGGCGAGCAAAGCGAGCCCCAAATGACTACCGACCCTGTGTGCCACATGGAGGTGGATGAGGAGCGCCACGCCCTCTCCGTCGACTTCCGCGGCACCACCTACTACTTCTGCTCCACCGGCTGCCGCGAGCTCTTTCAGGGGGCGCCGGAGCGCTACCTGGCCCCCGAGGTGACCGACACGGTGGCCTGTATCGCCTGCACCAACCGGGTCGCCGACGGCCTTTACCGCGACGGCCGCGGCCCCTACTGCTGCGAGCGGTGTGCCTTTCGCGACCGCTACCTGGGCGACGCCCTGAAGGGCATCGAGGGGCCGTACCTGGCGATGGTGGAGGCGTTCGTCGCGTCACTGGATGCCCGCGAGCACGAGGTGGGCGACCACTCCTACCGGGTCGCCCAGTTCGCCACCGTCCTCGCCCACCAGATGCACATCACAGGCCGGCCGCTGGTCTCCATCTACTGCGGGGCGCTGCTCCACGACCTCGGGAAGATCGGCATCCCCGACGCCATCCTCCTCAAGGAGGGCAAGCTCTCCCCGGAGGAGTGGGAGGTGATGCGGGGCCACCCGGAGATCGGCCGCCACATTCTCCACAACGTCCACGAGCTCGCCGGGGCGGTGGACATCGTCTACGGCCACCACGAGCACTACGACGGCTCGGGCTACCCGCAGAGGCTGAAGGGGCGGGACATCCCCCTGGGGGCGCGGATCTTCGCGGTGTGCGACGCCCTCGACGCCCTCACCGTCGACCGCCCCTACCGCAAGGCCCTCTCCTTCGACGAGGCACAGGCGATCATCGCCAAGGGGGTGTGCCGCCTCTACGACCCGGTCGTGGTCGCCGCCTTCATCGGTGCCGACGAGCACTTCCGGGAGCTGGTGGACCGGTTGGTGATCTGAGGTCCAGCGGAGCAGAGGACTTTGGGGTCAGGTCTTTCATCGCCACATTTCTTGAAGAAATGTGGCGATGAAAGACCTGACCCCAAAATCCTCTGTGACCCCAAAGTCCTCTAGTCCGGTGATTTCGAGGTTACTGTGCCACCACCGCGTGGATCGCCATGGCGCGGCGACCGATGGGTCGACCGTCGGGGGTGGCGGGGAGGAGTTGGAGGAGGGCGGTGCCACGGGTGGTGGGGAGCTGCAGCCAGCCGTGGATCGCCCCCCCCGCCACCGTGTAGATCTGGTAGGCGTCGGCGGTGAGGTCGCCGCGGTAGCCGTAGCGCCCCTCGGCCGCGGCCTCACCGCCGAAGAGGGTGCCGCCGGTGGAGGCCATGGCGTTGCCGCGGTACTCGGTGCCGTGGTCGGCCACGGTGACCGCTAGACGGGTGGCGTCCGGCAGGGGCCGGCCCAGGGCGTCGGTGAGGTCGGTGGCGGTGAAGGGGATCACCTGCCCCGCCGTTCCCTGTCCAGCCGCCTCGAATCGACCTGCGGTGGCCCCGGCGAGGGCGACCTCGGCGACCAGGATGGCGTCGTTGTCGATGACCACGCCGTCGCCGTCAGCGGGGAGGAGCTGAATCCGGGCCGTGGCGCGCTCCCCGGCGCCGAGGGTGAGGGCCCGGTCCGTGTAGATCACCTTCACCCCGCCCTCTACGACGGTGAAGAGGCGATAGGCGCCGCCGTCGAGGTTGCCGGCGTAGCCGTAGCCGCTTCCCGCCATGGGCGCCCCCCCCACGATGGCGCCACCGTCGGAGCGGACCCGGTAGCCGCCACCGTCGGAGCCGTTGTCCGCTACGGTCACTGCCACCCGGCTGGAGGCCGGGAGGGGACGGCCGCCCGGGCCGGCGAGGCCGGTGATGGTGATCTCCGCCCGGTGGTCGCCGCCGTCGGCGAGGAGAGCGGCGGGCTCCACCGTGGCCCGAGCCTCCGTCGCCGACGGCGCCACCAGGGTGATGGGGGAGATGGCGAGGGCACCGCGGCCGGCAACGGTGCCGTCGGCGCGCGCCAGGAGGGCCTGGAGCATGGCGCGGCCGGTAGCGCCGGCGCGCACGGTCACCGGGTCGGGGGTGTAGCCACCTTCGGCCACGCCGTCGTGCACGGTGAAGAGGCGGTAGGCGCCGCCGTCGAGGTCGGAGAAGTAGCCGTAGCCGCTGCCGGCCGCCGGCTCACCGCCGAGGATCCGGCCGCCCCACGACTCGATCCGGTGGCCGCGCCAGTCGCTGCCGTTGTTGACCGCGGTGATGGCGACGCGGGTGCCGTCGGGGAGGGGCCGGCCGGCCCCGTCACGCAGGTCGGTGAGGCGGAAGTGGAGGGTGTCACCGCTGCCGTTGGCCACGACCTCCACGTCGTCGAGGAGGAAGGCGGCGCGGCTCGCCCCCACCAGGTCTACCTGGGCGAAGTCGAGGGCGAAGCGGCTTGCTACCCGGCCGTCGGCCGTGGCCGGTAGGAGGGAGATGCGCGCCACCTGCCGCCCGGTAGGCGGCACCATGAGCTCGCCCGTGGCGTACGGAACCACCACCTCGCCGCCGGAGACCGAGAGGATACGGTAGAGGTCACCCGGAAGGTCCGAGAAGTAGCCGTACCCCTCCCCCACCGCCGGCGTGCCGGCGAGGATCTCACCCCCTGCCGACTCGATGCGGTGGCCCTGCCAGTTGGCACCGTTGTTGGCGGCGGTCGCCGCCACGAGGGCGCCGTCCGGAAGGCTGATCTCGAAGGTTATGTTCACCTCCCCCGGGGTCGTGCCGGTGGCCACTGTGTAGCGTCCGGCCGCCGGGTCGTCCTCCACCGGCGCTACCACGTGGAGCCAGGGGCGGTCGCGGGCGTCGAGGCCGGCCACCGAGACCGCCACACCCCCCTCGACCAGGTCGTTGGGTAGCCGCACCACGAGGATGTGCTCCCCCGCCTCCGCCACCGGGGCGTCGAGACCGGCCACCTGCACGGTGGTCTCCCCAAGGGGCGAGGTGAGGTGGTCCCCGAAGATGGGGAGCAGGTCTCCGGGGCTCGCCTCGTCCACCCCGAGGCGCGCCACCACCGGCGGGGTGCGCGGGGCCACCACCACCGGCACCGTGCGGGTGGGGATGGTGGGGTCGGCCGGGTGGAGGGTGAGGGTCGCCGTGCCCTCGGCGCGGCCGCTGACCACCGTCCCCGCCAGGGAGGCGATGGCCGGCCGGTCGAGGGTGAGGGTCGCCTCGCCGGGGAGGAGGGGCCGCGCCGTGTGGTCGTCGAGCTCGGCGATCACCGCCACCGCCACCTGCCCGTCCACCGCCACCACCACCCGCGGCGGGCTCACATGCAGCGCCACCACCTGCGGGGTAGACGCCGCCTGGCTCGCCGCCCATCTCGGGGGCTCCGCACTACCCCCGCCGCCGCCACAGGCGGCCACCGCAAGGAGGAGGAGGACGAGGAGGGAGGGGGGCGCGGGACGGTGAGTGGCCATGGAGGCTAGAGAGCCAAACAAGACCGTTTAGATCCCATTCAGCCGCTCCCCTTTCCCCGCAGCCCATCCGTGTGGCGGATGTTTTGCCCCTTCACCAGGAAGTAGGTGGTCTCGGCGATGTTGGTGGCGTGGTCGCCGATGCGCTCCAGGTGGGCGGCGAGGAAGGTGAGGTGGAGGCCGCGGGTGATGGCGCCCTTGTCGTCGAGCATGTAGGTGAGGAGCTCGCGCTGGACCTGGTCCTGGAGGGCATCGACCGCGTCGTCTTCGCGGATCACCGCCAGGGCGCCGTCGGCGTCGCGGCGTACCAAACAGTCGAGGGCGGCGCCCACCATCCGCTCCACCGTGGCGGCCATGGAGGGGAGGTCGATGTACGGCTTCAGCGGCGCCTCCTCGTTGAGGACGACGACCCGCTCGGCGATGTTCTTTGCCTCGTCGCCGATCCGCTCCAGGTCGGTAACCATCTCGATCACCCCGATGATGTAGCGGAGGTCGCTCCCCATGGGCTGGTGGCGGAGGATCATCTCGACCGCCTTGGCGTCGAGGTCGGTGTCCAGGCGGTCGACCTCCTTGTCGCGGGCGATCACCGCGCGGGCGAGGTCGGAGTCGCGGCGCACGAGGGCGTCGAGGGCGTCGTGGATCATCTTGCGGGCGACCGCCCCCATGGCGAGGAGGTCGTCGGAGAGGGCGCGGAGGTCGTCGTCGAGGCGGTGGCGGAGGTGGGGGGACATGGGGGGCTCGCTTTGCTCGCGGGGGGGGGTGATCTGGCCTGCGGCCAGGGGGATGGGCTCGCTACGCTCGCGGGGTGGGGGATGGGGAGTGAGGGGGAGGTTGGCCGCTGCGCGGCCAGCGATTGGTTTCGTGTGCAGCTTCCACCGTTACATTCGTTCGGCCCGCAGGGCCGTCCTACCCCCACCTCCCACCCCCCATCCCTCATCCCCCGGCAGCTCCACCGTGAAGGTGGAGCCCACGCCGACCTCGCTCGCCACCTCGATCCGCCCCCCGAGGCTCTCCACGAGGTGCTTCACCAGGGCCAGCCCCAGGCCGGTGCCGCCGGCGGCGCGGGAGCGGGCCGGGTCGACGCGGTAGAAGCGCTCGAAGATCCGGTCGAGGTGGTCGGCGCCGATGCCGATGCCGGTGTCGCCCACGGCGAGGGCGAGGCCGTCCGCGGTTCGGGTGACCCGCACCTCCACCTCACCCCCCTTGGGGGTGTAGGCGCGGGCGTTATCCAGCAGGTTGGTGAGGATCTCTTCGACACTCCGCCGGTCGCCGCGCCACGGCGGCAGGTCGGGGTCGGCGTGCCAGGTGAGGGCGACACCGGCGGTGCGAAACGGCTCCTCCATGAGGTCGCACACCTCGGCCACCACCTCGGCGAGCGCCACCGGCCGCCGTTCCACCGTGGTGCCCGCCTCCAGGCGCGACAGGGCGAGGAGGTCGTCGATGAGCCGGGCGAGCCGCTTGGCGTGGCGGTGGATGGTGTCGGTGAAGCGGGCGGCGGCCACCGGGTCGGCGAGGCCGCCGTTGGCGAGGGTCTCGGCCCCGCCGAGGATGGCGGCCACCGGCGTCTTCAGCTCGTGGGAGGCGTTGGCCACGAAGTCGCGGCGCACCTCCAGGGCGCGGTGCATCTCGGTGATGTCGTGAAAGACCACCACCGCGCCACCGCCGGCAGGCGCCGCGGTGACCAGGAGGGTGCGGCCGCCGTCGGTGGTCAGCCGTGCCTCCTGTACCTGGCCGGTGGTGATCGCCCGCGAGCAGGCGAGCTGCACCTCGTGGCTGCCGGTGGCCTCGCCCGGGGTCGGCTGGGATTCGTCGGCGAGGCGCGGCACGAGGCGCTCGATGGCCGGGTTGGTGCGCGCCACCCGGCCGTCGCGGGCGACCACCATCACCCCCTCGGCCATCCGGTCCAGCACCTGGGCGAGGGCGTCGCGCTCGCGCTGGAGGGTCGCCTCGCGCTCTTCGTGGGTGCGGCAGAGGCGGGCGGCGCAGGCGGCGATCTCGGCCGCCTCGCCACTGCTGGGCGGCAGCGACGGCGGGCTCTCGCCGCGCCCCACCGCCTCCAGGTGGGTGCGCAGGGCGTGGAGGGGGCGGTGGGCGGCGCGGGCGAGGAGGCGGCCGGCGACGATCGCCGCGACCACCCCGATGCCGCCGGCGTGGGCGAGGTGGGCGGCGGTGGCATCGCCGAGGGCGGCGACCACCGCCAGGGCGACGGCGACCGGCACCAGGAGGGCGGCGGCGAGGCGCGGGGCGGACTCCACTACCCCTCCTTCGTACGCAGGCGGTAGCCGACGCCGCGCACTGTCTCCACCTGCTCGGCCTGCGGCCCGAGGCGGTCGCGCAGGCGGTTGATGTGGGTGTCGACGGTGCGGGTGGTGACCTCGGCGGTGATCCCCCACACCCGGTCGAGCAGCTGGTCGCGGGAGAAGACCCGGCCGGGGTGGCGCAGGAGCGTCTCTAAGAGGCGGAACTCGGTGGCGGTGAGGTCGACCTCCGCCCCCGCCACCCACACCTGGTGCGCCTCCGGGTCGAGGCGGATCGACCCGGAGGCCACTACCGACCCGGTGTTGGCGGCGTCGCCGGCGGCGGTGCGACGGAGGATCGCCCCGACCCGCAGGACCAGCTCGCGCGGCGAGAACGGCTTGGTGAGGTAGTCGTCGGCGCCGAGCTCCAGCCCCACGACCCGGTCCACCTCCTCGCTCTTGGCGGAGAGAAAGAGGATGGGGACGGCGCGGGTGCGCGGATCGCCGCGCAGGGTGCGACACACCTAGGTGCCGAAGAGGTCCGGGAGCATGATGTCGAGGACGATCAGGTCCGGGGCCTCCCTGCGCGCCCGGCGCAGCGCCGCGGAGCCGCTGGCGGCGGTCACCACCCGGTAGTGGGCCTGCTCCAGGTTGTAGCGCACCACCTCCACGAGGTCGGGCTCGTCGTCGACTACGAGGATCGTCTTGGCCATGGGGGGGTTGAGGGTGGGCGAAGCAAGCGACGGCGGTGCAGAGTTGCACCATCGCCTGCGGTTGTTACACCCGCGTCACGCCGGGGTCACGATGTGCGGGGTTGCCGTCTCCATGTCTTCTTCGCGGCGGGTGGCGCAACCGAGCGGCGGCGGGGCCCCCTTCCCGACGGTCACCGGAGACCGAAGGCCTCCGGTGGGTGGTCGAACGGGTTGATGACACGCACGCCATCGAGCTCTTGGTCGGCCTGGAGGTCCTCGGTGAGGAGGTAGCGACACCCCGTCCGCTGGGTGGCGGCGACAATCAGACTGTCCCAGAAGGAGAAGCCGTAGCGGCCTTCGACCGCCCAGGCGGCGGTGATCAGGCTCGGGGTGATGGGGAGCGGCTGCCAGGTGAAGAGCTCGCGTACCTCTTCCTGTGCTTCGGCGGGTGGCAGGCCGGGACGGAGACGGCGGGTCGCCACGTGGTAGAACTCCTCCACCACCTGGACGCTGAGCCGGCCGCGCCGTGTCTGCCACAGGGCCGCGAGCCACGCCGCCGCACGGGGCTGCTTGTCCGGCTCACCTGCATCACGCCGGTAGAGGAGGAGGTTGCTATCGACGAAGAAGAGGCCGTCCATGGCGTTCCTCCCGGCTCGGATAGCCGCCGCCCTCCTTCAGCGTGACCGGTGGCCGGGCGAGGTTGGCGCGCATGGCCGCCTCATATCCATCGTTCTCCTCCATATGGCGGCGAAGGAGGTCGCCAAGGTAGCGGGAGAGGCTGGTCTCCGCCTCTGCGGCCCGGATCCGTGCCCACCGCGCCACCTCTTCGTCGAGGGTGACCGTGACGTTCTTCATGACACGAACCTAGTGTTACGCGAGGTTCGTGTCAACGTGGCTTAGGTCGTCCTTTGTCGTCGGCTGTCCACGTCCGTCCCTACCAGTTCTCGCCGAGGAGCTCGAAGTAGGACTGGGGGTGGAGGCAGGCGGGGCAGACCTTGGGGGCCTCGTCGCCCTCGTGGAGGTAGCCGCAGTTGCGGCACCGCCACACCACCTTGCCGTTGCGCTTGAAGACCCGCCCCGCCTCCAGGTTGTCGGCGAGGTCCCGGTACCGCTTGTGGTGCTGCTTCTCGGCGATGGCGATCGCCTCGAACGCCTTGGCCACCTGCTCGAACCCCTCCTCCCGCGCCACCTTGGCGAAGCCGGGGTACATATCGGTCCACTCGTGCTCCTCACCGGCGGCGGCGGCGTGGAGGTTCTCCAGGGTGGAGCCGATGGTGCCGGCGGGGAAGGCGGCGGCCACCTCCACCTCGCCCCCTTCGAGGAACTTGAAGAACCGCTTGGCGTGCTCCCTCTCCTGGTCCGCCGTCTCCGCGAAGATGGCGGCGATCTGCATCAGCCCCTCCTTGCGCGCCGCGCCCGCGAAGTAGGTGTACCGGTTGCGCGCCTGCGACTCGCCGGCGAAGGCGGTGATGAGGTTCTTCTCGGTCTGGGTGCCGCGGAGGGGCTTGGCCATGGGGAGGCTCCTTTGTCGGGGTTGGAAAGTGGGGTTGGAAAAAAGAGAGGGGGCTACCGGATGGTAGCCCCCTCGACCTGCGGCGGGTATGGCCCCGTGGCCGGAGCCTGCCGAGCTTAGGCGTTCTGGGTGGCGTGCTTCGCCAGGTAGTCGGCGACGCCCTCGGGGGTCGGGGTCATCGCCTCCTCGCCGTCGTGCCAGTTGGCCGGGCAGACCTCACCGTGGGTGTCGACGAACTTGAGGGCGTCGAGCATCCGCAGCGCCTCCTCGATCGAGCGACCGAGGGGGAGGTCGTTGATCAGGGCGTGGCGCACGGTCCCCTCGGGGTCGATGAGGAAGAGGCCGCGCAGGGCGACGGCGTCGTTGAAGAGGACGCCGTAGTCGCGGGCGATCTGCTTCGACAGGTCGGCGACCAGGGGGTACTGGACGTTGCCGATGCCGCCCTTTTCCACCGGGGTGTTCTTCCACGCCAGGTGGGTGTAGTGGCTGTCCACGGAGCAGCCGATCACCTCGCAGCCGCGCTCCTTGAAGTCAGCGAGGTGCTTGTCGAAGGCGATGATCTCGCTCGGGCAGACGAAGGTGAAATCGAGGGGGTAGAAGAAGAGGAGGGTGTACTTGCCGCGGTAGTCGGAGAGCTTGAGCTCGGCAAAGGAGTTGTCGGGCATGACCGCCTGGGCGGCGAAGTCGGGGGCGGGCTTGGTGACGATGGTTTCCATGGTGTGCTCCTTCAGAAGGGGGGTTGAACAACGTTCGAATGCCAGAGACATTGCAGGTCGCGTGCCAACTCTGCGGAGAGCCGAGAAAACCAAGATTCCCCAATGGGTTACATGCTTTGCGCAGGGGAGGTCGGGTGGCGTTGTTGCGACATTTCGCGTAGGCTGGTGGCGATATCTCACAACTTGCGGTATTCCGCGACCCCGCCGGCCCGTCCAGAGGATAGCGCCGCATTTCGTCACGGTGACCGGCCCGCAGGGCCGACGTTCCCCTCATCCCCCACCCCCCACCCCGCGAGCGCAGCGAGCCCCCATGGCCATCGACCTCGACCTCACCGCCGATCTCAAGGAGGCGGCCCACCTGGCCACCTCCGCCGGCTCCACCGACCGGCTCCTGGCCGACGCCCTCGACGCCCTGCGGCCGGTGATCCCCTACGACCTCGCCACGGTGATGCTCCTGGACGGCGATCGCCTCACCGTGCGCATGGCGCGCGGGCCGTTGGCGGACGACCGGGTGCATCGCCACCACCTGGAGCTCGACCGCTTCCCCTCCCTGCGGGCGGCGATCGACCGTGGCGAGGCGCGGCTGTTTACCGAGCACGACCACGCCGACGGCGACGGCGACCCCTTCGACGGCGTCCTCGACCTCCCCCACGGCCACGCCTGCATGGTCGTCCCCCTGGTCGCCGAGGGCCGCCGCATGGGGCTGGTCACCTTCGACCAGCAGGTGTGTCGGCCGTACGGCGAGGGGCCCCTGGGGCTCGCCCGGGTCTACGGGAGGCTGCTCGCCCACGCCATGCGCTACGAGCACCAGTCGGCGGTGCTGAGGCGGATGCGTGACCAGTGGGCGGAGCACAACCGGCTGCTGGCCGAGTCGGTCGCCGGTCGCGCCGACGCCGGCCAGCTCCTCACCCGCGCGGTCTCGCCGGCGATGCAGCGGGTGGTGGAGCTCTCCCGGCAGGTGGCCCCCACCGAGACGCCGGTCCTGATCACCGGCGAGACCGGCAGCGGCAAGGAGGTGGTGGCCAACGCGATCCACGGCTGGAGCCGGCGCGGCGGCCGGCCGATGGTGTCGGTGAACTGTGCCGCCCTGCCGCCAACGCTGATCGAATCGGAGCTCTTCGGCCACGTGAAGGGGGCCTTCTCCGGGGCCACGGGCAAGCGCATGGGCCGCTTCCAGGCGGCCAACGGCACCACCCTCTTCCTCGACGAGGTGGGCGAGCTCCCCCTGGGATTGCAGGCGAAGCTGTTGCGGGTGGTCCAGGACGGAACCTTCGAGCCGGTGGGCTCTGATCGCACCGTGCGCGTCGACGTGCGGCTGATCGCCGCCACCCACGTGGACCTGGCCAGGGCGGTGGCCGGCGGCCGTTTTCGCGAGGACCTCTACTACCGGCTGCACGTCTTTCCCATCGAGGTGCCGCCCCTGCGCGAGCGGAAAGACGACATCCCGCGGATCGCCGCCGATGTCCTCGCCTCGCTGGCCAGGCGCACCGGCTCCGGCCCGTGGAGTGTGAGCGACGCGGAGATCGCCCGCCTCCAGCGCTACCGGTGGCCGGGCAACGTGCGCGAGCTGGTCAACGCCTTGGAGCGCGCCACCATCCTCGCCCGTGGTCCCGAGCTCCACGTGGCGGTGGAGGAGGAAGAGCTCGCCCCGCCACCGGCGGTGGAAGAGGGGCCGCCGGCCACCCTGGAGGCGGTGGAACGCGCCCACATCGACCGGGTCGTGCGCGGCTGCGACGGCCGCATCCATGGCCCCGGCGGCGCCGCCGACCTCCTCGGCCTCAACCCCTCGACCCTGCGCAGCCGGATGAAGCGGCTCGGGCTGGAGGCGTCGCGTTACCGCAAGAAAAGCTCACCACTGTAGGGTCAAAGTGGTGGACCTTGTCCTCGGCCGGCTTCCAGTGTGGCGGCTGCAGGATCACGCCGCCGCGGCGCGGCCCTGGCTGTGGTTGAGCTCGTCGCCGTCGTAGCTCAGGAGGATCTCCTCGTCGTCGACGATGGTCTCGATATGGACCGGGCGGCGCCAGAGGGTGTGGAGGTTCTTCAAGGTGTCGGTGGCGTAGCTCACCTGCAGGTCCTGCCCCTCGTGGTGGTGGTGGAGGAGGAGCTCGCCACGGTTTTTGTAGTTGGCGTGGACCACGGAGATGATCGGCTGGCCGAAGTTGGTGAGGCTCGCGAGCAGCCGCTGCTTGATGACCGCAAAGTCGCGGTTGGAGATCTCCTGGCGCTTGGTGAACTTGTTGTAGTCGAAGGCGAAGAGGTGCTGCTCCAGGCAGAACTCGCGGGTGAGGTAGGCGTCGATGAAGGTGATGTCGTTGTGGACCCGGCGCACCTCGAAGATCTTTTCGCGCCCGAGCCCGACGTGGGTGTCCCAGGCGGCGCGCTCGCGCATGTCGTCGCACTGCTCCCACTCGGGGCCGAACTGGCCCTGGTTCCACCGCCGCTCGATGTCGCGGAAGAGCTCGATGCCGAGCTTGTACGGGTTGAGGTGGCCGGGTGAGGTGGCCAGGGTGCCCGAGTGGTGGTCGGCGAAGTCGATGATCTCGGCGGCGGTGAGCACCGGCGGGTGGGCGGACCCCCGCTGGTACTCGTCCGTGAGGTCGGAGCCGGTCATGATCTTCGCGTGCCAAAAGGAGGCCCACCCCTCGTTCATGATCTTGGTCTGTGCCTGGGGGGCGAAGTAGTACGCCTCCTCCCGGAGGATGGAGAGGATCTGCCGCTGCCAGCCGGCCAGGGGCGCCCGGTCGAGGAGGAAGCCCATGACGTCGCGGGTGGGGTCGGGCAACGGGCCGGCGGCGCGCTCCTTGTGCTCCTCGCCCGCCTCCTCCTCGCCATCGTTGTTCGCGGCGGGGTTGATGAACCCCTCCATGTACGGCTTGGCGGTGAAGGCGTGGCGGTGGGGCTTGGCGGGCTCGTCCTCCTCCGGGGCGGTGTTGTCACGGCGCACAAAGGGGAGGTGGTAGTCGACGAGGTTGTCGATGGAGAGGCAGGTGTCGATGAACGACTCCACCGTGTCGAGGCCGTGCTTGGCGATCAGGGCGCGGACCTGCACCGCGTGGTTCGCCATCTCGTCCATCATCTTGCGGCTGGTGGGGGCGAACCAGGCGTTGTTCTTGAAGAAGTCGCAGTGGCCGAAGACGTGGGCCATCACCACCTTGTGGTCGGTGACCGTGTTGCAGTCCAGGAGGTAGGCGTAGCACGGGTCGTTGTTGATCACCATCTCGTAGATCTTCTGCAATCCGTAGGCGTACCCCTTGGAGAGCTGCTCGTACTCCATGCCGAAGCGCCAGTAGGGGTAGCGGGTGGGGAAGCCCCCCTGGCTGGCGATCTCGTTCATCTTCTCGTACGAGACCATCTCGAAGATGGTGTCGAAGAAGTCGAGGCCGTAGTCGCGGGCGATCGCCTCGATCCGGTACTTGTACTCCTTCACCTCGGTGGGGAATTTGGTTTGGCTGTCCATGGGCTCGCTGCGCTCGCCAGGGGTTAGGGACTAGGGGTTAGGGATGGTTGGCCGCTGTGCGGCCAACAGATCATTTTGTCGATTGTGGCCATCGGCTTCTC
>JAJRSX010000087.1 GCA_024278555.1 bacterium | reverse complement strand
GGTCAGGCTTGCAAACTTGCAAGTTTGCAAGCCTGACCCCAGAGCCTTGGCCATATCTCCCCTCGGCCGTCGGGGCCCGGCACAGTAAGCTCGCACCCATGCACCTCGCCTTCTCCACCAACGGCTTCATCCGTACCTCCGTGGAGGAGGCGTGTGGGGCAATCGCGGCGGCCGGTTACACCAGCGTCGAGCTCCTCGCCGACCGGCCGCACCTGTGGCCGCCGGCGGTGGAGGGGAGCGACCTCGGCTCCCTGCGCCGCCTCCTCGCCGACCTCGGTCTCGCGGCGGCGGCGCTCAACGGGAACACCGCGGTGGGCTACTACCTGGAGCCGCCCGACGAGCCGCTCTTCGGCCCCGGCCTCTGCCACCCGGACCGGGAGCTGCGCGCCTGGCGCATCGACTTCACCCGCCGCTGCCTGGAGGTGGCCACGGAGCTCGAAGCCCCGGTGGTGACGATCACCGCCGGCCGCCCCCGCCCCGGCTGCCCGCCCGAGCAGGCATGGCCGCTCTTGGTCGACGCCGTCGGCGAGCTGGCCACGGTGGCCGAGCGCCTCGGGGTGCGGATCGCCCTGGAGTACGAGCCGGGGCTGCTGATCGAGCGGGCGGGCCAGGCGGCCGACCTGTTCGCGGCGGTGGCGAGCCCGGCCCTGGGTCTCAACCTCGATGTGGGCCACGCCTGGGTGGTGGGGGAGGCGCCGGCGGCGGTGGTCCGCGAGATGGGGAGAAAGCGCCTCTTCCACCTCCACCTGGAAGACATCCGCGATCGGGTCCACTACCACCGGGTGCCGGGCGACGGGGAGATCGACTTCGCCGCCCTCTTCGCGGCGCTGACCGAGATCGGCTACAACGGCGCCGCCGCGGTGGAGCTCTACACCTGCGTCGACGCCCCCGAGCAAGCGGCGCGGGCAGCCCGCGACTTCCTCGGCCGGTGGCTCCGGTGAGCCGTCGCGGCAGCCGGGCAACGGCGTGGGCGCGCCTCCTGCGCCTCCCCAACCTCGTTACCGCGGTAGCGGACGTTGCCGCCGGTCTCGCCCTCGCCGGGGGGCCGGTGCCGTTGGACCGCGCCGCCCTGCTGCTCCTCGCCGGGCCGTGTCTGTACGGCGGCGGGGTGGTCCTCAACGACTGGTGCGACCGCACGGTCGACGCGATCGAGCGGCCCGGCCGGCCGCTGCCCTCCGGCGCGGTGAACCCCGCCGCCGGCCTCCTGGTCGCAGTCACCCTGCTCGCCGCCGGGGTCCTCCTCGCCGCTGTCGCCGGCCGCCTCTCCGGCTGGGTCGGCACCGCCATCGCCGGGCTCGCCATCGCCTACGACGCCGGCCTCAAACGGCAGGCGGTGGCGGGCACCATGGCGATCGCTACCTGCCGCCTCCTCGACGTGGGGCTCGGGATGACCGCCGCGCCGGTGGGCCACGGCGACCTCATCCTCGCCCTCCCCCTCGCCCTCTATGTGGCCGCGGTCATGCCCCTGAGCCGGGTGGAGGTCGCCGGCGACAGGCGCAGCGCGCCACCGATCGGCAGGGGGACGCCACCCGCCCCCCTCGCCAGCCGGCACAGGTCCGGCTGGCGTCCCGCCACATGCGCTCTTCTCACCCTCGCCCTCCTGGCCCTCGCCGCCGCCACCGGCGCCCTCCTCGCCTGGGGGGGGCTCTTCGCTCCGCAAGGGGCGATCGCGGTGGCGGTGGTGGCCGCGGCCGCCATGGTCGCTACCCTCCCCCCCCTCGCCCGCCCCACCCCGGATCGCCTGCAGGGAGCGATCCAACGTATCCTCCTCGGCCTCATCCCCCTGGACGCCGCCCTCGCCCTCGGCAGCGACCGGCCGTGGGCGGCGATCGCCATCCTCGCCCTCCTCCCCGCCGCCCTCTACCTCGCCCGCCGGATCCCGATGACATGAGCCACCTCGCCGCCGCCGACGACGCTCTCCTCGACCTCCTCCGCCCGCGCCTCAGCACCACCGGCTGGGCGGCGCTGGAGCAGGCGCGCGGTGAGGCGGCGGCGGGCAGCGACCTGCGCGCGGCGGCGCGCCGCTTCGCCGCCCTCGACCGCCACGCAGGACGTGGAGCGCTCGGAGCCGATATCCCGCCGCTGAAGGGCGCCACCGACCCGATCCCGGTGGCCGGCTGGCCCCTCGCCACCGCCGCCCGTGCCTCGCTGTTGCTCGCCCTGGCGCGCGGCGTGGGCCACGGCCTGACGGCGGCGGTGGCGATCTACGACAAAGGCGAGATCGGTGAGCGGATCGCCTGCCTCCGCGCCCTGGGGCTTCTGGAGGCCTCCGCTGCGGCCGTGCCGGCCGTGGAGGATGGCTGCCGCTCCAACGTCCTGCCCCTGTTCGACGCCGCCACGGTCAACCCGTACGCCTCGCGCTGGCTCGACGACGACGCCTTCGCCCACGCCGTCCTCAAGCGCGCCACCCTCGGCCTACCCATCACCCCGGTGGTCCGCCTCGACGAACGCGGCGGCGCGGAGCTCGCCCGGATGCTCCGCGGCCTGGTACGGGAACGACGAATCTCCGGTCGTCCGTGGCCCGAAGAGGCGGAGGCTGTCGCCGACCGCCTCGACCCCACCCACCCCGAGTGAGCCCATGCAGATCTTCGATCCCCACATCCACATGTTCTCCCGCACCACCGACGACTACCAGCGGATGCGCGCGCGCGGCATCCGAATCGTGAACGAGCCCGCCTTCTGGCTCGGTCAGCCAAGGACTTCCGTCGATACATTCAAGGACTACTTCGACACCCTCGTCGGCTGGGAGCGGTTCCGCGCCGCCCAGTACGGGATCCTCCACACCTGCACCCTGTCGCTCAACCCGAAGGAGGCGAACGACGACCGGGTGAGCGACGCGGTCCTCGAGCTGCTCCCCGACTACCTGGAGAAGCAGTCGGTGGTGGGGATCGGCGAGATCGGCTTCGACGAGATGACCTCCCGTGAGGAGCGCTGCTTCCGCGCCCAGCTCGAGCTCGCCGTCCGCTTCGACCTGCCGGTCCTGATCCACACGCCGCATCGCGACAAGCGCCGCGGGGTGGAGCGGACCATCGACCTCGTCCTGGAGATGGGGCTCGACCACGATCGGGTGCTCATCGACCACAACACCGAGGAGACCATCCCGATGGTGAAGGAGCGGACCCACTGCTGGGCCGGCCACACCATCTACCCGCAGACCAAGCTCACCCCGGAGCGGGCGACGAAGATCATCCAGCAGTTCGGAGCCGAGCGGATGCTGATCAACTCCTCCGCCGACTGGGGCGAGTCCGACCCCCTGAACGTCCCCATCGCGGTGGAGAACATGCGCTCCGCCGGGATCGACGAGGCGGAGATCGAGCGGGTCGTGTGGCACAACCCCATCGAGTTCTTCTCCCAGAGCGGCCGGCTGGACCTGGCGGAGCTGGACGCCCTGGACCACCCAGACAAGTCGGGATTTTTCGAGGGCAACACCGTCTTGCGGTGACGGGCGGCCCCGCCGCCCCCTCTTCGCGCTCCGGTAGGAGCGAGCTCCCGCTCGCGATCCGCGCCCCAGGCGCGGCCGGCCCGAAGGGCCGGGGTCGGGGGTGCAACCCCCTCCTACCGGGGGACCGGGACGAACCGGTCGCCTAGGAGTTTGTCGGACTTAGGCGATCGTGACGAGGGAAAGCGGGCTCGAGTCCGGATTGCGACCCGTTCGAGCGCTACGTGGGCCTATGCAACGAAGAACGGGGCGCGATCCGGGCCGAGATCCGCTTTCCCGCAGTAGATCGGGCCTAAGTCCGACAGACTCCTGGGTGGGCGGCCACCGCGGCGCGGATCCGCGCCACCTCGGCCGCCGCGTACGGCTCCCCACCCCCTGCCCCCCAGACGACCCCGGGCCAGCAATCGTCGTCCCGCCGGCGGCCGACCACGTGGAGGTGAAGCTGGCTCACCACATTGCCGATCGCCGCGACGTTGAGCTTGTCCACCGGAAAGAGCGCCCGCACGAGCTGCGAGACCTCGTTGACCTGCGCCCACACCGCCTGCCGTTCCGCCGTGCTCAGGTCGCACACCTCCACTGCCTCGGTCGCCGGGACGAGGATGAACCACGGGAAACGGGCGTCGTCGAGGAGGAGCAGGCGGGTGGTACCGAGGCGGCCGAGGAGGTGGCAGTCGGCGGCGAGGCGCGGATCGAGAGGTGGCTCGTTCATGGACGCAGCCCCCCTACCCCGCCGGCAGGTCGATGACGAAGCGGGCGCCGCCGTCCGCCGCCGCCTCGTAGGTGAGGGTGCCGCCCTGGGCGTGGATAAAGTTGGCGGCGATGGCGAGCCCCATGCCCGCCCCCTGCCCCGGCGCCTTGGTGGTGAAGAAGGGCTCGAAGGCCTCCGCCACCTGCTCCGCGTGGACACCCGGGCCGTCGTCTTCCACCCACAGACAGACCCGCGCGCCGCGCGCCTCGGCGCCGACCCGCACCGCGCCGCCCTCCGGGGTGGCGTCGAGGCCGTTGGTCACCAGGTTCACCAGCGCCTGCTGGAGCTGGGTGGGGAGGAGAGTGGCGCGCACCCCCGGGGCCACGGTGAGGCGAAGCTCCTTGTGCTCCTGGCGCGCCCGCGGTCGGAGGAGCTCCAGGGTCTCCTCCAGGAAGGGGGCGAGGTCGGTGGGTTCGGGGCGGGCGGGGCGGCGGCGGGAGAAGTCGAGGAGGGCGTCGATGATCCGCTTACACCGCCCCACCTGCGAGTGGATGATCTCCAGGGGGCGCTGCGCCTCCTCCACCCCGGCGAGGGCGCGGCGAAGCTCCTCACCGCTGGTGCCGATGATCCCCAGTGGATTGTTGATCTCGTGCGCCACCGAGGCGGCGAGCTTGCCGATCGCCGCCATCTTCTCCACCTGCACCACCTGCTCCTGCGCCTGTTTCAGCGCCGCGGTGCGCTCCGCCACCCGCTCCTCCAGGGTCTGCGCCCACGAGGCGAGCTCGCGGTTCTTCGCCTCCACCTCCTCGCGGGTGACCCGCAGGCTCGCCAACATCCGGTTGCGGGTACGCATGATCTCACCGATCTCGGTGGCGGGAATCTCCGTCTCGGGGATGATCTTCTCCCCACCGGCGCCGCTCGCCACGTTGGCCGCGACGATCCGCTCCACCGGTCGCAGGACCGCGCGCACCAGGTAGAGGAGGAGGATGAGGGCGGTGAAACCGCAAATCAGGAGGACCAACCCGAGGGTCTTAAGGACATAGCGGTAGGTCGCGCGGGCGATGGCATCGGCCGGCTTCACCACCGCGACACACCCCACCGGGGTGTCGTGGTAGTTGAGGCGCAGGAGGAGGTAACAACGACCGTCGGGCTCCTGTCCCCGCTCCACGCGATCACCGCGGCGCACCAGGGCCGCCGCCTTCGGCCCGAGACCCGGGTCCTGGTCCGTGGTAACGACCACCCTCCCCGCCGGATCGTAGACGGTAACCCGCGAGCACATCACCTCGGGCAGGCGCGGCGTCTCACCGGCAGCCAGCGCCGCGGCCAGCGCCGGTGCCGCCTCCCACGCCGCCGCCTCCGCCTCGGCGAAGAAGTTGCGGCGCATCTCGTCGCGGTCGTGGAGGGTGGTGGGAATGAGGATCACCCCCTCGATGGCGACGATCGCCACCACCATCACCGCGACAATGCGCACCAGCAGCCGCCGGTGCGGTGGCAGGGGGGGAGAGGCGGGGGGCATATGGGGGGCGCCGCGCGCGGTCCGGGAGAGGGAGATGGATCGTCAGCGGTCAGCGGTCAGCGGTCAGCGGTCAGCGGTCAGCGGTCAGCGGTCAGCGGTCAGCGGTCAGCGGTCAGCGGTCAGCGGTCAGCGGTCAGCGGTCAGCGGAAACAGCGTCTCCTCTCAACAAGCGAAGCCCGGACGGCAATGCCGCCGCAACCCCCCATTCTCCACCGCCCCCCCGGCCCCTCCGCTGAATGCTGAAAGCTGTTCGCTGAAAGCTAGGCCGGGGCGCAGCCCCGGCCTACCAACTCACGTTCACCCGCGCCTTCTCCCCCCACCGGTTGAGGTAGAAGAGGTGGCCGTTGTCGCGGCCGAAGCGGTAGAGGTCGGCGGTGAGGCGGACGTCGTCGGTGCAGTAGCGGATCAGCTTCTCCCACTCGCCGCTCCGGTACCACTCGATCGCCTCCAGTCCGTGGCCCGACTTGTGGCTGCCGAGGGTCGCCGCCGCCACCTTGTCGAGGCTCACCCGGTAACCGAGCTCCCGGTGGATCTCCTGGAGGATGTCGAGGGAGGCGAGACGCTTGAGGTTGCGGTCGGTGTAGGCGGCGAGCACCGCGTAGTCGAAGCCGAGGGTGTTGAACCCCACCACCCGCTTGGCGGCGAAGAGGTCCTCGACCAACGCCCCCATCTCCGCCTCGCGGTAGCTGGTGTAGGTACCGTGGTCGAGGTTGCCGACCACCGCCACCGACACCTTCAGCTTGTCCATGTTGCCGCGCCCGCCAACCTCCTCGAAGGAGTGCTGGGTCTCCAAGTCAAAGGCGACCACGCAGCCGGTGGTGGCGCGGCGGGTGTCGTCGGCTTCGTCGATAAACATGTCGAGCTGCATAGAGACTCCAAGGGGAGGGGCGTTGGGAGGGTGGACCGCGGCCATGATGCCGGTCGCGGTGATCCCGGACAAACCGGCCGCCGTTTTTTTGCCAGAGACCCCCACCGGTGGTAGCGTCAGCGCCCATGGTTCAAGGTAACTCTCACCCGGTACATCGGGTTGCGGTGGTCGGCGCGGGGAGGTGTGACGAGACCGAGGCACGGACGGCGGAGGCGGTGGGGGGGGCGATCGCCGGCCGCGGCTGGGTCCTCTACACCGGCGGCCTCGGCGGGGTGATGGAGGCGGCGAGCCGCGGCGCAGCCGAGGCGGGCGGCCGGGTGGTCGGGATCCTCCCCGGGGCCGACCCGGCAGCGGCGAACCCCTACGTGGAGATCCCCATCGCCACCGGCATGGGCCACGCCCGCAACGTCGTCCTCGTCCAGTCGGTGGACGCGGTGGTGGCGGTGGGGGGCGGCCACGGCACCCTGTCGGAGATCGCCATCGCCGCGAAGATCCACACGCCCGTGGTCGGGCTGCACACCTGGGAGATCGACGGCGTGGAGCCGGCCGCCTCGCCGGCGGCGGCGATCGCCTGCATCGCCGGTGAAGAGGTCCCGCCTCCCCGCCACGCAACCCCGCCCACGCCCACCGCGGCGACCGATCAGGAGGAGAGCGGCGATTCCCTGCGCCGCCGCCTCGCCTCCCTCGCCGCCGCCCTGCCGACCGGCGAGGGCGAGGCGGTGGCCACCGCCATCGCCCACTTCGACGGCAGCGAGGAGGCCTTCCTCGGGATCGTCCGTATGCTCGGCCGCCACCACGACGCCCTCGGCCCCGACGCCCTCCACCAGCTCGCCGACCTCCACCACCTCTTTGCCATCCAGCCCAAGGATTAGTCTGTGCCCGAAACCACCCCATTGATCGCCGAAGAGGCGCCGTTCATCGCCCTCGTAGAACGTTTCGCCTCCTGTCGCGAGCTGGCCATCGACACCGAGGCCAACTCACTCCACGCCTACCGCGAGCAGGTCTGCCTGATCCAGATGACCGCCCGCTTCGAGGACGGCTCCCTGGAGCACGCCATTGTCGACCCCCTGGCAATCAATGACCTCTCCCCCCTCGGGCCGATCCTCGCGGATCCCTCAATCCTCAAGATCCTCCACGGCTCCAGCTACGACATCCTCTGCCTCCGACGCGACTTCGACTTTCGCCTATCGCCGGTCTTCGACACGATGGTCGCCGCCCAGCTCGTCGGCCTGGATCGCTTCGGACTCGCCGACCTGGTCCGCCACTACTTCGAGGTCAACCTCGACAAGCGGTTCCAGAAGTGTAACTGGGGTGCCCGCCCCCTGAGCGACGAGCAGCGCCTCTACGCGATCCTCGACACCTACTACCTCCACGGCCTCTACGACCGGCTGCGGGTCGAGCTCGCCGAGCGCGGCCGCAGCGACCAGATGGCGGAGGAGATGGAGCTTTTGGAGCGGCTGGAGCCGCCGGCGCCGCTGCGCGACATCGACCGGGTGCGGCGGATGAAGGGGGCGTCGCGTCTCAACGATGCGCAGCTCAAGGTCCTGCTGTGGCTGTGGCGCACCCGCGAGCGCCTCGCCGAGGGGATGGGGCGGGCCACCTTTAAGGTGATCTCGAACCAGGACCTGCTGCTCCTCGCCTGCGACCAGCCCACCACCAAATCCGCCCTGCGCGCCACCCTCCCGCCCCGTTCACCGGCAGCGAACCGCTTTGCCAAGGAGATCCTGGCGGCGATCGCCGACGGCCAAAGCGACGACACGCCGATCCCTGCACCGCCGGCGCGGGAGTCCAACGGCCGCCTGACCCGCAGCCAGGAGCGCTGCCTCACCCGCCTGAAGGAGTGGCGCAACCACACCGCCAAGGAGGAGGGGGTGCCGCCGGGGATGGTGGCGAACAACGACCTCCTCCACCACATCGCCCTGGCGGAACCCGCCGACCACGACGCCCTCGCCAAGGTCACCGCCATCCGCCGCTGGCAGCTCAAACGCCACGGTGAGGCGATCTTGAAGGTGCTGCACGACGGTAGAGAGTAGCTTGGGGTCAGTTCTTGTCTTGCCACCTTTCTTGTGGCCAAGTCTCTGCCCGATCTGGGCGAGTTGAAAAAACGCGGCGAGACGAGACCTGACCCAAAACCCATGCGCCTCGCCAAGATCACCACCCGCACCGGCGACATCGGCGCCACCTCCCTCGGCGACGGCAGCCGGGTGGCGAAGGACGACGCGCGGATCGAGGCGATCGGGGCGGTGGACGAGCTCAACAGCCAGATCGGCCTGCTCCTCGTCGAGACCCTGCCCAACCCGGTGCACGACGGCCTGATCGCCGTCCAGCATGACCTCTTCGACCTCGGAGGTGAGCTCGCCACCCCCGGCCACCCTCTCCTCACCGCCCCGGCGGTGGCGCGGCTGGAGCGGTGGCAGGCGGAGGTGAGCCACGACCTTCCTCCCCTGAAAGAGTTTCTCCTCCCCGGCGGCGGCCGTGCCGCGGCGCTCGCCCATGTAACGCGCACCGTCTGCCGGCGTGCCGAACGGCGCCTCGTTACCCTGCAAAAGAGCGGCGGGCCGGTGGGACCGGAGGCGGTGCGCTACCTCAACCGCCTCTCCGACCTCCTCTTCTGCCTCGCCCGCCACCTCAACCGCGAGGCCGGAATCGCCGAGCCGGTGTGGCGGCGTGACCGGTAGGGTCGAGAGGAGCCGCGCCCTTGCCGAGCACGCACCACCCAGCCGACGACCGGTAGGAGCCGGCTCCCGCCGGCGGAACAGGCCCGAAAGGCCTGGATCGGGGGTACAACCCCCTCCTACTCGAGGATCAACGGCAGGACCATCGGCCGCCGGCCCATCTTGCGATCGAGAAAGCGGCGCACCTTGTTGCGCAGCCGCACCCCCAAGAGGGCGCGCTCGGCGAGGATCTCCTTGTCCAGGGTCGGCAGGAGGTCGACCACCATCTGCTTGATCTCGTCGAGGAGCTCCTGCGACTCCTCCTCATAGACAAAGCCGCGGGAGATGATGTCCGGCCCGGAGGTCACCTCACCGGTGGCGTGGTCAATCCCGAGGACCAGCACCAGGGTGCCGTCCTCGGAGAGCAACCTGCGGTCGCGCATGACCACCTCGCCCACGTCCTCCACCCCCTTGCCATCGACGAAGCGACGGCCGTGGGTCACCTCGTCGCCGAGGCGGATACCGCGCGGAGAGAGCTCCACCACCGCACCGTCCTCCACCACCACCGTGTCCTTCGCCCGGTGGCCGAGGGAGCAGACGAGCTCGCGGTGGGCGACCAGGTGGCGCAGCTCGCCGTGGATCGGGACGAAGTAGCGCGGCCGCACCATCTCATACATCTGCGCCAGCTCCCCCTGGGCGGCGTGGCCGGAGACGTGAACCTCGGAGACCTTGCCGTGGACCACCCGGGCGCCGCGCCGCAAGAGGTGGTTGATCACCCGCGACACCGACCGCTCGTTGCCGGGAATCGCCTTCGACGAGAGGATCACCGTATCGCCCGCCTCCACCGACAGGGAACGGTGGTCGCCCACCGCCAGGCGCGACAGGGCCGACAGCGGCTCTCCCTGAGACCCGGTGGTCACCACCACCAGCCGCTCGCGGTGAAACTCCGACATGCGCGCCGGCATCACCCGCATCCCATCAGGGATGTGCAGCAGGCCGAGCTCCAGGGCGATCTCCACGTTGCGCTCCATGGAGCGGCCCATCACCACGATCTTGCGGTGGTAGGCATCGGCCATCTCGACGATCTGCTGCACCCGCTGGATGTGCGAGGAGAAGGTGGCGACGAAGATCATCCCCGACTCCGCCTTGGAGAAGGCGTCGTCGAGCCCCTTGCCCACCTCGCGCTCGGAGAGGGTCCGGCCCGGGTTCTCGGCGTTGGTCGAGTCGGAGAAGAGGGCGAGGACCCCCTTCTCGCCGTAGGCACGGAACCGCTCCTCGTCGAACAGCTTGCCGTCCACCGGGTGCGGATCGATCTTGAAATCGCCGGTGTGGACCACCGTCCCGGCCGGGGTCTCGATCGCCAGGGAGCAGCCGCCGATGATCGAGTGGGTGATCTGCAGGAACTCCACCGAGAAGCAGCCGGCCCGAATTACATCGCGCGGCTCCACCTCGCGCAGGTCAGCGCGCCTCAGAAGCCCCATCTCCTTGAGCTTCGCCCGCACCAGACCGAGGGTCATGGCGGTGCCGTAGATCGGTACCTTGGGCAGGTCGGGGAGGAGATAGGTCAGCGCCCCAATGTGGTCCTCGTGGCCGTGGGTGAGGAAGATCCCCTGCAGCTCCTTCCCCTGCTCGCGCAGGTGGGTGATGTCGGCGAGGACCACATCGACACCGAGCATCTCCTCGTCGGGGAACATCAACCCCACGTCCACCAGGATCGCCTCGTCGCGGTGGCGGTAGACGGTCATGTTCATACCGATCTCGCCGCACCCTCCGAGGGGGATCATCTGCACGGCATCGGACGGGGTGGGATCAAGCATGGGTGGGGCTCCGAGTAGGGTGTGGCGGGGGAGAGACGGTAGGGAGGAGCGCCACGGCGAGTCAATCGCGGGTGGACGGGCCTCCGCGGCGACAGACAGCCCTCCGGCCGCGACCCGGAAGACGTTTTCACCACGGAGACACCGAGGAGACGGAGAACTGCAAAGGAAAGGTGCACTTCCCCTCTTCGGGCTCGCGAGGGATCGCCAAGGGGTTGCTACAAAGAAGAACGGCGCAAATGCCCGTTGTCTTCAGATGTAGTTCTCTGTGCCCTCGGTGTTTCTGTAGTGAAAACTCCGTCCGGAGCCTCTGGGGTCAGGCTTGCAAGTTTGCAAACTTAGACCTCGCTGATGGCCACCAACGGACCAACTTGCAAGTTTGCAAGCCTGACCCCATTGACTGGTTGTACGTTGAGGCGCTCCGGGCGAGGACACGGCGTGAAGATGGGGTGCATCAGCCGCCCGTCACCGCGGAGTAGGCGAGGAGGGTCGCGGTCTGGGCCACATTCAGCGAATCGGCGACGCCGCGCATTGGGATCCGCACCACCTCGGTCGCCGCCGCCCGCCACGGGGCGCTCACCCCGCTGTCCTCGCGCCCCACGACCAGACCGCCCCACAGCTCCGCGTCGCGGTAGAGGGTCTCCGCCTCCGGGGTGGCGACGACGATCGGCAGGCCGGCGAGCCAGGCGATCGCCGCCTCGGCGCCGGCCTCCGCGACCGGGACGGTGAAGCAGGTGCCGAGGGAGGCGCGCACGACGTTCGGGTTCCACAGGTCGGTGCCGCCGCAGACGACCACTCCGTCGACCCCGGCGCCGTCGGCGGAACGGAGGATGGCGCCGAGGTTGCCCGGCTTCTCCACCCCGTCCGCCACCAGGTAGACCGGCCGCGCCGGCCGCGGCAGGGCGGCCAGCGGCCGCGCCGGGATCTCCGCCACCGCGACCACGCCGCTCTCGCGCACCGCCAGCCGCGCCATCACTCGCGGGGCCACCTCGATCGCGCCGGCGAGGTCTACCCCCTCCCCCGGGTCACCGGCGTAGTAGAGGGCGTCGAAGACCACCCCGGCCCCCTGCGCCCGCGCCACCTCCCGCCACCCCTCGATCAAGCAGCGCCCGGTCGCCTGCCGCTCCCGCCGCTCGCGCAACCGCCGCGCCTGCTTGATCTGCGGATTGGCAGGGCTGGTGATCTCGACGGCCATGGCGCGCCCATCATGCACCGGCTTGCCAACGGATTCAGCCACGGCCTCGACCCGAGAGCCAAATCCGGAAGGGCCCAACGCCAAGACGCCGGGGCGCAAGGGGGACGGGGTCACCGGTGGTGGACCGGAAGATGCCGATGGCCCGCAGCCTCTGGGGTCAGCCTTGCAAACTTGCAAGTTTGGACCTCGCTGTTGGCCACCAACGGTCCAAACTTGCAAGTTTGCAAGCCTGACCCCAATGCCTCTGTGGTGAGAACCGCCTTCCAGGCCACACCCAGTCCTACTCTCCATCCCGGAGACGCCGCACCCTGGTCTGATGTCCGGTCGCGCCTTGGCGTTTTTGCGTTGGAAACCGTCCCGGCGCGGTAGCCGCCGGTTGGTGCCTGCCCTACCCCTTCGGCTTCATCTGCGGGAAGAGGATCACCTCGCGGATCGACTCGGTGCCGGTGAGGAGCATGACCAGGCGGTCGATGCCGATGCCGCAGCCGGCGGTCGGGGGCATGCCGTGCTCCAGGGCGGTAAGGTAGTCATCGTCCAGGAGGTGGGCATCGTCGTCGCCGGCAGCGCGCTCCGCCACCTGCTCTTCGAAACGGGCGCGCTGGTCGTCCGGGTCGTTCAGCTCGGTGAAGGCGTTGGCGATCTCGCGGGCGCCGATGAAGAGCTCGAACCGCTCCACCAGCTCCGGGGCGTCGGCCTTGCGGCGGGCCAGGGGCGAGACCTCGACAGGATAGTCGATGACGAAGGTGGGCTGGATCAGGGTCGGCTCGACGAGCTCCTCGAAGATCTTGGTGATGACCTTACCGTGCGGGTCGGCGCTCGTGGGCTCCAGCCCCAGCTCCCGGGCGACACCGCGAGCGAAGGCGTCGTCGGCGATGATCCGGTCGCCGTCCTCCACCCGGTCGCGCACCGCGTCGAGGAGGGGCAGGCGGGTCCACGGCGGCGTCAGGTCGATCTCCTCACCGTGCCAGGTGAGCTTGAGGCCACCGGCGTGGCGCTCGGCGAGCTGCACGATGAGCTCCTACACCATCCCCATGAGGAGCTCGTAGGTGGCGTGGGCCTGGTAGAACTCGACCATGGTGAACTCGGGGTTGTGGTCGAGGTCGGTCCCCTCGTTGCGAAAGTTGCGGTTGATCTCGAAGACCCGCTCGAAGCCGCCGACCACCAGCCGCTTGAGGTAGAGCTCCGGGGCGATGCGCAGGTAGAGGTCGCGGTCCAGGGCGTTGTGGTGGGTGACGAAGGGGCGCGCCGCCGCCCCCCCGGCGATGGCGTGCATCATCGGCGTCTCCACCTCCAGAAAGTCGCGCTCGGTGAGGAAGCGGCGCAGGGAGTCGATGATCGCCGAGCGGCTGCGGAAGACCTGCCGCGCCTCCTCATTGACGATCAGGTCGAGGTAGCGCTGGCGGAAGCGGGTCTCCACGTCGGTGAGGCCGTGCCACTTCTCCGGTAGCGGCCGCAGCGCCTTGGTGAGCAGGGTGAGCTCCTCCACCCGCACGGTGAGTTCGCCGGTCTTGGTGCGGAACAGGGGCCCCTCCACCGCCACCCAGTCGCCGAGGTCGAGCCTCTTCACCAGGGGGTAGGCGTCGCCGAGGAGGTCGCGGTTGAAGAAGAGCTGCAGGCGCCCGCCGCCATCCTGGAGGTGGGCAAAGGTGGTCTTGCCGAAGCGCCGCAGGGCCATGAGACGGCCGGCGAGGCCCACCTCCACCGGCTGGTCGTCGAGGGCCTCGGCGGTGGCGTCGCCGTGGTCGGCGAGGAGGGCGGCCGTGGTGTGGGTCGGGGCGGTGCCCCGGGCGTACGGCTCCACCCCCGCCTCGCGCAGCGCCGCGACCTTGTCGCGACGGGCTCGTACCTGATCGTTGTCGCTCGCCATGTCGTCTCCTGAGTAGACCGCCGCTCGCCGCGGCGCGGGGCCGGGAGGGTACTGCCTTCCCGGCGAGGGGTCGATCGGCGGCGCCGGCACCGTGATCGTCGCCGCGGTGATCGCGTTCACCCACCGGGTGAAGACCGAGACCTGTGTCGTGGAGGGCAAGCCACAACGGGCTCAGGATGGGCTGTGGCGGAATTCGAGTCGCCCTCGGATCCCATGCCGCCTGGCAGGGAATTAGCCACGGAATCCACAGAAGGGCGCGGAAAGGGCGAGAGCGCGCGGCCGGGGGGGAAAGGAACGAGGTGGCGCCTGCTGTAGTTTCGAGCAGGAACGGAGTCAGGTCGCTCGATCAACCCAACGGGAGTTCCCTACTTCCGTGCCCTTCCGTGGATTCCGTGGCCAAAAAATCGCCTTCCAGGCCACGTCCCCACTGCATTGCAGCAACGGTGACGCCTGCCCCCCCCCGATCATCCCCCCTCTGCGCCTCGGCGTCTCTGCGCGTGCTTTTTTGGTTGGCCCCTCGCGAGAGGCGGGAATACTGACGCGGTGGGGCGACACGGTGGCGGCGTCATACTCCAGCGCGAGCGGCGCCTGTCCGAAAAGGCGGACACCCCCGCGGTTCCCGCGGGAGAGGAGCGCACATGGCCGCACACACGGTGATGGTGGTCGATGACGACCCCAACTTTGCTGATCTGCTGTCGATGCGCCTGCGTGGCCACGGCCACCGGGTGCGGCAGGCGACCAACCTGGACGGCGCGGTCCGCCTCCTGGAGGAGGCGCCGGTGGAGGTGGTCCTGTGCGACCTCTGCCTCGGTCGCGAGAGCGGCCTCGACCTGCTGCCGCGCGCCCACGGGATTCACCCGCACCTACCGGTGATCGTGATCACCTCCCACGGGACCATCGAGGGGGCGGTGGAGGCGATGCGCCAGGGGGCCGTCGGCTTCGTCACCAAGGACGCGGACGACACGGCGCTGCTGGCGGAGATCGAGCGGGCGATCAAGGAGGGGGGGCTGCGCGAGCGGGTCGCCCACCTGGAGACCCTGCTGGGCGAGCGGTTCGCCTTCGAGAACATCATCGGCAGCGCGCCGCCCATGCGCCGCGTCCTGGAGCAGGTGGGGCGGGTGGCGCAGACCCACTCCACCGTCCTGATCACCGGCGAGAGCGGCACCGGCAAGGAGCTCATCGTCCGCGCCCTGCACACCCATTCGCCGCGCGCCGAACGCCCCTTCGTGGCGGTGAGCTGCGGGGCGCTGCCGGAGACCCTGCTGGAGAACGAGCTCTTCGGCCACGTGCAGGGTGCCTTCACCGGCGCCGGGGAGCAGAAGATGGGGCTCCTGTCGGTGGCCAACGGCGGCACCCTCTTCCTCGACGAGGTGGGGGAGATCTCCCTGCCGACCCAGGTGAAGCTCCTGCGCGTCCTCCAGGAGCGTGAGTTCACCCCCCTCGGCGCGACCGAGCCGCTGAGCGTCGATATCCGCCTGGTCTCGGCCACCAACCGCGACCTCAAGGAGGAGGTGCGCGCCGGGCGCTTCCGCTCCGACCTCTTCTACCGCCTCGGGGTCATCCCCATCCACCTACCGACGCTGCGCGAGCGGCGCGAGGACATCCCGTTGCTCGCCAACCACTTCGTCCGCACCTTCAACCGGATGCTCGGCACCGAGGTAACCGGCATCGAGCCCGAGGCGATGCGCGCCCTGGTGCGCTACAACTGGCCGGGCAATGTGCGCGAGTTGGAGAACGTGATCGAACGCGCCATGGTGATGGCGGAGGGGGAGACGGTGTCGATCCGCGACCTCCTGTTCGACGCCGAGATGGGGGCGACGGTGGCCGGAGGCAGCGGTGCCGCGACCATCCTCTCCTACAAGGAGGCGAAGGCGACCTTCGAGCGCGACTACCTCCACAACCTCCTGACCACCACCAACGGCAACGTCAGCGAGGCGGCGCGCCTCTCCGGGCGGCTACGCAGCGACCTCTACACGATGATGAAGCGGCACGAGGTCAAGCGCGCCCAGTTCGTCTGACCCCGCCCGCCCGCGACCGGGCAGAGGGGAGCTCGCCCGTCACACCTCCCGCTGGAGGCGGGCAAAGGCGAAGGCGGCGAAGGCGCGCCCCTCGGCCTCGGTGGAAAAGCGCGGCGTGGCCACGTGGTTCTCCTCGTCCGGCCACCACTCCACCTGGCAGTCACCCCGCCGGCGCGGATGGTCGGGATCGCGGCGGCAGTGGATACGGAAGGGGGCCGCCTCCTCGACGCTATCCCACGCATAATCCATGGCCCGGGCGGCATCGTTCAGGTTGGTGGTGAAGGCGGGTAGCGGCTCCTCCGGCAGCCGCCCCTCGTGGTGCCACCGAACCCGAGCCGCATCCCCCGCCTCGACCACCTCGCCACCCAGGGCCTCGGCCACCATGCGATCACGGCTGCGCGGGTCGTCGGCCTGCCGCCACTCGTCGTAGAGGGTCTTAATCGTCTCTTTCACGCGTCATCTCCGGCCACGTTCAATGGCCGTGCACTATAGCGGCGCCCCCCCGACCCCACCAACGGGCGGCAAATGCCCACCATACGTCGGGTAGGAATCTCGCACAGTCTTCAACAGGCTCAGACTCTACGAGAGGCGCGGAGCCGGAAATATGGAGGGCGTGGCGCCCTCCTTGCCATACCTGCCGCCCATTCCGGCCCGGGAGGCGGGACCTCACGCGAAGGCGCGAAGACCTCTCCCGAGCGCCACCGGCGAAAGCGGTTGTGGCCAACGAGTTGCCCACGGATACCAGGCTACCCGGCAGGGGATTGGCCACGGAACCCACGGAAGCGCACGGAAGGGGCGAGAAGGCACCGTGGAGGAAAGAAAACGAGGTGGCGCCGGCCGTGCTGCGAGCAATAATGGAGTCCGAGTCGCTCGCCCAACCCCACGGAAGCCCCCTACTTCCGTGGGCTTCCGTGGGTTCCGTGGCCAAAACCGCCCTCCAGGCCGGTGCGCGCGGATGAGCGGCGCCGGAGACGCCAGAACGGAGGTACCACCATTCGCGTCCATTTGCGCCCCATTTGCGGCTCGATCTATGGATTGGCCTGCCGGGTTACCTCGGCCTGTCGGCCGACCGCGTCGTCTTGGTCGCGCTGGATGAAGTGGTCGATGGGCGGCAGGAGTGATGGTCGCCCCTCCGAGGCGCAGCGAAAATAATGGCTGGCGAAAAAGTCGATGTTCCCAAGACCTCGAGGGGGGGGGAACACGAAAGCACGAAAAGTTCAAAACACGAAAGAATTCAATCGGCTGTTTTTCGTGCTTTCCCCATTTCGTGGTTTCGTGTTCCAGCGGCGTGAAGGACGGCGGAATGCTCGGGGCTATTTTCGCTGATCCCCTCCGCGTTCGGCGAACCAGCGGCGAGCCGCTCACCCGCCGGCGGGTGGTCGTGGGGCGCGAAGGCGTCGCCTTCCTTCTGGTCGGGGACGAAGGCGTTGGGATCGATGCTCACCGTCGGCGCCGGCACCTCGAAGCTCCCCGACGCCGAGGCGACAAGGGGAAGGAGGAGGACGACAAGCAGCGGCGCCGCCCCCAGCGAGGTAGCCGCACCGGTCACAGGACCACCACCTGATACCCGTCGCGAATCAGCGACACGAGGCTCGGGTGGCCCTGGTACTCGTCCACCAGGGGCAGCCCCGACGCCTCCACCGACGGCTTCACCCCGAAGGCGCCGGCGCAATAGTCGCAGGCGCCGGAGATGAGGCCGGCGTCGCGCACCCGCTGGTAGAGGGCGGCGTAGGGAAACTCCGGCTCCTCGAAGCGCGCCAGCCACTGGGTACCGGCGCCGTCGAGGACCACCTGGACCTCGCCGCCGGCCTCGTGGACCTCCTGGGCGTAGAGGAGGGCGTGGACCGCGCGGCCGAGTGACTCTCCCCGCTCGGTCCCCTCGTGCAGGATGATGGCTACCTTCATGATCTGACCTCCGTGCTCGGTTGACCCCCTGTCGGGGGAGCTATAGCAACCCCCGTGCCAACCCCGATGCAGCCCCACAAGATAATTATTTTTCCTTTTTTTGACAGTCGGTTATAGTACGGCGTGCAATAAGATCATGAGCACTGAAACGGGGAAGAGAGAGACGAATCGGTCCACCAATCGGTAGTACCCGTCACCGGTTTCGTCACGGAGGAGACCACTGGAACGGTTGCGCAGTGGTGAAACTAAGCAATAGTTGCCTAATAGTATTTTTACCTTTTCTTGCTCCACCTCCCCCATGAGCCACCCACCAGCCCCTCCCGGCGACTACGCGGCGATGCGCCGCCGCCTCGCCTCGGCCGAGGCGACGGCGACCGAAACGGCCCTCTCGCTCACTGCCTCGAAGGTACGCTACCGCGCCCTCTTCGACCACGCCGCGGTCTCCCTGTGGGAGGAGGACTTCTCCGAGGTGAAGCGGTACCTCGACGGGCTCGAAACGGCCGACCTCGCCGAGCTCCTGCGCGATGACCCCGAGGCGGTGCGACAGGCGGCCGTCCGGGTCGACCTCCTCGACGTCAACCCGGCGACCGTCGCCCTCCTGGAGGCCCCGGACAAGGCGGAGGTCCTCGCCGGGCTCCACTGCCACTTCAATGCGAAATCCCTGGAGGTCTTCCGCGAAGAGCTCATCGCCTTCGTCGGCGGCGCCGAGCGCTTTGACGGAGAGGCGTCGATCACTACCTTCAACGGCCGGGAGATCGAGGTGGCGATCTCGGCGGTGATGGTGCCGGGCCACGCGGCAGACTGGTCACGCCTGGTCGTCTCTCTGGTCGACATCAGTGGCCACCGGCGGGCAGAGCGCCAGACGAGACGCATCGCCCGGCTCCTGGCCACCACCCTCGACGGCTACATCCTCGCCGACGACAAGGGGGGGATCCTCGAGGTCAACGACGCCTACTGCCGGATGATCGGCTATCCGCGCGAGGCGCTGGTAGAGATGAACATCCGCGACCTGGAGGCGACCTGGTCGCCGGAGGAGATCGAGGGGCGAATCGCCGAGATTGTCGCCGCCGGCAGCGCCCGCTTCGAGACCCGCCACCGGCGCGCCGACGGCTCGGAGATCGACCTCGACGTGAGCACCACCCTCTTCTTCGATGAGGAGGAACCCCTGGTCGCCGCCTTTTGCCGTGACGTCACCGAGCAACGCCGCGCCCGGGCCGCCTTGGAGGCGTCGGAGCAGCGCTACCGGCGGCTGATGGAGCAGGCCAACGATGCGATCTTCCTCGCCGACGCGGAGAGCGGTCTGCTGCTCGACGCCAATGACCGCGCGCTCGCCCTGGTGGGCCGATCGCGTGACGAGCTGATCGGGCAACCGCAGACATGCCTCCACCCGACCGATGACCAGGCCAAGTACCGCGACACCTTCCACCGCCACGCCGCCGCCGGCCGGGCGGTCGGCGACATCAACCACGTCCTCCACAAGGACGGCCGTCACATCCCGGTGGAGATCAGCGCCGCCACCATCGACCTCCCCGAGGGAAGGATCGTCCAGGGGATCTTTCGCGATCTCAGCCATCGCAGACAGGCCGCGGAGGAGCGCCGTCACCTCGAGCGACAGCTCCGCCAGGCGCAGAAGATGGAGACCATCGGCACCCTCGCCGGGGGCATCGCCCACGACTTCAACAACCTGTTGCAGGCGATCCTCGGCTACGCCGACCTCGGGGTGGAGGACACCGAGGAGGGGAGCCGCGCCCGCCGCGACGTGGAGCGGATCCTCACCGCCGGCCACCGGGCCAAGGAGCTGGTACGCCAAATCCTCACCTTCAGCCGCCAGGCCGAGGGGGAGCGGCGACCGGTGCAGCTCCATCCAATCATCAAGGAGGCGATCAAGCTCCTGCGCGCATCCATTCCCGCCGCCATCGAGATTCGCGAAAACATCGCCACCACCTGTCCCCCGGTCCTCGCCGACCTCACCCAGATCCACCAGGTGGTGATGAACCTCGCCACCAACGCCTGCCACGCCATGCGCGAGCAGGGCGGCACCCTGGAGGTCGGGCTGGCGATGGTGGAGGTGGAGGCGGTGATCGCCGCCCGCCACCCGGGGCTGAAACCGGGACGCCACGTCCGCCTTACCGTCTCCGACACCGGCCACGGCATGACACCGCAAACCGTGGAGCGCATCTTCGACCCCTTCTTCACCACCAAGGGGGTGGACGAGGGGACCGGCCTCGGCCTCTCCGTGGTCCACGGCATCGTCACCACCCACGGCGGCGCCGTCGTGGTGGAGAGCACTCCCGGAGGCGGCACCACCTTCGACGTCTACCTTCCCGCCGTCGACCTGGCCCAGGTACCGGAAACGACGGAGGCACCGGCGGCAATCCCCGGCCACGAGCGGATCCTCTACGTGGATGACGACCACGAGATCTCCACCCTCACCCACGAGATGCTCTCCCGCCTCGGCTACCAGGTGGCCCGCTGCCACGACCCAACCACCGCCCTGGCCACCTTCCGCGGCCGGCCCAACGACTTCGACCTCCTCCTCACCGACCAGTCGATGGGGCGGATGGATGGGGTCCACCTCGTCGGCGAGTGCCACGCCATCCGCCCCGACCTCCCCGCCATCCTGATGACCGGCTTTAGCGACAAAGGCGTCACCAAGCTATTGGATGAGCACGTCATCGCCGCGCTGATCCAGAAGCCGATCCTCATTCGCGAGCTCAGTCGCGAGCTCCGAAGAGTCCTGGATGGCCCCCCCACCGACACCGAGAGAGCCCCTGACAATGGCACGAATCCTAATCATTGATGACGACAACCAGAGCCTGTCGTTCTTCGAAGAGGTCCTCCTCCGTGAAGGCCACGAGGTCGTCACCGCCCACAATGGCATGGAGGCGGAGCGCCGCTTTCGTGAATCCGGCGCCGACGTGGTGGTGACCGACATCCTCATGCCCGACCGCGACGGCATCGAGACCATCATCGGCCTGCGCCGGCAAGACCCGAAGGTCAAGATCATCGCCGTCTCCGGCGGCGGCCGTGTCGGCCCCTCGGGCTACCTGGAGACCGCCACCCTCCTGGGCGCCCGCCGCACCCTCACCAAGCCGGTGGACCGCCACGACCTGGTGGAGGCGGTCGACGAGCTCATCGCCGCGTAGAGCGGCCGGCGGACCGGGCTCGACTCCCGGCCCGCTACCCCAAACGGCGGTGCGGGGCACTCGGCAGTCAGCTCTCAATGGCTCACCGCGAAGACGCAAAGGGCGCGAAGAGGGCCAGGGAAAATGGCCCCAGGCGTTCCTCCATCCTTCACACCACCGCGGCTTCCCTTCTGGCAGAGGGTTGACCACGGGGGACACGGGGAAGACCGGGGCACAGAGAGGGGCGGTGGTTCTGTACACGCCCCCGCGAAGGGCGGCTTCGCGGCCTCACGACGGCGCCGCCAAAGAATCAGCCGCCTGCCGCCCCACAAGCCCCCGTGGAGGTCGGGCCGTCGCCGGGGCGGTGTGGCGCCGCCCGCGCCACACCACCTTCGTGGTGTCATCCGGACGGCGGCCGGACCGGCGGTGATGGATTGGGCGCCCCCCTGTGATCGCGACGGCCGTATGTGAAATAAGGCGTCCATGCGCCTCCTCGCCCTCGATCCCTACCACGGCGGCAGCCACGCCGCCTTCATGGACGGCTGGCGCGGTCACAGCCGCCACCGGTGGACCCTCCTGACCCTGGAGCCACGCCACTGGCGGTGGCGCATGCGCCACGCCGCCCTCACCCTCGCCCGCGAGCTGCGGCGACGGATCACCGGCGGGGAGCGTTGGGACGCCCTGGTGTGCACCGACATGCTGGACCTCGCCACCCTCCGCGGCCTCGCCCCGGCGCCGATCGCCGCCCTGCCCGCGGTGGTCTACTTCCACGAGAACCAGCTCACCTACCCGGTCCGGGAGGCCCACGAGCGCGACCTCCACTTCGCCTACACCAACGCCACCACCGCGCTGGCCGCCGACGCCTGCTGGTTCAACAGCCGCTACCACCTGAAGGCCTTCACCGGCGCCCTCGAGGGGTGGCTGGCGCGCATGCCCGACCACGGCCACCCGGAGATCGCCGCGGAGATCCGCGCCAAGGCGGCCGTCCTCCCCCCCGGCATCGACCCCTTCCCGCCGCGGCCGCCGCGCCCCCCCGGCCCCCTGCGCCTCCTGTGGGCGGCGCGGTGGGAGTACGACAAGGGGGGCGACGAGCTGCTTGCCGCCCTCGACCGCGCCGCCACCGCGGGGGTCGACTTTCGTCTGGCGGTGGTGGGACAGGCGTTCACCGACCACCCGGCCTGCTTCGACGAGATCCGCCGCCGCTTCGGCGACCGCATCGACCGGTGGGGCTACCAGCCGACCCGCGCGGCCTACCGCGCCTGCCTCACCTGGGCGGACGTGGTCATCTCCACCGCCCACCACGAGTTCTTCGGCATCGCCGTGGCCGAGGCGGTGGGAGCCGGCTGCTACCCGCTCCTCCCGAACCGCCTCGCCTACCCCGAGCGGTACGGCGGCGGCTCCCCCCCCCTTCTCTACGACGGCACCCCCGCGGGGCTCGCCGCGGCCATCGAGCAGGCGGCCGCCCGCCTCGCCGCGGGCGACCTCTGGTCCGGCGACCCGGAGGCCGGCCGCAGCCGCGTCGCCGACCTCCTCTGGCCCGACCACGCCCCCCGGCTGGACGTTGCGGTGGAGGCTGTGGCCCCCTCCGCGGCGACCGACTGAGGCGCAGATAAGCGCCGATCGCGCCGCCCGTGGGGCCGCGTCTCATATTGAGACAAATGTCCATTCGTGGACACCACGTCAGCTAGATTTTCTCTATACATTATTCTTCATCTATATCAATAACTTATGGGTCATGATCCGAATTGAGGCGCCCGCGAACACCTCTTCCCCTGAAAAATGTGTTCGATATCTTTTCGTTTTTGGGTGGGGCGCGACCCGTGCGGCGGGGTGATGAGGGACAGATTTCATCTTGATTATCAAGATGTTGTGTGAGTTTCCAAATGATTGGTGAGCCATTGGCACATGATTTGCGTAGTTTCTATATGAGTCTTTGTTTCTCGGCCGGTTCACAGAGACCGTCCGGCCTCCCGCGTCTCCGGCCATCACCCCTCATTGAGGAGGACAGGTCATGAAGCGGCTCACACTCATCGCCGGTGGCGCCCTGTTCGCGGTCGTGGCGGGTAGCCCCACCCCGGCCCACGGGTTCACCCCCACCTTTTCCATCGACTTCCAGGGGCCGACGATCGGCACCCCGGACAGCTTCGCTATCGGGCCGATCACCGAGGGAGATGTCCTCACCCCCGCCACGGGGCCAGCCCCAGGGCCGAATCCGCCCGCCCTCGGGCCGCTGCCGCCGCCGGGGATCTTCCGGACCGTCCCGGCGATCCTGCCGTCTGGACCAGGCATCCGTGAGCTCGACGCCCTCTCCTACGGCCACGACCCGATCCGTAACACCCTCATCGACGGGATAGGGTCGATCTACTTCTCGGTGGACGAGTTCGCCACCGGCATCCCCGGCACACCCACACCACCCAACGTCGCCACCGAGGGGGCGCTCGGCGCCACCGAGGCGTCCGCCGACGTCTACCGCAGCCCGGCGCCGGGCTTCCTGGTCCCACCGCCGTTCCCGACCACCGGCAACACACTCGCCATCGACGGTGACGGGATGGTCTCCCCTGTCCCCGCCATCCCCGGCCTCGGCCTCAAAGACCCCAACCCGCCGACACCGTTGGCCCTGCCCGACAATGGAGACAACCTCGACGCCCTCGACGTGGACACCACGCCGAATGACGCGGGGACCCCCCTCTACCTCTCCCTCGACGCCGGATTCGGGGACCCACTGGAGGTCCCGCCGGCGAACGCCGGCACCGCCATGGCCAACGGCTTCGTGGGCGGTGACGTCCTGGTAGAGCCGGTCCCGGGCGCCGGCCTCATCCTCTACGCGACCGCCGCCGCCCTCGGCCTCGACAAAGTGGTCGGAGCCGGTCCGGACTCGGATGACCTCGACGCCCTCCTGGTAGAGGAGGTCGATGGGATCCTCGAACAGTTCGCCCCGGGGACCGATTTCATCGCCTTCTCCGTCCGCCGCGGCTCCGCAGTGATCGGAAAGCCCGACTCCCTCTTCGGTGCCCCCATCGAGGAGGGGGACATCCTCACCTTGCCGGTGCCGGTCGGAGCGGGAGGACTCTCCCCCTTCCCCTCGATCCTCGTGCCCGCCGAGTGGATGGGGCTGGCCACCGCGCGCAGCGGCACGGCAATGAGCCTGTTCGGTCTCCAGGTGGGTGACGACCTCGACGCCCTCGACATCACTCCGGTACCCGAACCCGCCTCCCTCGCCCTCGTGGCCGCCTGCCTTGTAGCCATGGCGGCGCGGCGCCGCCGCGTCGTGTAAGGCGCGTAAGGCGGAAGATCGCGGCGGGGGGAGCCCGCCTCCCCCCACCGCGATCTCGGGAACACGGGAACACGGTAGGAGCGAGCTGCCGCTCGCGATCGGGACCGAAGGCACCGCCCGCCCTCCGGGCGGGATCGCCGGCGGGAGCCGGCTCCTACCCGCGAATCACCGCCAGGACCTCGTCCCGGTGGGCGGCCATCTCCTGCTCGGTGCGCGCCTCCAGGTTGAGGCGCAACAGGGGCTCGGTGTTCGACTTGCGGACGTTGAACCACCCCCAGTCGAGGCGCACCGAGAGGCCGTCGAGGTGGTAGACCTCGCCGTCGCCGCCGAACCGCCTCTCTAGCCGGGCGAGGACCGCGTCCGGGTCGTCGACGCGGGAGTTGATCTCGCCGCTGGCCGCGTAGCGGCGCAGCCCCGCCACCCGCGCGGAGAGGGGCGCCTCGCCGTCGGAGAGGGCGGTGAGGAGGCGGAGCATGGTGGTGATACCGCAGTCGGTGAAGAAGTTGTCCTTGTAGTAGAAGTGGCCCGAGAGCTCGCCGGCGAACAGGGCGTCCACCTCGCGCATCTGCTGTTTGATGAAGGCGTGGCCGACGCGGCACTCGATCGCCTTGCCGCCCGCCACCTCGATCTCCTCCCGGACCACGTCGGAGGAGCGCAGGTCATAAAGGATGGTGGCGCCGGGGTGCTCGGCGAGAAAGATGCGCGACAGCATGGCGGTGGTGAGATCGGCGGAGACCACGGCGCCTGTGTCGTCGACGCAGATCACCCGGTCGGCGTCGCCGTCGAAGGCGAAGCCTACCTCGGCACCGGAGTCGCGCACCCGCTGCTGGAGGTCGCGCAGGTTCTCCACCGTGAGGGGGTCGGCGGGGTGGTTCGGGAAGGTGCCGTCAAGCTCCAGATAGAGCGGCTCGATGGTGAGCTGGGGCAGCCGCGCAAAGAGCGCCGGCAGGACCATCCCGGCCATGCCGTTGGCCGCGTCCACCGCCACCCGCATCGGCCGGATCGACCGGGCAAACCCCATGAGGTGGTCGAGGTAGTCGTCGAAGAGGGCCACCCGGCGCACCGTCCCGGGGGTCGCCGCATCCGGGGGCGCGGGCCCGGTGGCGAGCCGCTCGATCTCCGCGATCCCGGTGTCGCCGCTGATCGGCACGGCGCCGGCACGGCACATCTTGAAGCCGTTGTACCGGGGCGGGTTGTGAGAGGCGGTGATCATGATCGAGCCGCCCGCCCCGAGGCTGGCGACGGCGAAGTACGACATGGGGGTCGAGGCGAGGCCGATATCGATGACCTCGGTGCCGCGCCGGCAGATGCCGCGGGTGAGCGCCGCAAACAGGGCGTCGGAGGAGGCGCGACAGTCACGCCCGACGACGATCGCCTCCACCTGCAGGAGATCCGCCAGGGCCATGCCGATCCGCTCGGCGATCGCCTCGTTCACCTGCTCGGGGTAGGTGCCGCGGATGTCGTACGCCTTGAAGATGCCGGCCATGTGGGTGCTCCAGAGAGGGTGCGAGGGGTGGGAGCCCGCCACCGGCGGACAACGGCGAGTCTACCGAGGGGGTCGACAGACCGGTAGATCGGGAAGGGCTCACCACGGGGTGAAGAGGGAGGCTGCCGATATCGTGGATGGAAGGACCGTGATCACGAGTGTCGTGGACAGACGAATTCACCACAGAGGGCTCAGAGGAGGCAGAGGAGGCAGAGGGGGTCTTCGTCCACAGTGGGTACGGCGCGAACCGCGAGGGGGCCGGACGGAGCCTGTCCTGCTTGGCAAACAACGTTTTCATCATGAAGAGCATGTGGGTTGTCTTTCGTGTCGTCCCCCTTTCGTGTTTTCGTGTCCCGGCGGTGTGATGGAGGATGGAACGCTCGGGGGGATTTCTGCTGATCCCCTCTATGTCTCCGCGTCTCTGCGCGAGGCACTCACCCGGCGATTAGGGCATCAGCGGATCTGCAGGACCTTGGCGCCACGGATCTCGCCCCCCTTGAGCTCGACGAGCGCCCGGTTCGCCTCCGCCAACGGGTAGAGCTCCACCTCCGGGCGGAGGTCAGCAGCGGCGGCGATCTCCAGAAACTCGCGCACGTCGCGCCGGGCAACGTTGGCCACCGACTTGATCTCCCGCTCCATCCACAGGTGGGTCGGGTAATCGAGCTCCAGGAGCGCCGCCTGGTCCGCCGCCTCCTTGCGGATCGCGTTGATCACCAGCCGTCCGCCCGGGGCGAGGTTGGGGAGCGCTTCGACCACCGGTCGCCACACGGGGGTGGTGTCGATGATCGCGTCCAGCGGTGCCGGGGCGCGCTCCGCGGTGTCGCCCGCCCACACGGCGCCGAGTTCCAGGGCGAAGGTGCGCTCGGCCTCGCTGCGGGCGAAGCAGTAGACGGTCGCCTCCGGGTCGAGGTGGCGGATGAGCTTGAGGACCAGATGGCCTGAGGCGCCGAAGCCGGTAAGGCCGAGGCGGCCGCCGCGTGGCAGGTGGGCAAGGCGAAGCGACCGGTAGCCGATGGCGCCGGCGCACAAAAGCGGCGCCGCCTCACCGTCTGTGAGCGGCGCGGGAATCGGGTGGACGAAGTCGGCGGGGGCGACCATCTGCTCGGCGTAGCCGCCGTTGGCGTCGCGGCCGGTGGCCTGGAAGTCTCCGCACAGGTTCTCGTCGCCACGGCGGCAGGCGGCACAGCGACCACACGCGGAGTAGATCCACGCCACCCCGACGCGGTCGCCCTCCCCTACCCTGCTCACCCCCCTACCCACCGCCGCCACCCGGCCCACCACCTGGTGGCCGGGGACGACGGGAAGCTTAGGCGGCGGCGTCCGCCCCTCGATCTCGTCGAGCTCGGTGTGGCAGACGCCGCAGCGGCTCACCTCCACCACCACCTCGCCGGGACCCGCCTCCGGCTCGGGGAGGTCGGCCGGCTCCAGGGGCTCCGGCTCCTCCGCGAGCCCTACGATCCGCCGCAACACCATCGCCCGCATCGTCGTCCCTCCTCGGTCCCACGTCCGTAGGAAAAAACCCAACGGAGCAAGGATAGCGTCTCACCCCTTGGGTAGGAGCCGGCTCCCGCCGGCGATCAGGCCCCATCTTGAGATCGGGGGGCTGCCGCGTCCGCGGCGCGGATCGCGAGGGGGAGCTCGTTCCTACCCGTGGAGCGGCCACCCGACAGGTCTCCCTCCCCTCTCCCCGCGCACGGCCCACTGCGGCGCGCGCCTACCCCTTCAACGCCCGCAGCCGCTGCCGGGCGTCGCGGTTATTGGGGTCGAGTGCAAGTGCCTTGCGGTAGTTGACCCGCGCCTTGTGGGCCTCGCCGAGGCGCTCCCAGCACATACCGCGCCACACCCGCAGGTCGGCGAGATAGGGAGGCCTCTTCTTGATCACCACCCACAGCTCACCGGAGGCCTCCTCGTAGCGGCCGAGGTGGTAGAGGGTCTTGGCATAGGCGAAGCGGGTCGACAGGCGATCGGGGCGGCGCCGGAGGACCTCGATGAAGTCGTCGCGCGCCGCCTCCCAGCTCCCCTCCTGGGCGTGGAGCCGACCGAGACGATCGTAGACGTCGGTGTACTCGGGAGAGAGCTCGAGGATGCGGTTGTAGTGGTGGATCGCGGTCGCCGGCTCCCGTCTGGTCAGGTCGCGGGCGGTGGAGAGGAGGAGCTGGACATACGCCGCCTTGCGCAGGCGCACGACGTTGGGCGCCAACCCCCACGCCCGGTCAAAGGCGTGCATCGCCGCATCCAGCTTGCCGTCGCTCACCAACGACTCCCCACGACCAAGCTCCTTGAGGGCTTCGCGTTCATCTGCCGACAGGGGGTGGTCGCGGAGCGCCTCGGGGGCCATGACCACCACCTCGCGGTCGCTGCGACCGAAGGAGATCCACAGGGCGACCACCGCCACCGCCACCAGCAACCCGGCGATCCACGGCGACGACCGTTGCCACCAGGTGGGGGGCCGGTTGCGGCGGGTGAGTTCCATGAGACGGCGGAGCTCGGCGGGGTCGAGGAGGACCTTGCGCAGGGCGGCAACCATCTCCGCGCCGGTGGCGAACCGCTGCTCGCGCTTGTGGGCGATGGCACGCTTGAGGACCTTGCGACACGCCTGGGGCAGCAGGGGGTTGAGGTGGATCGGATCTGCTGTCTTCCCCTGCATGATCTTCACGATCAGGGTCGCCACCTCCTCCGCCTGGTACGGCTTCTCGCCGGTGAGCATGCGGAAGGCGATCACCCCGAGGGCGTAGAGGTCGGTGCGGCCGTCGAGCTCCTCGCCACTGAGCTGCTCCGGCGACATGTAGCTCGGGGTGCCCAGGGCGGTGCGCGTCTGGGTGAGCTCGGTGGCGGAGAAGCGGGCGATGCCGAAGTCGGTGATCTTCACCTGGCCGTCGGCGCGGATGAGGATGTTCGCCGGCTTCACGTCGCGGTGGATCACCCCCTGGGCGTGCGCCGCGTCGAGGCCGGCGGCGACCTGCGAGAGGATCTCCAGGGTCTCATCAAAGCGCGGCGTGGGGTTCGTCGCCAGGTACGACTCCAAGGTCCGCCCCTCCACGAGCTCCATGGCGATGAAGGTGGTATCGCCCTCCTCACCGACGTCGAAGACGGTGGCGATGTTCGCGTGGGACAGGCGGCCGGCGGTCTGCGCCTCAAGGACAAACCGGCGCCGCTGGGCCGCGGAGTCCATTGCCGAGCCCATCGTCCCCATCTGAATCGTCTTGATCGCCACCTGCCGATCGATCTTCGGATCAAAGGCGCGGTAGACCACCCCCATCTGGCCACGACCGATCTCTCCGAGGAGCTGGTAGCGGCCGAGGGCGTCACCCATCGCATCCCCATCCAGCAGGGGCGGCGGCGTATCGGAGTCCGGAGAGGAGAAGACAGAGGGCAGCATCGGTCCGACAGGGGGGCTTCCGGCCTCATCGGACCCGGAGGGGGTTCGGGTAAGCAATGGATCACCGTGAAAAGAGACGGTGAGGCAGAGACGCAGAGGCCGCGCTCCTCAGCGGGAACGCGGTTTCTGGAGGACCACGTGGTCGCGCTCGATCGCCGCGCGAAAGCCGGCCTCCGCCGTGGCCCAATCCACCAGATCGACGCGGAAGGGGGCGCGGATTGAGAAAAGGCGTCACCCACCCGCGCCCGGCGGCCGAGATCGAGGGGGGTATCACCCAGGACCGCGAGGTCGAGGTCGGAGAAGGGCTTCAGGCCGCGACCATGAACCCGTGAGCCGAAGGCCCACACCTCCCGTTCCGCCAGGTGGGTGGCGAGGATCGTTTTCACCACCGCAAGGTGGCGTGGCTCCAACTCGATCATGCAGACGGGTTGCGCCGCAGGAGGGCATCGTAGAGACGCTGGGCATCATCGAGAAAGGTCACCGCCGTACGATAGACCACCTTCGCCTTGGCCTCATCATAGGTGTGGGAGGTGACGTTGCGTGCCTCACGATAACGAAACCACGCCTCCGGATCGGCGATGTATCCACGCTCGGCCCCCACCCGCATGAGGTCCCGGAAGCCAAGCCGATCCACCTCCGTGGGAGTCGCCGACTCCTGCTCGATCTGCCGCTTGAGCATCCGCCAGCACAGCTCGTAGGTGTACTCGAACCGCTGGATCACCGCGTCGCGCACCTCTTCATCCTCCGGCTCCACACGCGAACGATCAACGCCCCGCCGGAGGCTGGCGATCACCCGAGCCAGCGGAGTAAGGATGACTCCCATCCCCCTTTCTAGGGTGCCTACCGCTTCCCCGGCAATCGATGCCCTCACCTCTTCGCGTATAGCGCCACCCCACCCTCCGTCCACCTCCCCCCAATCCCCCCAGGCGCGCAGCGCCCATTTTTTTCGCCACAGGCGAAAAAAATCACACCTGCCGCTTGAACCGCCGCTCGATCTCGCCCTTGGAGATGCGGATCAGGGTCGGGCGGCCGTGCTCGCAGGTGAACGGCAGGGGGGCGTCGCGGAGATCGGCGAGCAGCGCCTCGATCTCCTGCGGCGGCAGGTAGTCGCCGGCGCGCACCGCCGACCGGCACGCCATGGTGAAGAGGAGCTGGTCGGCCACCGCCGACGGCGGGCTCCCCTCCCCCTCCAGCCGCGCCAACTCCACCAGCGCCCGCTTCAGGTAGCCGGCGAGGTCGACCCCCTTCATCAGGGCCGGGGTGGCGCGAACGGTGAAGGTGCGATCGCCGAAGGGGTCGATGTCGAGCCCCGCCGCGCGGAAGGCGTCGAGGTGGTCCTCGAGGAGCACCGCCTCGGCGGCGTCGAGCTCGACGGTCTCCGGGAAGAGGAGCCCCTGGACCTCGGCGCGGCCCCGCTCGTGCTGCTGCTTGAGGCGGTGGTAGAGGATCCGCTCGTGGGCGGCGTGCTGGTCCACCAGCAGCAGCCCCTCCCGGTCCTCGGCCAGGAGGTAGGTGCGGTGGAGTTGCCCGAGGGGGGTGAGCTTGCGCTCGAAGAGGGAGGCGAAGGGACCCGGCGCTTCGGGGGCGAGGGGATCGGCCGGAGCGCCCTCCTCCGCTGGCGCACTGGGCGCGGCAGGGGCGGCCACCGCGTTGCCGCGCCACGCCTCCAAGGTGGGGCGGTAATCGCGGCGGTGCTCGCCCGCCACCGGCGGCGGCCCACCACCGTGGCCCAATGCGGGTGGCACCCGGACGGTGGCGTCGGAGGGAGGCGACGAGACGATCTCGCCCTCCACCTCCCGTCCCCAGCCGGTGAGGCAGTCGCGGAGGACCGCCGCGACGATGTTGTGGATCCGCCCCGGCTCACGGAAGCGGACCTCCGCCTTGGCCGGGTGGACGTTGACATCCACCTCCCCCGCCCCCACCTCCAGAAAGAGGAGGACGAAGGGGGTGCGGTGGCGCATCACCAGGGTCTCGTGGGCCTGGTGGATGGCGTGGCCAACGAGCCGGTCGCGCACCGGCCGACCGTTCACGTAGAGGAGCGAGGCGGCGGAACGGGGCAGCTCGGTGCCCGGCAGGGCCACCACCCCGGCCACCCCGATACCGTCCATCTCCTCGCGAAACTCCAGCAGCGGCCCGAGGCGGTCGCCCTTCACCACCCGCAGCCGCTCGGCCACCGTCCGGTGGGGCGGCAGGTCGAGGAGTCGCCGCTTGTGGTGGGTGAGGGTAAGACGGAGGTCGGGACGACCGAGGGCGAGGCGGGTGAGGCCGTCGGTGGCGTGGTGGAGCTCGGTCCGCTCCTGCTTGAGGAACTTGCGCCGCGCCGGCACCCGGGCAAAGAGGTCGGCCACCTCCACCTCGGTCCCCTGCGCCCTCGCCGCCGGACGCACCGACAGGGCCGCATCAGGGGCGACAATCGCCACCCCACCCTCCCCCGCCGCCGGCTGGCTCGCCAGGCGCACCTGCGCCACCGCCGCGATCGAGGCGAGGGCCTCGCCGCGAAACCCCATGGTGGTCACCCCCTCCAGCTCCTCGAAGCGGGAGACCTTGGAGGTGGCGTGGCGGGCGAAGGCGAGGGGGAGCTCGTCCAGGGGGATGCCGCAGCCGTTGTCGGTCACCCGGATCCGGCGAATCCCGCCCCCCTCCAGGTGGACATCGATACGGGTGGCGCCGGCGTCGACGCTGTTCTCCACCAGCTCCTTCACCACCGACGCCGGCCGCTCCACCACCTCCCCCGCGGCGATGCGGTCAATGACGCCGTCGGAGAGGATGCGGATGGGCATGGGGGGAGACGCGCCATGCGCGCCGGGGGTGGGGGATGAGGGGTGAGGAGGCGGTCGCCCCTACGGGCCAGCAATCATGACGAAGAGGTCCGCACGCAACAAATAGTCTTCGCCGGCCGTAGGCCGGGTCCTCCCCCCATCCCTCACCCCCCATCCCCCATCCCCGTATTTGCCCCCACCCCCAGACACCGCAGG
>JAJRSX010000086.1 GCA_024278555.1 bacterium | reverse complement strand
TCTTCAACCTCGATGGCAGCGGCAACATGGTCTCCGGAGAGTACTGGCAGATCGACTCGATAACCGGTGATTTTTCGCCGACGCCGTATGCCATGAGCGGCATCCGTCTCGCGGCCGCCGGACGCAGCCGAGAGACAGTCGCCGGTGATCCCGCGGCACTGCAGCGTGAGGCGAGGGACGAGGCCGCGACCACTGCGGGCCTGCCGGTCACCGAGACCCACCGCCTCGCCGTGCAGCAGCTCTACCACGCGGAACGAGCCGGGCAATAGATTTCCTCTCGGGTCTCGCTGAGAAGTCCAAAATAAGCGCCTCTTGGCGCTCACTCCCGGTGGTTTTCGCGAGCCCTTGGCCCGCCCCGATCGGGGGCACGGCCCCCTCCTGCCACATCGTCCCGAGTGCCGGCCCGCCTGGCGCACCCCGCTCCAGGGGCGTGAAGGTGATCCCGCCCGAGGAGTCCACCCAGCTCGCCGCGGCGACCCAACCTGCGGCCAGATCCGCGCCCCATCTCCTCCGCGCCCTAAGACTTCAGGCGGCCGAGGGCGAAATCCAGCTGGACCTGCGCCAGGTTATGGTCGTAGCGCGCCTGCACCGCCGCCAGACGGGCGCCGAGCAGCGCGGTGTCGGCGTCGAGGACCTCGACCATGGTGGTCACTCCGGCCTGGTAACGGCTGTGGATGATCCGCTGGCTCTCCTTGGCCTGGGTCACCGCCTTGCGGGTCACCTGGATGCGCTTGCGCGCCGCATCCAGCGCCAGGTAGGCCTGCCGGACCTGGAGGGCGATGCCGCTCTTCACCCGCTCCTGAACGCGCTCCATCTTTTGGGTCTGCAGGGTCGCCCGCTCGACCTGCGCCTTGGTGATAAATCCGTCGAAGATGGTCCAGTTGGCCATCGCCGCGAGGGTGTAGCTGCGCCCGTCGCTGAACAGGTCCTTGGGGCCGCTGTCGTCGAAGGCGTAGCTGGCCATGACGCCGACGGTGGGGTAGTAGCCGGCGCGGGCGAAGTCGATGGAGCGGCGGGTCGCTTCGGTCCCGAAGATCACCTGCTGCAGGTCGGGCCGCTCGGCGAGGGCCTCCTTGATGAGGTCAGCGAGGCCGAAGAAGACCGGCACGTAGTTGAGGTCGCCCTGGATGGCGTACTCGGTCGACTGCTCCACCCCCATGTAGTGGTTGAGCGCCGCCTTGGCGAGATTCACCTGGTTGCCGGCGATGATCGCCTGCTCGCGGGTCTTGGCGAGGGCCACCTTGGCAGAGAGGACATCGGACTTCACCACCACCCCGGCGCGGTAGAGGTTCTCGGCGGTCTTCACGTGCGCCGCGACGGTCTTCACCGCCTGCTTGGCGACGTGCTCACCGCGCTGGGCGAGGAGCACCCCGTAGTAGGTGCGCACGACGTCGTAGATCACCTCCTGGCGGACCCGCTCCTTCGCCTGCGCCTGCGCCTTGGCGCCGAGGCGGGCCTGGTCCATCCCGGCCGACAGACGACCGCCGGTGTAGACGGGCTGCTCGATCTGGAGCTTGGTCTGGAAGTTCGTGCGCGGGGTGAGGTGGTTGATCCGGTCGGGATTCTGGAAATCCCGGAAGAGGGCGAAGTCGTACTCCTGCTGACCGAACTGCTCGAAGATGGCCCACGCCGGGTGGTCGGTGCGCATGATCGTCTCGGAGAGGACGATCTTCGGGAAGGCGTGGCCGCGCGCCTCCTGCACCTGGGTCAGGGCCGCCTCCGCGTCGAGCTCCGCCGCCTTCAGGTAGGGGCTCTTCTCCAGGGCGGTGTCGATCGCCTCCGACAGGGACAGGGGCGGGGCGCCGTACTGGTCGGTGACGCCGTGCTCCGCCTCCGCCACCGAGGCGACGATCCGATCGATGACGCCGCTCTTCTCCGGCGTCGCGGCACCGTGGGCGAGGTTGGGGATGAGGGCGACGAGGGCGACGAGGATGGGGGTCAGACGGGACATGGGCGCCTCCTGAAATGGACGGTCAGGATTGTGGGGAGGAGCAAAGGTGTCAAGCGACACACCGGCAAAGAAATGGGTTAAGTTTCCTTTTTTAGTCGGCGACAAGGGGTGAAGAGCCCACCAACCGGATTGGGTTTCACCAGGGCCGGTTGGATTTCACCAGGAGAGGGACAACATCATGAAGTTGGTACGGTGCCAGGTGGTGAAAGACGGAGATGGCCTCTTTGAGTCGGACATCCGCTACGTCACGGTGGAGGAGTTCCACCTGTGGAAATACCTGATGGAGGCCAAGCACGGCCTGCACGTGGCCGACACCCAGGTGATGCTGTGGGTGACCAAGGAGGAGTACATCTCCCACCGCGCCTTCTACGACCGCTTCCCGCGCATCCCGGTGACCCGCATCTCCTTTCTCAACCCGTGTGAGGGGCTGGAGACCCTCTGCCCGGTGACCCGCTACGTGCCGACCGAACGGGCCTCGGAGCTGACCCGGCTGCTCATCCGCCACTACCGTCTCCCCGAGGGCGAGGCGCCGGACATCGTCAAGAAGACCGGCTACTGCCTCGCCCAGAGCGGCGAAGAGGTCGAGGCGGAGGCGGAGGCGGCGTAACCTCGGTAGGCCGGTTCACCACGCAGGAATTGGGGTCTACCTTCGAATTGGGGTCAGAATTGGGGTCAGGCTTGCAAACTTGCAAGTTTGCCCGTTGATGGCCGACAGCGAGGTCCAAACTTGCAAGTTTGCAAGCCTGACCCCAGAGCATTTGCCCCGTGGCGTCTTCGCGGTGAGCTCTGCCTTCCAGGCCCCCGCCGCCCCCTGGTGTTTACCACCAGCGACGCCTCTACCCGTGGCTCGCTTCCCTTCCGTGTCTTTCCGGGGATTCCGTGGCTCAAATAGCCTTCAAGGCCCACGCCATCCCCTGGGCCACCACCGTCGACCCCTCCCCCCCAGCGATCCCCCCCCTTTGCGCCCTGGCCTCTTTGCGCCTTTGCGTTGAGCGGTTGCCCTCTTTGACGTACCACCGGCGACACCGCCTCCCCGCCTGCCTCCCCCTACCCCCCACCGTTCTCCGCCTCTCTGGGCGAGACTCCAACCGACGATGATGGGCACCCCGTCCTCCTTGGCCATCCGCCGGCCATCTGCTACACCTCCGCGCCTCGCCCCACCCCCACTCACCCCATGGCCGACCTCTCCCCCTGTCTCCTCGTCCACTACGCCGAGATCGGCCTCAAGGGGCGCAACCGGCCGCTGTTTGAGCGGCGGCTGATCGCCAACATCGAGCACGGACTCGCCCCGATCTCCCCGGTGCGGGTGCGGCGCCTCTACGGCCGGGTCATGGTGGAGCTGGAGCCGGGCCACGAGGAGGAGGCGATCGCACGGCTGCGGCGGGTCTTCGGGATCGCCTACTTCGCCCCCGCCCTCGCCTGCCCCCCGGAGATGGAGGCGATCCGCGAGGCCGCCCTGCGGGTCATCGAGGGCCACACTGCGGCGAGCTTCGCGGTGCGGGCAAAGCGGGCGGACAAGTCGTTCCCCCACCCCTCCCAGGAGATCAACCAGGAGATCGGGGGGCTGGTCGCCCGCGAGACCGGCTGGCCGGTCAACCTGGGCGATCCGGCGCTGACCGTGCGGATCGAGGTGGTAGACCGCCGCTGCTTCGTCTTTTGCGACCGGATGGAGGGGCGGCGCGGCCTGCCGGTGGGGGTGAGCGGCCAGGTGGTGGCGCTGCTCTCCGGCGGCATCGACTCGCCGGTGGCCGCCGCCCGGATGATGCGCCGCGGCTGCCGGGTGAGCTTCGTCCACTTTCACAGCTTCCCGTATACCAACGCCGCCTCCCAGGAGAAGGTGGTCGGGCTGGTGGGGCTCCTCGGCCGCTACCAGGGGCCCGGCGAGCTGCACCAGATCCCCCTCCTCGACATCCAGCGCCACATCGTCGGCCACGCCCCGTCGTCCCTGCGGGTGCTCCTCTACCGGCGGGCGATGGTGCGCCTCGCCGCGGAGATCGCCCGGCGGCTGAAGGCGCCGGCCCTGGTCACCGGCGAGTCCCTCGGCCAGGTCGCCTCCCAGACCCTGGCCAACCTCACCGCGGTGGACCGCTGCTCACCGATACCGATCCTCCGGCCCCTGCTCGGCTGGGACAAGGAGGAGATCATCGACGAGGCCAAGAGGCTCGGCACCTTCGACCTCTCCATCGAGCCGCACGAGGACTGCTGCTCCTTCCTGGAGCCGAAGGAGCCGGCGACCCGCTCCACCGACCGCAAGCTCAGCGCGGTGGAGCACGCCCTGGAGCTGGAGCCGCTCCTCGCCGCCGCCCTGGCACAGGTGGAGGTGCGGGTGGTGGAGGCGGAGGCTTAGGGAAGTAGGGAAGTAGGGAAGTAGGGGTGGATGGCCGCTTCGCGGCCACAGTTTTTACTCGTGGGCAGTCTCCCCGATCGACACGTGCTTCTCCGCCGCTGTATTGCAGCCGCCCCATCGGCATAATCATCAGCCCGAAGGGCTGACCGCCCCTACCTCCCTACCTCCCTACCCCCTGCGAGCACAGCGAGCCCCCATGGACCCCGCCACCTTTGCCGCCCGCCGTACCCGCTTCATGGAGCAGATGGAGGGGGGGATCGCCATCCTGGCGGCAACGCCGGTGCGGCCGCGTAACCGCGACGTGGAGTACCCGTACCGCCCCGACTCCGACTTCTTCTACCTCACCGGTTGCGACGAGCCCGAGGCGGTGGCGCTGCTCGCCCCGGGCCGGGAGGAGGGGCCGTTTGTCCTCTTCGTGCGCGAGCGCGACCCGGCAAAGGAGCAGTGGACCGGCCACCGCCTCGGGATCGACGGAGCGATGGAGGCGCTCGGCGCCGACGAGGCCCACCCGATCGGCGAGATCGACGACCTCCTGCCGCCCTACCTGGAGGATGTGACCCACCTCTACTACCCCTTCGGCCGCCAGCCGGAGCTCGACCGGCGGGTCGCCGGCTGGCTCAACCGGGTGCGGGCCAGGGCGCGCTCCGGGGTGCGGGCGCCGCGGGTGGTGGTGGACGTGGAGGCGATCCTCCACGAGATGCGCCTGATCAAGGGGGAGGAGGAGGTGGCGGCGGCGCGGCGCGCCTGCGAGATCACCGCCGACGGCCACCGGGCGGGGATGGCAACGGCGGCGCCGGGCCGCTTCGAGTACGAGGTGCAGGCGGCGATCGAGACCGCCTTTCTCCGCCACGGCACCACCTGGTCGTACCCGTCGATCGTCGCCTCGGGAGAGAACGCCTGCACCCTCCACTACGTGGACAACCGGCGGCGAATGGCGGCCGGCGACCTCCTCCTGGTGGACGCCGGGGCGGAGTTCGACCTCTTCGCCGGCGACGTTACCCGCACCTACCCGGTCACCGGCCGCTTCACCCCGGCGCAACGCGACTGCTACGAGATCGTCCTCGCCGCCCAGGCAGAGGCGATCGGGCGGGTGCGCCCCGGCAACCGCTGGGATGAGCCGCACACCGCGGCAGTCGAGGTCCTCACCCAGGGGATGGTCGACCTCGGGCTGCTCACCGGCCCGGTCGCGGAGCTGATCGAAGCGGAGGCGTACAAACGGTTCTACATGCACCGCACCGGCCACTGGCTCGGGATGGACGTCCACGACGTGGGCGACTACCGCGACGACGACGGCTGGCGAAGGCTCCGCCCGGGGATGCTCCTCACCGTCGAGCCGGGCCTCTACATCGCCCCCGGCGACGGCGTGCCGCCGGAGCTCGCCGGGATCGGCATCCGTATCGAGGACGACTGTCTGGTCACCGAAACCGGCTGCGACATCCTCACCGAGGCGATCCCCAAGCTGCCCGAGGCGGTGGAGGCGGCGGTCGGCCAGGTGTCGTAGGCCAAACGAACGACGGCCGAACCTTATTACCAAGGACAGTTTGGGAAGATCGTCGGGACGGCGCCGGGGCCTCGGGGTCTTGGGAAGGAGGGGGTTGTACCCCCGACCCCGGCCCCAAGGGCCGGCCGCGCCGCAGGCACGGATCGCGGGTACAACCCGCTGCTACCGCGGGCGGGCGGGATCGCGTCGGGACCGAGCTTCTTGCTTGACCTCCAGGTGGGCCGGGCGCTAGCCTCCCCAGCCCTTTTCCCGACCGGGGGTCTCTCCCCTCTTTCGATCCACGACCCTCTCTTGGGGCGTCGACAAGTGGTAAGTCACAGGGTTTTGATCCCTGCAATCGTAGGTTCGAATCCTACCGCCCCAACCAGCGCCCCATGAGCAACAAGCTGAAGATCTTCTCTGGCTCCTCCAACCTCCCCCTCGCCCTGGAGGTGTGCGAGGAGGTGGGTATCGCCCTCTCCGCCGCCACGGTCAACCGCTTCTCCGACGGGGAGATCCAGGTCGCTCTGGGTGAGAACGTGCGGGGCTACGACTGCTTCGTGGTCCAGTCCACCTGCCACCCGTGCAACGACAACCTGATGGAGCTCCTGGTGATGGTCGATGCCCTGAAGCGGGCGTCGGCGCAACGGATCACCGCGGTGGTGCCGTACTACGGCTACGCCCGCCAGGACCGCAAGGTCATGCCGAGGGTGCCGATCACCGCCCGCCTGGTGGCGGATTTGCTGAGCGTCGCCGGCATCGACCGGCTGCTCACCATGGACCTGCACACCGGGCAGATTCAGGGCTTCTTTGATGTCCCCGTAGACAACGTCTACGCCGCGCCGATCGTCATCGACTACCTGAAGAACCACACCTTCAAGGACCTGGTGGTGGTCTCCCCCGACGCCGGCGGCGTGGAGCGGGCGCGGGCGGTGGCCAAACGGATGGACGACGCCTCCCTGGCGATCATCGACAAGCGCCGTGACGGCCCGAATGTGGCCAAGGTGATGCACATCATCGGCGACGTGGCCGGCCGCGACTGCCTCATCGTCGACGACATGATCGACACCGCCGGCACCCTCACCGAGGCCGCCGCCGCCCTGATCGCCAACGGCGCACGCCGGGTGGTCGCCGCCTGCAGCCACCCGGTCCTCTCCGGCCCCGCCTATGAGCGGATCGCCGCCTCCCCCCTGGAGGAGGTGGTGGTGGCCAATACCATCCCGCTCCCCGACGGGGTCGATAAGAAGAAGATCACCACCCTCTCCGTCGGCCCCTACCTCGGCACGGCGGTACGCAACATCCACGAAGAGACCTCGGTCTCCGCACTCTTTTCGTAACCCAGGGCCCCTGCACCCCCGATCCCCGAAATCGCCATGTCCGCCACCGTCACCCTGACCTGTGAGTCCCGTACCGACACCGGCAAGTCCGCCGCCCGCCGCCTCCGCCGAGAGGGGCAGATCCCCGCCATCCTCTACGGCGGCGACCGAAGTGCCACCCCCCTGTCGGTGGGTACCCGCGACCTCATCGACTTCCTCCGCCACCACCCGCGCAACACCGTGGCGGCGCTGGAGGTGGACGGCACCACGCGCTCGGCGGTGATCAAAGAGCTTAGCGTCCACCCGGTGACCCGGCGGATGCTCCACCTCGACTTCCTGGAGATCGTCGCCGACCGGCCGATCACCCTCGAGGTTCCCCTCGTGGCCACCGGCCAGGACCCCGCCGGCGTCCGCCACGGCGGGATCCTCCAGGTGGTGCGCGATCGGGTGCGGGTCCGCTGCCTCCCCGGTGACCTGCCCGAGGCCATCGAGGTCAACCTCACCGACCTCGACATCGATCAAACCTTTACGGTCGCCGATCTGGACACCAGCGTGTCGGTCCTCGCCCCGCAAGAGACGGTCCTCTTCAAGATCGTGGCGCCGCGCATCGAGAAGGCGATCGTGGCCGAGGGTGAAGAGGGCGAAGGCGAAGAGGGTGAGGCCGCTGGCGAGGAGGCGACCGAGGAGTAGGGGCTGCCGCTCTCTCCCTCCCCCCCCTCCTCTCTCCCCTTCAGCCTGCAGAGGAC
>JAJRSX010000085.1 GCA_024278555.1 bacterium | reverse complement strand
GGTGATCCCCTGGTCGCGACCGATGGTGGGGACGTTGTGGTCCGGGACCGCGAAGGCGGCGCCGGGACGACGCGCCCGGCGGCCGGCGAGGCGCAGCCCCTCGAACGCCTGCGGGCTGGTCACCTCGTGGACGAGCTGGCGGTCGATGTACAGCAGGGTGGCGCCGTCGGGCAGCTCCTCCACCACGTGGGCATCCCAAATCTTATCGAGCAGTGTGCGTGGTTGCATGAAAGGTCTCCGAAGGGCGCGGATCCTACCACAGCAAAACGCTCCGATCGCGTGGGGAGGGAACGCCCCGCCGCCTGACGGCTCCTGTATCTTGGGTAGTCGCGGCCCCCACCGCAGAGCCGAACCCCATGGACCTTCACCGCCTCCTCCCCCTCGTCCTCGCCCTCACTGCCGCCTGTGGCGGCGGCGGAGGCGGCGGCACACCCGCCGACCAGGCGGCCCCCCTCACGGCGGTGGCGCCACCGGCCGCCACCCCGGCCGCCGACACGGTCGCGCCCCCCGCCACCGGGCCTATGACGGAGAGGGTGGTCGTCGGCGCGGCGATCTCCTTCGCCGCCACCCGCACCGGCAACCGCACCTACCTGTCGCGCGGGGCCGTCCCCCTCCGCGCCCTCTCCACCGCCGTCAACGGGGTCACCGGCCAGGGGCTGCCGGCGGTGGACCTCATCAACAACGTGGCCGACACCCTCAACGACCCCCTCGCTGACCTCCTCGACATCTTCCTCCCGGACCGGGTGATCGACGACTACCTCGGCCTCAAGGACAAGGGGGGCGGCGGCGACGACATCGGCGACTACTTCCCCACCGGCAAAGACGACACCTGGACCTACCTCGGTGACGCCGAGCTCCTCCACGGCGCCGACCCGCTGCTCCTCTTCGGCCTCCCTGCCGCCACCGCCCCCACCACCACCCTCGGCTTCACCCTGGCGGCCACCGGCGGCGGCCTCTCCCTGATGCAGCAGGCGGTCACCGGGGGGACGATTACCGCCACCCCGCCGCTCCTCCTCCTCCCCAACGACCTCCACGTGGGCGCCCGCCACGTGGACGAGGCCGACCTCACCCTCACCCCGACCCGCGGCACCCCGCGCACGGTGCACGTGAACCGGACGATCGAGCTGGTGGAGCGCGCCCCCCACGCCACCCTCAACAGCTACTTCGCCGACACCCTCCACCTGCGCATCGACGACCTGGTGAGCGAGGCCGGCGCCGCCGCCCGCACCCTGACCTACCACCTCTACCTCGGCCGCACCTTCGGCCCCACCGAGGGGTCGGCCACCGACGGGGTGGTCAACCGCCACACGGAGATCGAGCGGGCCACCATCGACGGCCGCCTGCGGCCGGACACCGACGGCGACGGCCTGATCGACGCGGATGACCCGGACGACGACGACGACGGTGTCCTCGACGACGGCGACCACTCCGGGGTAGTCGGCGACGCCCCGTGCACCACCGCGACCACCGCCTGCGACGACGCCTTCGCCAAGGACCCCGGCGAGCAGGCGGACGCGGACGGCGACCGGATCGGCAACAACGCCGACCGCGACGACGACAACGACGGGGTCCCCGACACCCTCGACTTCGCCCCCTTCGACGCCGCCACCGACGAGGCGCCGTACCACCTCTACCTGTGGGCGACCGACGGTGGCGGGACCACCCGCCTGCTCGCCGTCGACCCGGAGACCGGCGCTACCGAGGCCCTCCCGGCGGCCGCAACCGCCAGCGGCGTGGTCGCGGTCTACGACCGCACCCCCACCTCCCCTGCCGGCCGCCGCGTCGCCTTCATCGCCCCGGCCGCCGGCGCCACCACCGCCGCCGCCAACGGCGCCCACCTCTGGGTGGCGGACGACACCGGCGTCCGCGACCTCACCCCGAGCGTCACCCGGCGGGTGGTCTCCGCCGCCTGGGACGGCGACGGCGATCACCTCATCTACGGCCTCTGGGACTCCCTCGACGACCCCAACCTGCGCCTCTTCCGCGTCGCCCGTGACGCCCCGGGCGGCGCCGCCCTCCTCGACGGCCGCGCCTGGAAGGCGACCGTAGGCCCCTTCGGCCGCTTCCTCGCCTACGCCAACAAGGCGAAGCTGTTCACCGACCTCATCCTCTGGGACCGCGCCACCGGCCGCCGCAAATCCCTCACCCCGGAGGAGGATCGCGAGGCCCTCTTAGGCCTCATCCGCACCGCCTACTCGGTCTTCACCCTCGACCGCGACCCAGAGCTCTCCGCCGACGGCCGCCGCCTCCTCTTCGGCGGCGAGCTGGCGATGGTGCACGAGGACCTCCTCTTCTTCGACACCCTGGAGGAGGGGTTCGAGGAGCGCATCCAGGTGTGGGATCTCGACCCCATCGGCCGGGCGCGGGTGGTGGGGGCGGACAATTTTGGTGTCCACCACCTCAACCTCGAGCTCCCCCACGGCTTCCCCGCCCTCTCCCCCCAGGGGCGCTACCTGGCGATGGCGGTGGACGACGGCGGCGGCGAGCGGCTCGACCTGATGGCCGTCGACACCGGCGCGGTCCACACCGCCAGCGACCGCCTCCCCCCCGCCTCTACCGCCCCGGCCGACTGGCGGCTCCACGCCGGCGGCTGGCGCTACACCGACCCGCCCGCCCTCATCCTGCCGCTCGTGGCGAGCGACGGGTCGATCCGGCCGCACCGGATCCCGGTGGACGGCAGCGGCCCGACGTCCCTGGTCGGGACCAGCCGGGAGAGCCACGGCCCCATCCTCATCTCCCCCCACGGCCGCACCTGCTTCTTCGTCGACGGCGACACCGTGTGGCGGGTGGCGACCGACTCCACCGGCCTCGCCCCGGTCGCCGCCTTCCCCGGCGAGACCCTGCGCCTGGAGGTCGCCCGATGAAGATGTGTCCCGAAACCGCATCCCCAACCCGCAGGATCACGGTAGGAGCGAGCTCCCCCTCGCGAGCCGCGGCCAACGGCCGCGGCAGGCCCGAAGGGGCTGCTTCGCCGGCGGGAGCCGGCCCCTATCCCGCCTCGCCGGGCCCCGTGAGGAGGGGGTGGGGCGCCGCCCTCCTCACCCTTTTCACCCTCCTCCTCGCCGTCGCCGTGACAGCGATCGCCCAGACCGCCGAGGCCGCCCCGCCGATCACCGAGCTCCTCGTGCGCCTGCGCCCCGGGGTGGTCACCACCAGCGCCATCGGCGACCTGGTCCACGCCACCGCCACCCGCGAGGCGGGCACCCTCCACTACCGGCCGGTCACCCGCCTCGCCCTCGACGGCCAGGACCTCGACACCACCGTGGCCCGGCTGGCCGCCGACCCGCGGGTCGCCTACGTGGAGCCCAACTACCCGGTCACCGTCGCCGCCTGGGCGAGCGACCCGGCGGTGACCACCCTCCAGTGGGGGTTCCGCCGGATCGGCGGGCCGCGCGCCCTGGAGCTTCTCCACGGCCGCCCCCTGGATGCAGCGGTCACCCTGGCGATCGTCGACACCGGCATCGACGAGCGCCACGTGGAGCTCGCCGGGCGGCTGCTCCCCGGCCACGACTATCTGCGTGACAGCGGCACCACCCGCGACAACAACGGCCACGGCACCCACGTGGCGGCGATCGCCGCCGCCACCACCGGCAACCACATCGGCATCGCCGCCCCCTTCGCCGGCAAGCTCCTGCCGGTGCGGGTGCTGGGCAGCCGCGGCACCGGCTCCATGGGCGACGTGACCGACGGCATCGACTACGCGGTCGCCCACGGCGCCCGGGTCATCAACCTCTCCCTCGGCGCCCCCTACGACAGCCACACCCTCGAAGACTCGGTGCGCGACGCCTGGAGGGCCGGGGTGGTGGTGGTCGCCGCCGCGGGCAACGCCGGTAAGCGGCAGCAGCTCTACCCGGCCGGCTACAACGACGCCATCTCCGTCTCCGCCTGGGCCTTCGCCGACGACGACATCGCCGACTTCTCCAGTTACCACCGCACGGTGGAGCTCACCGCCCCGGGCGAGCACATCTACTCGGCCTTCCTCCAGGGCGGCTACCAGCTCCTCTCCGGCTCCTCCATGGCCGCCCCCCTGGTCTCCGGCGTCGCCGCCGCGCTCCTGGCCGCCCGCCCCACCCTCACCAACGACTGCCTCCGGAGGCTGCTACGAGAGACCGCCGAAGACGTCCGCGCCCCGGGCCGCGACGACAAGGGCGGCTACGGCCTGCTGCGCTTCGACCGCGCGGTGGAGCAGCTCGACACCTTCACCTGCCCGTGAGGAGAACCGATGCTCGCCACCGCCGGACTGATCGTTGAGGCGACCCTCCTCTACCTCGCCATGGTGGTGGGGCTCCTGGTCATCCCCATAGGCGTGCCCGGCCAGTTCCTGATCGCGGCCGCGGCCGCCCTCTTCACCCTCATCGCCGGCGCCGAGGTGCTGCCGTGGTGGGTGGCGATCACCCTCTTCTGTCTCGCCGTGGCCGCCGAGGTCGGCGAGGCGGTGGCGGGCTATTTCGGGGCAAAGCAGGCAAAGGGGAGTGTGTGGAGCGCGGTGGGGGGCATGGCCGGCGGCATCGTGGGGGCGATCCTCGGCTCGGCAGTGGCACCGATTCTCGGCTCTATCGCCGGCGCCCTGGCGGGCACCTTCGGCGGCGCCTTCGCCGTCGAGTACTCCCGCACCCGCCACCCGGGCAACGCCCAGGCGGTGGCCAAAGGGGCGCTCATGGGCCGCCTCGCCGGCAGCCTGATCAAGCTGGTCACCGGCGGCGTGATGATCGCCATTGTCACCCACGGCCTCTCGTTTTGAGCGACACGGCCGTTCGAGCGGTCGTCGCGTGTGGGCCGGCAGCGCCCCCAAATCGTCGGCCCCATTTTTCGGCCACGGCGATTGCGCTGAAGCCACGCACGACGGACTGTGATCGCGACACCATCTAACAACGCAGCCCACTCGCTGCCCTCGGGGAGGCAGCATCCCGATGAACAAGCTCGCGACAACCGACTATCCGATCCACGACCTTCCGGCACAGCGCTGGAGCCCGCGGGCCTTCGCCGATCGCTCGGTGGCGCCGGTCACCCTGGGGGCGCTGGTCTTCACCGGGAGCTGGGACGCCCCCGCCGAGCTCGGCTGAGCGCCGCGGCGTTGTGACCCAGCGTGGCGTGCTAGCCGCAGCGAGCCCACGGGCGCCCCTGCGTCTCCCCTTCCCCGCCGCTCTGGCTCCCCACTGGAGGCGGGCCTCTTCCCTGACCAGGTGCGGTGAGCCCTGGACCGCATACCGGCGACGGCCGATCGTTTACCTCGATCCAGAAACCCATAGCGCAGGCCGGACTCCTTCCATGAACGTCACCGCGCTCCCCGAGAGCACGACGCGATCACCGTTCAGCCGGCAGTGGATCGCCCCGCCGCGCCGGGTGTTCTTCGTGGATGTAGGTCTCGCCACGACAGTAACGGGCGGCAATGGTGAACAGCACCGCGGTGGCGATCATCAACAGGGTGAAGAGCCAGCAGGAGATCGGGGTCAGAATGGGGGTCTACCTTCATTTTCTGTCCGAGGAGAAGACCCAAAACCCGAAAAGACTCCATCAAAATCTTTCGTGTCTTCCCCCTTTCGTGTCTTCGTGTTCCCATCGGACCATCCACCTGAGCTAGAGGGTCTGGGCACTTTAGGAGAGGAGTAAGCGATGGTGACCACCCTTCTCCTCCTCCTCCATCTGCTCGTCGCGCCGGTCGCCGCGGCCCATGCGCTGATGTACAAGCGCGACCCGCGGGCCGCCTTCGGCTGGATCACGGCGACGCTGCTCTTTCCCCTCGCCGGGCCGCTCCTCTACTTCGCCTTCGGCATCAACCGGGTGCGCACCCGCGCCCGCCAGCTCCACGGGCGGCCGACCTACTGGTTCCGGATGCCTTACGAGAGCGCGGCGGAGGCGGGAGGGGGACTCCGGCTCGACGACCGGGGCGCGGGAGAGACCGCCGCCGATGCCATCGCCCGCATCTCCCGGAGGGTCTCCGGGAGGCCGCTCCTGCCGGGCAACCAGGTACGCCCCCTGGTCAACGGCGAGGAGGCGTACCCGGAGATGGTCGCGGCGATCGAGCAGGCACGCCACACGGTCTACCTGATGACCTACATCCTGGAGACCAACCGCACCGGCCGCCGCTTCATCGACGCCCTGGAGGCGGCGCACCGGCGCGGCGTGCAGGTGCGGGTGCTCATCGACGGCGTCGGCGACTGGTACGCCCGGCCGCGGGCGAGCCAAGAGCTGGCGCGGCGCGGCGTGGCCGTGGCGCGCTTTCTCCCCCCGCGGCTCCTGCCGCCGGCTCTCCACATCAACCTGCGCAACCACCGCAAGCTCATGGTGGTCGACGGCGAGGTGGGCTTCACCGGCGGGATGAACATCGGCGACCGCCACCTGGTAGCCACCCACCCCACCGCCCACCAGACCCAAGACATCCACTTCGCGGTGGCCGGCCCGGTGGTGCGCGACCTGGAGGAGGTCTTCGCCGACAACTGGCGCTTTGCCACCGGCGAGGAGATCGGCCTCTCCACGGGGGAGCTGGGTAGGCAGGGGAGTGCCCATTGCCGGGCGATCTCCACCGGCCCCGGCGACGACCTCGACAAGCTGGTGAGCGTGCTTCTCGGCGCCATTGCCGCGGCCCGCCGCTCCATCGACATCGTCACCCCCTACTTTCTCCCCCCGCGCGAGGTGATCGCGGCCCTGCAGGTGGCGGCCCTGAGGGGGGTGCGGGTGACGATCGTCCTGCCCGAACGCAGCAACCTCCCCTTCGTCCACTGGGCGACCCGCAACATGCTCTGGGAGCTCCTCCAGCGCGGCGTCGCGGTCTACTACCAGCCGCCCCCCTTCGCCCACACAAAGCTCTTCTTGGTCGACGGCGAGTACGCCCAGATCGGCTCGGCGAACCTCGACCCGAGGAGCCTGCGCCTCAACTTCGAGCTCGCCCTGGAGATCCACGACCCCGCCTTCGCCGCAACGATGGGCGACCAGGTGCGCGACATCGTCGCCCAGTCGACCCCGGTCACCCTGGACGAGGTGGACGGCCGCTCCCTCCCGGTGCGCCTGCGCGACGCACTCTGCTGGCTCCTCTCACCCTTCCTGTAATACGCCTATCCCCTTAGCTCAGATGGATGAGCCCGATGGGGACATGAAGACTCGAAAGGAAGAAAACACGAAAAGTATTGAGGGAGTTTTTCCGTGCTTTTCAAGATTTCGTGTTCCTGTTTTACCAGACCATCCAGCTTTGCTGAGCTAACGGGATAGGCAGTTCCTGTGAGCGGTAGCGAGGCCGGGTCACTCCACACAACCAACGCAGCGGGTATTGGTCGGATCGATGGAGAGGCGCCGGAGATCGATCGGCTCGCCGCACACGTAGCAGTCGCCGAAGGTCCCCAGCTCGATGCGCCGCAGGGCGCCTTCGATCTTCACCAACTGCTGCTTCCGCCGCCGCGCCACCTCGAGCGCCATCTGCTGCCCCTGCATCGCGTCCATCCGCGACAACCGCCCCACCCGCGACTGATCCAGCTCCACCGGCTTCGTCGATTCCAAAGCCACCTTCTCAAGCCCCCGAAGCTCCGCCTGCAGCCGCAGCAACGCCTCGCGGAACCCCTCGATCTCGGCCTCGTCCATGGGCCGCATCATAGCCACGTATAAAGGGGATGCGGAAACGCCAGGATCGTCACCAGAATCGTCGGTTGGGGGCCCTCGCGCAGAGACGCGGGGACCATGCTGCCCGGCAGGGAATTGGCCACGGAACCCACGGAAGGGGCGAGAGCGTGCGGCGGGGGGGGGGAAGAGGACGAGGTGGCGCCGGTCCTACTTCGAGCAAGAATGGGGTTCGGGTCGCTCGCCCAGCCCAACAGGAGACCCCTATTCCGTGCCCTTCCGTGGATTCCGTGGCCAAAAAAACGCCTTCCAGGCCATTGCGCGCGGATGAGCGCCACCGGAGACGCCAGAGTGGAGGCACCACCATTTGCGCCCCATTTGCGGCTCGATCACCGACGATACCGATCGCCGGTATCGCCCTGCAGGGGTAAACCAGAGCCGACGATCCACTCGAGCTCTCCCAGGTTTGCCCCGTCGGCGGATCCGTGGTGTCGTCACCCCATGCGTCGCCTCATCGATATCGCCTGTGTGGCCCTCCTCGCCGCGGTCGCGGCCACCTGCGGCGGGGCCGCCGCCGCGCTGGGCGGCGGCGTGGCCATGGTGGCGGCGATGGTGGCCGGCATGTTTGTGGCCATGGTGGGGGCCCTCCTCCTTACCCCGATCACCGGGATGTTCGAGGTGATGGTCCCGGGGATGTGGGGGGGGATGGCGGCGGGGATGGTGGGGGCGATGGTCCACGGCCGCCTCCCCGCGGTTGGGGTGGCGATGGACGGCGCCCTCGTCGGCCTCGCCGTCGCCCTCTACTTCCACCACCTCGACCGAAACCTCCGCGGGGTTCAGGGGTGATGGAGCGCACCGCCCTGGCGCGCGCCTGGGACCGCCAGGCGAGCACCTACGACCTGGTCACCCGCGGTCAGGAGCGACGCTGGGCTGCGCCGAAGCGCGACCTCTTCTCCCGCATCGCCGGGCGCACCCTCTTTGGGGCAGTAGGAACCGGCCTCGATATCGCCCTCCTGCCGCCGGGCCTGGAGGTCACCGGTGTCGACATCTCCCCGGCGATGCTCGCTCGGGCCCGGCCACGCGCCGCCACCTATTCGGGGCGGCTCGACCTGGTGGAGGCCGACCTCACGGCGCTCCCATTCGCCGATGGCAGCTTCGATACGGTGCTCTCCGTCTGCACCTTCTGCTCGGTCCCCGACCCGGCGGCGGGGCTCGGGGAGCTCTTTCGCGTCCTGCGACCGGGCGGGCGGCTGCTGATGTTCGAGCACACGGCGAGCCGGCTACCTCTGGTGCGGCCACTGCTCTTTGCGATGACCCTCTTCTCCCGCCACCTCGCCCACCTCTCCACCGAGCTCAACCGCGACACGGTGGCGAACGTGGAGCGCGCCGGGTTCCGCGTCGAACGGATCACCCACCACTACCTCGACGTGGTGAAGTCGATCGAGGCGGTGCGGCCATAGCCGCATCGCCTCACGGTCACATTGACCGCCGTCGAGCCACAAAGGCGGCGCCCACGCCGCTTGCTACCAGGAGGAGCGACATGGGCTCCGGTACCACGCCGCTGCGCGGCAGGAGGAGGGCCCCGGCGGTGGTCGCCGCCAGGCTCGTGCCGGCCGTGTGGAGGAGGTCGCCCTCGACGTCGTGGTAGAGCTGGTCGTTGTCGAGGGTGACCTCGACATCGAGGAAGCTTTGGAGGAGGAGGATGTCGCCGACCTGAACGTCGGCGGTGAAGGGGTAGCTCTGATCCACCGCGGTGTGATCCGGAAAACCGCCGGCTACAACGCTGGCCATGGGGACCGCCGCCATCGTCCCCGCGGAGGCGAGGAGGCCATCGTTCCACTCGGGAATCGTGATGAGATCGAGGTAGCTCGAGAGGCTGTTGATGGCACCGCTCCCTTCGAAGAACCATGGCTGCGTCGCGCCGAGCCCAAGGCGGTGGAGGATCGCCATCGCCTCCGTCCGGTCACCGACGATGGTGGGGTCGCCCCGCCAGTCGCCGGCGAGGTGGAGCGTCCCGCTCACAGTGACCGGGTCCCCGGCGGCAAGGCTGCCGTCAGAGGCGACCTCGTAGAGCTGGCTCGCGTATGCCCACGCCCCGGCATATCCCCAGAAGGACTGGGGCTGGCAGATCTGCCCGCTCCCGAAGGGGTTGGGAACACAATGGGGGCCCACCGGCCCCGGGTCGTGGAAGGCGCGGGCGAGGCCGCCGAGGGTGGCCGCCGCCGGATCGACGCTAACCTCCGCCCAGCCCGAGGCGTCGGAGCCGGGTGGGTTGACGACCCCACAGCCGGGATCCCCCGCCTCACACCACCACCGATTCCCCGTGGCGAGCGAGAGCGGCGTCGTCCCTTCGCCGGTCTTGTTGTAGTCCGTGGTGTCGGACCCGTACGGGCTCGTGGCGTCCGCGTGGCCGCTGACGGCGGAGACCGAGCCGTAGCCGTAATAGGGGCCCACGAGCGCCTGCACCGGGGTTGCCACGGCGACCGCTACGGCCACCGCTCCGAGAGAGCTGAACCACCGCATGGCTCCTCCTCCTTCCCCCTCGGGTTGGAGTGGGGCTCCCTCCTTAGTACGTGCTCCCAGTATACCGAAGAGCCGCTACCCGTGGGCCGACCTGCGGCACCGCGTTGCCAAGCGCCGAGGGGGGCCGCTACCTTGCCGCGGCGCGCTCCGGTGCGCGTCCCCATCGATCACCCTCAAGAAGGAATGCCGCCCATGAAGCTCACTGCCACCTCGACCGCCATCAAGACGCGCAAAGGGCGCGCCGTCGCCCTCTTCCTCGCCGAGGGGGAGGAGGCGTGCCACTCGCGCCTCCCCGACCTCGGGGAGCTCGCCGCCCTCGCCAAGGCGGCGGGCTTCACCGGCAAGAAGAAGACCGTTGCCACGGTGGCGGTGGCGGTGGGCAAGGCGGTCGTGCCGGTGGTCCTGGTGGGGATGGGCAAGCGCGACGAGGTCAACGACGAGGTCCTACGTCAGGCTGCCGGGCGGCTGGTGAAGCAGCTTGAGGCGGCGTCCGCCACCGCCTGCGACCTCTGCCTCGGCGCCGGCGCCGAGCAGGCGGAGGACCCGGGGCGCGCCATCGCCGAGGGGGCGATCCTGGCCGCCTACCGCTTCGAGGAGCACAAGAGCGAGCCGGACAAGGAGCGCAAGCCGGTGAAGGAGCTCCGCCTCCACGTCCCCGACGACCGCCTCGACTGCGCCAGAGAGGGGCTCGCCTTCGGCTCGCTGCTCGCGCGTGGCGCCTGCTTCGCCCGCGACCTCGCCAACCGTCCGGGCAACGTCTGTACCCCAAGCCACCTCGCCGCCCAGGCGCGTGCCATGGCGAACAAGGGGAGCCTCAAGGTGCGCGTCCTCACCGAGGCACAGATGCGGCGCATGGGGATGAACGCCCTGCTCGGTGTCTCCCGCGGCTCGGCCGAGGAGGCCAAGCTCATCTGTCTCGACTACACCCCGAAGGGGGCGAAGGAGACCGTGGCGGTGGTGGGCAAGGGGCTCACCTTCGACTCCGGCGGCATCTCCCTGAAGCCGGGCAAGAAGATGGACGAGATGAAGTTCGACATGTGCGGCGGCGCCGCGGTCCTCGGCCTCTTCTCCATCCTCACCGAGCTGAAGCCGCGCCAACGGGTCCTCGGCTTCGTCCCCACCTCCGAGAACCTCCCCGACGCCGCCGCCCAGAAGCCGGGCGACATCGTCACCGCCTACAACGGCAAGACCATCGAGATCCTCAACACCGACGCCGAGGGCCGCCTCATCCTCGCCGACGCCCTCGCCTACGCCGCCACCTTCAAGCCGGCGGCGATGGTCGACCTGGCGACCCTCACCGGCGCCGTCCTCGTCTCCCTCGGCCACCTCGCCACCGGCGCCATGGCCAACGACGACGGACTCCGCGACCAGGTGGTGGCCGCCGGCGAGCGGGCCGGCGAGCGGTGCTGGCCCCTACCCCTGTGGGACGACTACCACAAGGCGATCGAGGCACAGACCGCCGACCTCCAGAACATCGGCGACGGCACCGCCGGCACCATCTCCGCCGGCATGTTCCTCAAGGAGTTCGTGGGTGAGACCCCGTGGGTCCACCTCGACATCGCCGGCACCGCCTGGGGCGGCCCGGACGTCGCCTACTACAACGGCAAAGGCGCCGCCGGCGTCGGCGTCCGCCTCCTCGCCCAGTGGCTGATGGACAGAGAGTGAGACGATAGGGGGGCTCCCAACCCAACAGACTTCCGGCCGTAACAACGACCATCAGCCCGATAGGAGCCGGCTCCCGCCGGCGATTCAGGCCCATAAGGCCTGCCGCGGCCGCTGGCCGCGGATCGCGAGCGGGAGCTCGCTCCTACCCCACATTCGACACACGACTGCTCTACCCACGAAACCATCGCGCCGGCCACAGGCCACCACCAACCACTCACTTACCCCGCGAGCAACGCGAGCCCCAATGTCCTCCCGTTTCCTCGACGCCGTCACCGCCCGCGTCCTCTTGTCCGACGGGGCCATGGGGACGCAGCTCTACGAGCACGGCCTCTTCCTCAACCAGTGTTACGACGCGGCGAACACCACCAACCCGAAGCTGGTGCGGGAGATCCACGAGCAGTACGCCGAGGCCGGCGCGGAGATCCTGGAGACCAACACCTTCGGCGCCAACCGCCAGAAGCTCACCCCGTACGGCCTCGGCGACCAGGTCGAGGAGATCAACCGGGCCGGCGCGGAGATCGCCCGGGCGGTGGCGGGCGATACCCTCTTCGTCGCCGGCGCCGTGGGCCCGCTGCCCCTGCGCCTCGCGCCGCTGGGCAAGGTAAGCCAGGCGGAGGCGCGTGACTGCTTCACGGAACAGATACGGGGCCTCGCCGCCGGGGGTGTCGACCTCGTCTGCCTCGAATCCTTCGGCCTCGTCACCGAGATCCTCGCCGCCATCGAGGCGGCCCGGGCGGTGGCGCCGGAGCTGCCGATCATCGCCCAGATGACCGTCGACGAGCACGGCTACACCAGCCACGGCACCCCGGCGGAGGCCTTCGCCCGCGCCCTCGATCAAGCGGGGGCGGAGGTCATCGGGGTCAACTGCTCGGTGGGGCCGGCACCGATGCTGGAGACCATCGAGCGGATCGCCGAGGTCACCGACCGCCCCCTGTCGGCGCAGCCCAACGCCGGCCTGCCGCGCAACGTCGACGACCGCCTGATCTACATGTCGTCGCCGGAGTACTTCGCCGAGTACGCGCGCAACTTCGTACGCGCCGGGGTAAAGATCGTCGGCGGCTGCTGCGGCAGCTCCCCGGCCCACATCCGGGCGATGCGCTCCGCCATCCGCTCCCTGGTCCCCGGCCGCACCACCATCCACATCGAGCCGCGGGAGCCCGCCGAGGGGGCGGAGCAGCCGCCCGCCCTGGCCGCCCGCTCCGCCCTCGGGGCGAAGCTCGCCGCCGGCGACTTCGTCACCAGCGTCGAGATCACCCCACCGCGCGGCGCCGACGCGAGCAAGGTCCTGGCGAGCTGCCGCGCCCTGAAGGCGGCCGGCGTCGACATCGTCAACATCCCCGACGGCCCGCGCGCCTCGGCGCGCATGGGGGCGCAGCACCTGGCGGTCCTCATCGAACGGGAGGTGGGGATCGAGAGCTGCCTCCACTACACCTGTCGCGACCGCAACCTGCTGGCCATGCAGTCCGACCTCCTCGGCCTCGCCGCCCTGGGGATCCACAACATCCTCATCATCACCGGCGACCCGCCGAAGATGGGCGACTACCCGGACGCCACCGCGGTCTTCGACATCGACTCCGTCGGCCTCACCCACCTCGCCGCCGCCACCAACCACGGGCTGGATCTCGGCGGCAACCGCATCGGCCCGCCCACCGGCTTCGTCATCGGCGTCGGCGCCAACCCCGGGGCGACGAACCTCGAGCGCGAGGTCGACCACTTCCACGAGAAGGTGGAGCAGGGGGCCGAGTTCGCCATCACCCAGCCGGTCTTCGACCCGGAGATCCTGCTCCGCTTCCTCGACAAGATTGCCCCTTTCCGCATCCCCATCCTCGCCGGCATCTGGCCCCTGGTCTCCTTCCGCAACGCCGAGTTCATGGCCCACGAGGTCCCCGGGGTCATCGTCCCCGACCCGATCGTCGAGCGGATGCGCACCGCCAGCGAGGTCTCCAAGGAGGCGGCCCGCGACGAGGGGCTGGCGATCGCCCGCGAGGCCCTGGCGGCGGTCAAGGACCGGGTCGACGGTGCCCAGATCTCCGCCCCCTTCGGCCGTGTCGAGCTGGCCATCCCGGTGATCGAGGCGGCGGCAGATCGGTTGTAAAGGAGCGGTCAGCGCTCGGCTTTCAGCGGTAGGAGGGGGTTGCACCCCCGACCCCGGCCCGTCGGGTCGGCCGCGCCCGCAGTGCGGATCGCGGGCATGGCCCGCTCCTACCGTCTCTCGCCGGACGCCCCGGGGGAGGCCCCGAGCCGCTCCCACACCCGGTCGGCGTTGTACGACGAGCGCACGAAGGGGGCGGCGGCCACCGACAAAAAGCCCATCTCCTCCGCCGCCGCGCGGTAGGCGTCGAACTGGTCGGGGGTGATGTACGCCTCCACCGGGTGGTGGTGGCTGCTCGGGGCGAGGTACTGGCCGAGGGTGACGATGTCGCAGCCGGCCGCCCGCAGGTCGCGGAGCACCTCCACCACCTCCTCCGGTCGCTCTCCAACGCCCAGCATGAGGCCCGACTTGGTGAGCAACCGCGGGAAGCGCTGCTTCACCCGCGCGAGCACCGCGAGCGACTGGTCGTAGTCCGCCTGCGGCCGCATCGACGGGTAGAGCCGCTCCACCGTCTCCACGTTGTGGCCGAAGATCTCCGGCCCCGCCGCCGCCACCCGGTCGATCGCCCCCCCGTCCCCCTGAAAGTCCGGCGTCAGGAGCTCCACCGTCTGGCCCTGACCGTGCAACCGCTCCACCACGAGCACGAAGTGGCCGGCGCCGCCGTCGTCGAGGTCGTCGCGGTCCACCGAGGTGACCACCACGTGGCGCAACCCCAGCCGCGCCGCCGCCGCCGCCACCCGCGCCGGCTCCTCCGGGTCGGGCGGCGCGGGCGTCCCGGTGGCCACGGCGCAGAAGGCGCAGCCACGGGTGCAGGTATCCCCGAGGACCATGAAGGTGGCGGTCTTGCGCCCCCAGCACTCCCCGAGGTTCGGACAGCGCGCCTCCTCGCACACCGTGTGGACACCGGTAGAGTGGAGAATCCGGTGGACCGCCGCGGTGCGGCCGAGCTCCAAACGCCGCTTCGCCCAGCGCGGCTTCCGATCGGTGGTGACGGACATAGGGCGCAGATCGTGCAGCCTCGCGCTGCCGGGGGCAACCGGGCGCACACGCCGGGCCGCTCCCCTCCGTGTTTGTCATGGTCATGGTCTCCGCCCCTTGACAGAGATTCAAACATACGTTTGACTTTTCGCCTCTGATCGAGACCGGAGGGTGGTGATGGCGGTGGCACGAATGGTGAACACAAGGGAGCGGCTCCTCGATGCGGCCGAGGGG
>JAJRSX010000084.1 GCA_024278555.1 bacterium | reverse complement strand
CCAGCTCCGCCTGCGACAGATGGCTGAGGTGGATCCGCCCGAGGTCCGGGCCGATCACCCCCTCCCCCTGCCCGAAGATGGTGTGGCAACGGATACACCCCTTGGCGAGGAAGAGCTCCCAGCCGCGGCGCGCCCCCTGCGCCAGGGAGGGGACGGCGGTCTCCGCCGCCACACGAATGGCCGCCAAGAGGACTCCGCAGAGCACGCACGCCACCACCACCTGGCCAACAAACCGCCCCCCCCTCCCGGACCCGCGACCCCACGCCGGACCGCTCATGACCCACCTCCCGCCTCCATCGTGGCGGGGTCGCCGGGGAGGTACTCCTCCACCCGGCTGGAGACCTCGCGCACCGCATGGGCTCGCCCCGCCTTGGTCTCCCAGATGGAGACGATGGGGAAGAACTTGGTGAACAGGACGTAGAGGAGGATGAAGAAGGCGAAGCACCCGACCAGCAGAGAGATCTCCACCCAGCTCGGGTGGTAGACGCCGCGCTCATACGGGAGGCGCGGGTTCGCCAAGGTGGGAACGACGATGATGAACCGCTCCAGCCACATGCCCACGGTGATCGCCAGGGAGGTGAAGACCATCCCGCCCATGGTCCGCATCCGCCGGTTGCTGAGGAAGATGCACGGGATCACCAGACAGCAGACCACCATCCCCCAGAACTCGTGCCGGTACTCGCCGCTGAACTTGGCCCAGAAGACCGCCATGTGGACCGGCTCGCCGGCGTAGAAGGTGGTGAGGTACTCGGAGAAGGTGAAGTAGGTCCACAGGAGGGTCATGATGAAGAGGAGGATCCCCAGGTTCTGGAAGTGGACATCCTTGAGGTAGTCCTGCAGGCGGTAGACCCAGCGGATGATGGCCATGGCGACGATGAGCGCGGCGATCCCCGAGTAGATCGCCCCGACCACGAAATACGGCCCGAAGATCGCCGAGTGCCACATGGGCTGCACGGTCATGGCGAAGACGAAGGAGACCACCGTGTGGACCGAGACCGCCACCGGGATGACCAAGATCGCCATCACCTGGATTGCCAGCTCCAGCCGCCGCCACTGCTTGGGGGTGCCGCGCCAGCCGAGGGCGAGGATGGCGTAGAACCACCGCCGCTTCGGGATCGTGTCCCGCATGATGGCGATATCGGGGATCAGCGGCAGATAGAGGTAGAGGCTGCTGGAGGTCAGGTAGATGGTGATGCTGGTGACATCCCAGAGGATCGGCGACTGGAAGCGGCCGTGGGTGATCACGAAGAGCAGGCGGTCCGGCCTCCCCAAATCCATCAAGATGGAGGCGGCTCCGAAGAAGATCACCATCACCGTGATCACCTCTGCCGAGCGGGTGATGGCGCGCCGCCACTCCGCCCTGGCGATCCGCAGGATGGCGGAGATCAGGGTTCCCGCGTGGCTGATCCCGATGAAGAAGACGAAGTTGGTGATGTAGAAGCCCCAGTAGACCGGCCGGTTGAGGCCGGTGACCCCGAGGCCGTAGTGGAACTGGTAGAGATAGGCGTAGATGCCCCACGCCACCAAGACGCCGAGCACGGTGACGGCGACGTAGACGTTGCGGTTCGACTCTAGGATCGGTCGGAGGAGGATCTCCTCGTCGCGCCGGTAGGCCGCTTCGAGGTCCACGTCACACCCCCTCTCTCAGATAGGTCACCTTGGGCTCGGTCCCGAGCTCATCGAGGAGACGAAACGCCCGCTTGCTGCGCGACAGGACGGCGACGGCGGAGCGCGGGTTGGCCAGGTCGCCGAAGACCATCGCCTCGGCGGGACAGGTCTGGACACAGGCGGGGGTGTAGTCCCCCGGCTGCAGGGGCCGTCCCTCGTAGGCCGCCAGGTCGCGGGCCTTCTGCAGGCGGTGGTGGCACAAGGTGCACTTCTCCACCACCCCGTTGAAACGCACGCTCACGTCCGGGTTGAGGTACCGCTCCATCACCTCCGGCCACTGCGGCTTGAACCAGTTGAACGACTTCACCGTGTACGGACAGGCGGTGGTGCAGTAGCGACAGCCGATGCAGCGGGCGTTGATCTGACCGACGATCCCCTCGGAGCTGAGCTGCGTCGCCCCCACCGGACACACCTTGATGCACGGCGGGTTGTCGCAGTGCATGCACGGGCGCGGCAGCAGGCGCATCTCGGTATGCGGGTACTCCCCCTCCACAAAGGGGATCATCTCCATCCAGTGGATGTTGCGGCCGCCCTGGGCGGTGTGTGGATTCGAGTTGGGGATATTGTTCTCTGCCTGACACGCCACCACACACGCCTGACAGGCGGTGCACCTGTCGAGGTCGATGACCATCCCCCAGCGCGCCCGGTGGGCGGTGGTCCCTGTCGGTGCGCTCATCTCTCCTCCACGGGAAGCAGGCGGGCCCGGGTGGCCCGATAGACCGTCGCCCCGGTAAGCGGCTCCACCCCGGTGGCGAGGATCCGTTGCGGGGCGTCGCCGATCCCCGCCGTACACCGGCCCCCCGAGGTGTGGCCGAGCCCCACGGGCAGGTTGATCACCCCCGGCATCGCCCCGGGGAAAAGGCGTAACCGCGCCAGCACCCGGCCGGACGGCGACTCCACCCACACCCGCTCACCGTCGACAAACCCCCGCTCGCCGGCGGTCTGCGGGTGGATCTCCACCCACGTCTCCCAGTTGCGGTAGAGGTGGAAGCCGGTGATGTCCTGCAACCACGGCTCATTGGTGTGGGCGAGGCCACTGAGAATCGGGATGGGGTAGGGGTTGACCTCCAGGTCGTAGGCCGCGTCGCCCGCCCCGTCGTCACGGACCGCCAGCGGCAGGGCGAGGAGCTCGGTGCCAAGCCCCTGGAGGGAGGGCGCCACACCGTGCAGCGCCGCCTCGCGCCCCGACTCCGGCAGGGAGGAGAGCCACGCGGCGACCCGCTGCGAACGGAGCTCGAAACGGCCGGAGGGGGTGGCGAGAACCCGCCCCCACTCGTAGCGGTAGTAGACCGGATCCCACCAGCCGCCGCGCGCCGTGAGCCCCTCCCAGAACGTCTCGAAGGGCTCGTCGTGGGGGACGCGCCAGCCGCTCTGCTCCAACAGCGTCGTCCACGCCTCCTCCAGGGGGGCACCGAACGGCTCGCCGCTGCCACCGGCGTGGAGCGACACCACCGCCCCCTTGATCAGCGCCTCCGGCTCGACCACCGGGAAGCGGTCGGAGACCGGCGCGCCGATCCGCTGCGCCACCGCCATGAGGGTCTCGTTGGCATCGCGGGTATCAAAGGTGGGCGGGACCACCGGCCGCCCCAGGTTGACCACCGGCTGGCCCTGGAGGGTGTAGCTGGTGTCGAGCTGCCACCGCTCCATGGGGGTGGAGTCGGGGAGGACGACATCCGCGTGGACGGTGGTCTCATCGAGAAACGACGCGAGGCTGACGACAAGCCCGACCCTGTCCAGGGCGCCCAGGAAGGACGCCTGGGGGTGGGCGTCGAACAAGGGGTTGGCGCCGCGCAGGATCACCGCCTCCACCGGGTAGGGGTCGGCGCTCGCCAGCCGCGCCGCCAGGCGCTCGGCCGAGCCCACGCCGTTGACCACCGCCCCGCCCCCACCCCCGTTGATCGGTGGCTGCGCCAGGGAGCGCGCCGCCACGGCGTCCGGGGTGACCGGAGGGAGCGAGAGCGTGGGCATCCGCGCTCGGCTCAGGACGCCCCCCTTCCGCTGGAGGTTGCCCACCAAGGCGTTGAGGGCGTGGACCGCCATCTGTCCGTGCAGACCCGCCGCCCCCAGGGCGCCGCCCTCCGGGCCGATCGCCACCGCCGCCGCGCTGCGGGAGAACTCCCGGGCGATGCGGGTGATCGTCTCGCGACCGACGCCGCTCTCCTCCTCGACCCGCTCCATCGGGTAGTAGCGGAGCAACAGGGTCTGATAGCCGGGATGAAGGGCTCCCCCCTCGTCCCTCCAGTCCTCGAAGCCGAAGACCCGCTCTTGCACGAAGTCGCGGTCGTAACGCCCCTCGCGGATCAACACCGAGGCGATGCCGTTGGCGAGGACGCCCTCGCTGCCCGGACGGAGCGGCACCCACTCGTCCGCCTTGGCCCCGGTGACCGAGAGGCGCGGCTCGAAGTGGACGAAGCGGCCGCGGAGGTTGCTGCGTCCCCGCCGAAAGCGACCGTAGGCGCGCGCGAGTTGGACGGCGGACCAGTGGCGCTCCAGGAGACCGCTATTCAAAGAGAGGATATAGGTGGCGTTCTCGATGTCGTGGGTAACCCCCGCCTCGCCCCCCTGCATGAGCGCGACGGCCTCGTCACGGCCGGCGGCGCGGTCGCGGGCCATCGGGATCAGGTTCGGGGAGCCGTAGCTCTCCATGAACCACTCGCCCACCATGAAATCGAGACCACGCGGCGGCCCGGTGAGCATGGCCACAAAGTGTGCCCGTCCCTGGGCCCGCAACGCCGCCAGCGGCTTGGCCACCGCGGCGAGGCCAACGTCCCACGACACCGACCTCCACTTGCCCGCCCCGCGCTCACCCACCCGCACCATGGGGCCGCGAATCCGGTCCGGGTCGTAGAGGAGCTGCAGGGCCGCCTGCCCGCGGGCGCACAGCCGCCCGCGGCTGATCGGATGGAGCGGGTTCCCGTCGATCTTCACCGCCCGGTCGCCATAGGCGCGCACGAGGATCCCGCAGCCCCCCGGACACTGCTGGCAAATCGACGGGATCCACCGCTCCTCCGGGGGACGCAGGGCGTCGTCCCCGAGCTCCCGCAGCGCCGCCGCGGGCATCGCCGCCAGCCGCGGGAAGAGGCCATAGCCGTAGGCAACGCCGAAGGTGCCGCCGGCCAGAACCTTGAGGAAGCTCCTTCGATCCATGGATTTCCCGTCCTCTCCTCAACGGTGGCAGGAGACGCAGTCGATCGGCGCGCCCCGGTCGCGGTGGCAGGCGAGACACGCCTTCATGGCGATCTTCTTCAGGGGCCTGGGCGGCGGCCGGGTCAGGCTCCCCATGTCGCCGTGGCAGGTGGTGCACTCGACCCGCGCCACGTGGACGTGGCGCCGGTGGGAGAAGAAGACGTGTCTGGGCACCCGATAGAGCCGCTGCCACGGGATCTCCTCACCGCCGCCGTCGTAGCCCCGGATCTTCTCCTCCTCCGGGCTATCGGTGACCGCCTCCTCATGGCAGCCGATACACACCTCCACCCCCGGGAGGGTGGCGCGGATGCGATCCGCCACCCCCTCGTGGCACTGGATGCACTACAGCTCCAACCCCTGGGTGTGCTTCTGGTGGTTGAACTGGATGGGCTGGTGGGTGGTGCCGGCGCCGGCGTCCTGCGGCGGCAAGGTGGCCATCAGCCCTGCCACGCCCGCCACGAACCCGGTAATCCCGGTTGTGTGCACAACCCACCCCCATAACGATGACTGCGCTATACATGACTAGCACACTCTGCTACGATGGTCAACAAACAACGCATATCCGTACATTTTTCGGATGGGCTCCCCATGCGACCAACGCAACAAAAACTCATATTCTTCATCCAGATCGCAATGGTTGCAGGATTCAATCTGTTTATCATTGCCTTCCTGAGCTGGTTTTTTTACATGATCCGCTCGGCCCATCAGATCCACGAATCCACCGGTCCTGGGACCGCCATCACCTTCGTCGCCGTCCCCATCGCCTCCATCCTCTTCTGGGCCGTCAACTACACCGCCTTTGGCCTCCTGAAAGACGAGATGGCCCGCCTCTTTGGCCACGGCGACCACGACGACCCCCCCGGGACGCCGATCCCGTAGGGAGTGAGCCCAATCAAGAACCACCGGGCGTGCGCGCAAACGAGACCCAAACCGACACCGCCGCGGGGTATCTGTTGGATCGGCGGCAGACTCAGCTCCGGGGGGCCCTCCGGAGGATCGACCCCACCTCCGGAGGGAGCGACGGCCGGGAGGGAGGTGGGTGAAGAAGACCTTCGGTTCGCGCGCAGACTGCGCTCGTCGAGGGGCGATGTGCGAAGTGAGAAATCTTCTTTTTACCATGAAGGACATGAAGGGTTATGGGATGGCTGCCGTGCTGCGGTCTGTCTCTTCATGCTCTTCGAGGATCAGCGGAAATAGCAATGCAGACCAAGATGGGACCGTCCGTAGGGCGGGCTTCAGCCCGCCGAGCACCGTAACTTCTTGAGAACTCCCTATCCCCCTTGCCCATGACGGACAGCGTAGTTCGTCCTGAACGCAAGAGGTCGAGGATGGCGAGTGGCATCCTATCCACCAGGGAGGGGGGAGCCGTTTTCAGGTACGGCGTCGCTCCACGCCTCGGCTGGGAGGCGGAGGGCTCCCGGAAGGGATTTTTCACCACAGAGAAACGGAGGGCACAGAGAACTCCATCAGAAAACAACACGATTTTGCGCCGTCCTCGTGCACGGCAACCCCGTGGCGATCCATCGCGAGGCCCAAGAGGAGGAAAGCACCTCTCCTTTGCAGTTCTCCGTGTCCTCTGTGTCTCTGTGTTGAAATCGCCCTCCAGGCTCGCACCGTGATCACCTCGTGAGTCCCTCGACCCGGTTGGCGGTATCCCCTCCCCCTGACATCTCGCCATCTTTCCGATTGCCCATCGTCGGTCATGAGCTAGGGGCAATAGGCATTTCTTGAAATGACGGCGTCGGTCGGCTGAAGCCGACCCTACGGTCTGGTAACCCGATCTTGTTTCCGCT
>JAJRSX010000083.1 GCA_024278555.1 bacterium | reverse complement strand
CTCCTCCCCAATTATTCCCCCCTTTGCGCCTTGGCATCTTCGCGCCTTTGCGTTGAGCTGTTCGCCTCCGTGGTCTTCTTTCGATCCTACTTTCAGAGCCTTTTGTGTGATCTTGCAAGTTTGCAAGCCTGACCCCGGAGTTTGCTTTCAGAGCCTTTTGTGTGATCTTGCAAGTTTGCAAGCCTGACCCCGGAGTTTGCGTTGAGCTGTTCTCCTTCGCGGTCTTCGTGCCCTTCGTGGTTTTCCCCCCACGGATAAATGGTAACTCCAGTTTCCGTTTGGGCGGGTTTTAATGGTAACTCCGGTTTCCATTTCATCGGGCCCGTGGCGCCGGGCGGCAGGGGGTGCGGTGCGCGGGGCGGTCTCCGCGCCGGGCCATCTCCTCGGGATAACCTCTTGTTACGACAAATGGTTACGTCGTATTTGGCGGGCGCGTGGCGGCCGCCTCTTGTGGACGGCGCAGCCGCCCACAGGGTGGTGAAAAACCACCATCTCAGAGTGAGACAGTCCGGGGTCTCATTTTGAGAATTGGAAAAACCATTATTCCGTAAGCGGTTATCGCAGGATCTCTCACGTCGAATCAGCCAACTTGGCGGGTGTGTAAAAAATGTTGTCTCTTCCTGAGACCGCGCCGCGGCCCGATTTTCCCGGTCGAGGGCGGTGGAGGTGGCCTAAGATATTGATATAGCAGGAAAAAACGGATATCATGACGAAAGTATGACCCAGCGTGGCGGGTCTGGCATCGGAATTGCTATACCCCAATCAAGTTTGTTGTGCGCTGGAGGCGGGCGGACCCTGAGGGGGAAACTCAACTTTGGCAAGCTTCGGGGATCCAGGGTGGTCCTGGGTTCTCAATTTTAACTCCTCTGCAGAGGGAGGTAGTACTATGAAGTGGATCAAGAGTTTGGCAACAGTCGCCTTCGTTATGGGCATGGCGGCGGGCGCGCAGGCGGGTACCGCCGGGCTGACCGGCACCGGTGCCTTTAGCGGCACGTTCACCATGTACGACCCGACCGGCGCGGTCGTGGGAGGCTCCGCCGTGGTCACCGGCACGATGGTGCCCGGCGCCGTCACCAACAACCTGACCTCGCCGACGCCCTTCTTCGGCTTCTTGTGGTCGGCTCACGACGCGACTCTCGTCGACAACGGTGATGGCACCTACACCTCGCAGGCTCCCTTCGACTGGGGCGCCACCACCAGCATCCCGGTGGTCGTGGTTGCCGACATCACCGACAACGGCAATGGCATCGACTCCACCTTCACCACCCTGGACTCCGACGCCGACGGCATCCCCGGGACCAAGATGACCGCGGGCCCGTTCACCGGCTTCTCGCCGTGCTTCGCGGGGACGGTCAACCTCACTGCCGTTCCCGAGCCCATGTCCATGGCCCTCGTGGGCTCCAGCCTCCTCGGCCTCGTGGGGCTGCGCCGGAAGTTCATGGCGTAATCGGGGCGACAGCCTGATCGGCTGACGATCACGGAGGCGCCCGGGGCGACCCGGGCGCCTCTTTGCGTTTGCACCGGGGCACGAGTGGTGGGGGCGGCAGGAGGGGGGTATCCCCGATGGCTCCGAACGGGGTGAGTGGCCACGGGGCGACGTGGAGCCACGGGGGTTGCGGGAGGGAGATCTGTCTGCGGCTGTGGCCATCCGTGGCTCCCCCTCGGGACCGCTGTTGGAACCGCGGATGCGGCCGGATGGGGGCGCCCCCCTCTCGGGTGGGGAGCGGGCGGTGGTTTGCAGGGGGCGGAGGGGGCGGTTCGATGCGAGAAGGCGGCTTCAATCCGTCGTCTCGGTGCACCACCGCCGCCACAGGTCGCGGTAGGTCGCCTCGAGGCGGCGGGTGAAGTCGTCGCCGTCGAGGAGGGGGAAGTTGCGCAGCCGCTCGCGCAGGGTGGCACGGAGGTGGGCGAGCCGGTCGAGGTCGGCGGCCCAGCGGACCGCCGTGGCCACGTAGTCCTGCGGGCGCTCCGCCACCCACTCCTCCAGGCCGGCTTCTTGCAGGAGGCTTGCGCCGACGCGCGCCATGTGGGGTGTGCCCGCGAGGGTGACCACGGGGACACCCTGCCAGAGGGCCTCGCAGGTGGTGGTGGTGCCGTTGTAGGGGAAGGTGTCGAGGGCGATGTCCACCTCGCCGTAGAGGGCGAGGTGGTCGGCGACCCGATCGAGGCGGCCGCGCAGCTCGACCTGCCGTGCGGAGAGGCCGTGCTCCTGAAAGAGGCGGGCGTAGCGGTCACGGGTGGCGGGGTCGTCCAGGGAGGGGTTCTTGACCAGGAGCCGAGCCCCCGGGACGGCGAGCACCACCTCGGCCCAGAGGGCGATGACCCCCTCGTTGATCTTCGCCAGGTTGTTGAAGGAGCCGAAGGAAACATGTCCCTTCCGTCCTGCCGGCAGCGGCGCCGGCTCCGGCGCCTCGGGCGAGGGCTGGTAGCAGAGGAAGCAGCCTGGGAGGCGTACGAGCTCCTCCGTCGCCCACCGGTCCGATCCCGGGGGGTCGGTGGTGCCGTCGACGAGCCGATAGTCGATGGCGGGCACCCCCGTGGTGTCGGGGTAGCCGAGGTAGGTTACCTGCACCGGGGCGGGGCCGAGGGAGCACGCCCGGAGGATCTCGCTGCTCGTGTGGCCTCCTAGCTCCACCAGGATGTCGACGCGGTCCGCGTGGATCTGGCGGGCGATCGCCTCCGCGGGCTGGCCGGCGAGCCCACGCCAGCGGTGGCCTCCATCCTGGAGGCGCGCGGTGGTGGCATCGCCTCCGGGGCGGGTGGAGTAGCACCACACCTCGATCTCCTCGGGGTCGTGGTGGGTGAGGATGGGCTCCAGGAAGTAGGCGACGGAGTGGGTCCTGAGGTCGGCGGAGAGGTAGGCGACGCGCAGGCGGCGGTCGGGGTCGGGGCGGTTGCGGTGTGGAGGGTGCGGCGAGGGCAGGGTGTGGCGCTCGCCCCATGTGCGGTGCTCGGCGAGGAGCGCCGCCGGGTCGACCTCGTTCTGATAATGGAGGGTGAGGAGGAGGTTGGAGCGGGCGCGGTAGAACCCCGGATCGCGCTCCAGTGCCCTGCGGTGGTGGTCGATGGCCTCGTCGATGCGGCCCTGGGCGCAGAGGTAGATCCCGAGGTTGTCCCAGAGGTCGGCGCGGTCCGGCTCGATACGCGCGGCTTCCCGGCCCTGATCCACGGCCTCCTCCTCGCGACCCACCAGATGGAGGGCCCAGGCGAGGTCGGCGTGGGGCTTCCAGTGGCGCGGGAGGAGCTTCACCGCGCGGCGGTAGCTGGCCACGGCGTCGTCGAGACGGCCGAGGTGAGTGCATGCCCGGCCGAGGGCGCCGTACAGGTCGGGGTCGCGTGGGAGCTTGGTGCAGAGGGCCGTGAGCCGGCTCGCCGCCTCCGGATAGCTCCCCTGGCGCAGGAGCTGGAGCGCCTGCTGCTTGCGCCGCTGGAGGCGGGGGGAGGTCCTGGCCATGGCGGTCGTGTGAGAGAGGTACGCGAGGGCGCGGCCGCGCTAAGTCGATGGGATCCGGGTGACGAAAGATGATAGGGTTGCCGAGGATCCGGTGCCAGGGCGGCGAGGGAGTGGTGTCACGGCCGGTATCGTACGGCGCGGTCGCGATCGACCCGCCGTTGCTCTTTTCGGTGTGGTCGGTGGTCGTTTCGTAGAAAGTGAGGGAGCCATGGAGGGATCGGTGAACGGCGGTGTAGACGGGAAGGGAGAGGCGATCGCCCTCTTTCGGGCGGGCGACCTCGAGGGGGCCCGGCGCGCGTGCCGGCGCCACTGTGCCGAGTCGCCCGAGGACGCGGAGGGGTGGCTGCTCCTCGGCCTCTGCCAGCGCGGCTTGGGTGAGCGCCAGGAGGCGCTCCTGAGCCTCCGCCGGGCCGCCGGGATGGATGCGGGCTCTGCGGATGCGGACGCCGCCCTCGGCCGGACCTATATGGACCTCTTCCAGTTCGGGCCGGCGGTGGCGGCCTTCCAGGCCGGGTTGTCCAAGGAGGCGGACCACCAGGATTGCCATCACGGCCTCGGTGAGGCGCTCCTGAAACTGGCGCGGTTTCGCGAGGCCGAGGCGGCCCTGCGGGAGGCGATCGCCCTCTTTCCCGACTCCGCGCACCTCCGGGCGCAGCTCGCCGCGGCACTCGAGCAGATGCACCGGCTCGACGAGGCGCGGGTGGAGGTGGAGGGGGCCCTGGCGCTCCACCCCGGCCACCTCCAGGCGGCGCTGCTGCTGGCGAGAATCGACCGGCGGGCGGGGAACCTGGAGGCGGCCCGGGAGGGGCTGGAGCGGATCCTCGCCGGGGAGAGCTCGCCGCAGCTGCGGGCGGCGGCGGGTGCCGACCTGGGCAAGGTCCTCGATCGTATGGGGCGCTACAGCGAGGCATTCGCGGCCTTCGAGGCGGGGAACCGGGCCCTGGAGGCGACGGTGGATCGCGACAAGGTGGACGTTGACCACATCTTTCACGTGATCGACAACCGCCGCATCTGTTTCGACGCGAACACTACCCAGGGGTGGGCGGCGGAGGAGCCGGATGACGGTGTGGACTCACCGGTGCTCCTGGTCGGCTTTTCTCGTTCGGGGACGACGCTCGTGGAGCAGGTCCTGGCGTCGCATCCCGGGGCGGCGGCGAACGACGAGCAACCCCTTCTCGCCCGCCTGGTGGGAGAGCTTCCGAGCCTCCTCGGCCGCCCCCTGGAGACCGGGTGGGACCTCTGTGACGTCGCTCCGGAGGCGCTCACCCGCGTGCGCCGCCGTTACTGGGAGCTGGTGGGCGAGATGGTGGGTCCCGTGGGTGAGGGGCAAAGGCTTCTGGACAAGCTGCCCCTCAACATCATCGACCTCGGCTACCTCCTGCGCTTCTTCCCCCGAGCCCCGGTGGTGGTGATGATCCGCGATCCGCGAGACGTCTGCCTGAGCTGTTTCATGCAGTCCTTTCACCTGAACCAGGCGAATGTCAACTTTCTCGATCTGGAGCGAACGGCGCGCCTGTACAAGGCGGTCATGGAGCTATGGATGCACTACCGCTCCTTCATCACCAACCCCTTCTTCGAGCTGCGCTACGAGGATCTCGTGGCGGATCCGGAGGGGCGGGCGCGTGCGCTGCTGGAGTTCGTTGGGCTTCCGTGGGACGACCGCGTCCTGCGCTTCTACGAGCAGGCGGGTGAGCACGAGGTGAGGACGCCGAGCTACAGCGGTGTCGCCTCGCCGATCTACCGGCAGGCGGTGGGTCGGTGGCGGAGCTATCGCGGTGAGATGGAGGGTGTGCTGGATACCTTGTCGCAATTTGTGGAGGCCTTCGGCTATGCAGAGGAGGTCTCGTGACCTGGGGTGCCGAACCGGAGGAAGACGCTTCCTTCGTCGCCGTGAGATGAGATGATGAAACCCAAGGTTCGGAGCCTTTCACGGAAGAAGGAGGAGGCGATCCAAGCTCTGCAAGATCGGGATTTTCGGCGTGCGGAAGTACTGCTCCGCAAGGTTTGCAAGGGAAACCCAAACGACGGGCAGGCATGGTTTCTCCTCGGG
>JAJRSX010000082.1 GCA_024278555.1 bacterium | reverse complement strand
CCCCTGACATCTTGCCCTCTTTCCGATTGCCCATCGTCGGTCATGAGCTAGGGGCAATCGGCATTTCTTGCGATGACGGCGTCGGTCGGCTGAAGCCGACCCTACGGTCTGGTAACCCGATCTTGTTTCCGCTGATCCTCTGAGAGCGGTTCGCGGCCATGAACCATCAGCGGTGATTGTTCAGGCTACCCATCCTCGTCATGATCGGCGGCCCGCACGGGTGGCCATCCCATCCGTGTGCATCCACCACCCACCGCCCTCTCCATGACCTCCGACCTCCCCATCCACCCGCGGGCGCGCCGCCGTCTGGAGGCGATCGTTGCGAGCCGCAACTGGGCCCCCGCCTACCTCCTGGCAGGGTCGGCGGGCAGCGGGCTGGAGGCCGCCGCCGCCTGGCTCGCCAACGCGATCCTGTGCACCGACGCTGAACCGCCGTGCGGCCGCTGCCTCGCCTGCCGCCAGGTGGCGGACCACAACCACCCGGACCTCGCCCGCTTCGCCCCGGCGGAGGCGAAGCGGAAGTCGGGCAGGGACGGCCCGATCGACGTGATCCGCCGGATGATCGCCCACCTCGCCATACGCCCCACCGCCGGCAGCCGCCAGGTGGTCCTCCTCGCCAAGGTCGACGAGCTGAAACCGGCCGCGGCGAACGCCCTGCTCAAGACCCTGGAGGAGCCGCCGGGCGGCGCCGTCCTCATCCTCACGGTGCGCAACCCAACCGCCCTCCTCCCTACCATCGTGAGCCGCTGCCAGGAGGTCCGCCTCCCCCTGCCGGACGAGGCGGCGCCGCCAGCGGGCGGCGGGGGCGATGGCCGGACGGAGGGGGAGGCGCGGCTGCATGCGCGGGTGGCCGCGGCGCAGATCGGCGAGGCGGCGCGCCTGGAGCCGGAGCGGCTGGCCGCGGAGTGGAAGGTGTGTAGCGAGGTGTGGCGGCTCCTCGTCAACGGCGACCCGGGGGCGGTCATCGCCTGGATCGACCAGGCGGTGAAGGGGCGCGACGCCGCCCTCACCGGGTGGCTCGCCGCCCTCGGCCTCTGGCTCCGCGACGGCATGCTCCTGGCCACCGGACTACCGGAGGAGGCCCTCTGCTTCCCGGAGATCACCCGCCACCTCCCCGCCGCCGACCGGCCGCCGGCCACATTCTTCGAGGAGGCCGCCGACCACCTCCTCACCGCCCACCGCCGGCTCAACGCCAATGGCCAGGCGAAGCTGGTGGTCGGCGAGCTCCTCCTCACCCTCCAGAGGGACCTCGCGGTCGCCCGGGGGGGCGGCTACCATGGCCCTCCCCCCCACGTCGCCGCGGGGAGAGGTCGTTGAGCATGGCGCGCGTCACCACCATCAGTCTGGACAACCGGCCGCTCCAGGTGGAGTGCGCCTGCGGTGACCTCGACCTCGCTCTCCACGACCGGGTGGTGGCGCAGGCGGAGCACGGCCTGGTGGCGGGCAGGGTCGTCACCGTACCGCGGCCGGTGAGCGGCGAGCGGCCGAGCGCTCGGGTGGTGCGCCGGATGACCGCGGAGGACGAGGCGAGCATCGCCGAGCTGAAGATCCTCGACGCCAAGGCGTTCCTCTACACCAAGCGGCGGATCAGCGAACGCGGGATGGCGATGCGCCTGCTCTCCGTCCACCACCGCTTTGACGCCAAACAGGCAACCTTCTTCTTCTCCGCCGAACGGCGGGTCGATTTTCGCGACCTGGTGCGCGAGCTCGCCTACCAGTTCCGCATCCGGGTGGAGATGCGCCAGGTGACCCAGCGCGAGGCGCCGCAGCTCCTCGACGGCCTCGGGCCGTGCGGTCGCCGGCTCTGCTGCAGCGGCTACATCCACCAGTTTCAACCGGTCTCCGTGCGGATGGCCAAGATGCAGGGGATCTCCCTCAACCCGACCAAGCTCTCCGGCTGCTGCGGCAAGCTGAAGTGCTGTCTGCGCTACGAGCAAGAGGGCTACGAGGCGTTTCACAAGGGGCTGCCGCGCCGCGGCGCCGAGGTGACCGTGGACGGGATGAAGAGCAAGGTGCTCACCCACCAGTATGTCCGCCGCATCACCCTGGTGGCACGCAGCGACGGCGAGCGGGTCACCATCCCGACCGACGCCCTGCGCCCGGGCGCACCCGAGCCGATCCACAGCGACCGACCACCGGCCCCCCCCGTGGTCCCCTCCGAAGAGGCGCAGCCAAAGGCCAAGGCGAGGCCGCGACCCAAGCCCAAAGCCAAATCCAAGCCCAAACCGGAAAGGCAGGCGGCGGCGACCCCCACGAAGGGGCGCCCCGAGCAGGAGGGGGCAGCCGCCCCGAAGCGCAAGCGGCGCCGCCGGCGGCGCGGCCGCGGGCGCGGGCGCGGGCGCGGCGGCCAGGGTGGCGGCGGCCAGTCGTGATCTGCTGATCGCTGAAGGCGGAAGGCCATCCGCCGCTTGCCGCCGGCCGGACGGTGGCGGATCCTTGTCGGCTCGTCCCGGAGCCCCCATGCGCTATATCACCACCCCGATCTACTACGTCAACGACGTCCCCCACATCGGCCACGCCTACACCTCGGTGGCCGCCGATACCCTCGCCCGCTTCTACCGCCTGCTGGGGGAGGAGACCTTCCTCCTCACCGGCACCGACGAGCACGGCCAGAAGGTGGAGACCTCCGCCAAGGCGGAGGGGATCGAGCCGATCGCCCTCGCCGACCGGGTGGTGAAGCGGTTCCAGGGGGTGTGGGAGCGGCTGGAGATCGCCCCGGACGACTTCATCCGCACCACCGAGCCACGCCACGCCAAGGCGGTGCAGCACCTCTTCCGCGAGCTGGAGGCCAAGGGCGACATCTACCTCGGCAGCTACGAGGACTGGTACTGCACCCCGTGCGAGTCGTACTGGACCGAGCTCCAGCTCGACGATGACGGCCACTGCCCCGACTGCCACCGGGAGGTGACCAAGCTGGCGGAGGAGAGCTACTTCTTCCGCATGTCCGCCTACCAGGAGCGGTTGTTGGACCACATCCGCAGCCACCCCGACTTCATCGAGCCGGAGGTCCGGCGCAACGAGATCCTCCGCTTCGTGGAGGGCGGCCTTAGGGACCTCTCCATCTCCCGCACCACGTTTTCGTGGGGGGTCCCGGTCCCGGACAACCCGCAGCACGTGGTCTACGTCTGGTTCGACGCCCTGATCAACTACCTCACCGGCGCCGGCTACCCGGACGACGCGGCCCGCTTCGCCCGCCAGTGGCCGGCGAGGGTGCACGTCATCGGCAAGGACATCCTCCGCTTCCACGCGGTCTACTGGCCCTGCTTCCTCCTCGCCGCCGGGCTCCCCCTGCCGGAGCAGATCTTCTCCCACGGCTGGTGGACCATCGACGGGGCGAAGATGAGCAAGTCGGTAGGCAACGTGGTCGACCCGAACGCGATCATCGACGCCTACGGCGCCGACCCCTTCCGCTACTTCCTCCTGCGCGAGGCGACCTTCGGGCTGGACGCCGACTTCTCCGAGGCCGCCCTGGTGCGGCGGATCAACGCCGATCTCGCCAACGACCTCGGCAACCTCGCCAGCCGGGTGCTCACCATGGTGCGCCGCTACGAAGAGGGGAGGTGGCCCGAGGCGGACGCCGCCGCGCCCCCCCTGGCGGACGAGGCGGCGGCGGCGATCGGGCAGTGGCGCGAGGCGATGGCCCGCCTCGCCTTCCACGAGGCGCTCAAGTCGGTGTGGCGGCTCATCGGCCGCCTCAACCAGTACGTGGTGGAGAGCGAGCCGTGGGCCCTGGCCAAGGAGGAGGCGGCGCGGCCGCGCCTGCGCGGGGTCCTGCGCAACCTGCTGGAGGGGCTGCGGCTGGTCGCCCTCATGGTGAGCCCGGTGATGCCGGTGAAGGGGCGCGAGCTCCTCACCCAGCTCGGCAGCCCGGAGCCGGCCACGCCGGCGTGGGGCGGCCCCCCCGCCGGCACCCCCCTCGGCGAGGCGGCACCGCTCTTCCCGCGCATCGAGGTGGAGAGGGCGGCGGGCTCCAAGGGGGCGAAGGCCCAAGAAGAGAAGAAGAAAAAGGTGGAGGAGACGAGCAACAGCCGGGAGACGGTGCCGAAGTCCACGGCGGACGGCCGGATCAACATCGACGACTTCGCCCGGGTGGCCCTGCGCGTCGGCGTGGTGCGCGAGGCCGAGGCGATCCCCGGCTCCGACAAGCTGCTGGCGCTCACCGTCGACGTGGGCGAGGAGGCGCCACGTACCATCGTTGCCGGCATCGGCCAGAGCTACGGGGCCGAGGCGGTGGTCGGTCGGCGGGTGGCGGTGGTCGCCAACCTGAAGCCGGCGAAGCTCTTCGGGGTACGCTCCGAGGGGATGGTCCTGGCCACCGGCGACGGCCCCGACCACCTCACCCTGATCGCCGTCCCCGACGGCCCGCCGCCGGGGAGCCGGATCCGGTAACCCGGTCGCCGGTTGCCGGCGTCGCCACCGGTCACAGCGACGCCAGCTCCTCGCGGATGAAGTCGTCCCAGCTCAGGACGGTGATCTGTTCTGCGAGGAGGCGGCGGTTCCGGCGGTCGCCGAGGACAAAGATCGGGGTCCGCGGGTGGTCGGCGCGGAAGCTCGTGATCCCGTCCAGCCCCTCCTTGACGATGTTGCGGGAGGACTTGATCTCCACGGCACACAGAACCTCGCTGCCGCGACCGATGAGCAGGTCCACCTCGGCGCCGTGGTGGGTGCGCCAGTAGTGGAGCTGGTAGTCGAGGCGCCGGTAGTGGATGGCCGCGGCGATCTGATTGATGACGAGCTGCTCGAAGCGGCGCTCCCGCGTCTTCGGATCCAGGTCGGCGCCGAGGGTGTGGGTAAGGGCGTTGGTCACGCCTGGGTCGAAAATGTAGTAGCGGGGATGGGAGACCAGCCGCTTGCGCGCGCTCTTGCGCCACGCCGGTACGCGGGTGGCGAGAAAGGTGTCTTCGAGGATCTGGTAGTACTGCTGCGCGGTCTTCACCGAGACCCCGCACTCCCGCGCGACGTTGGTGAAGTTGACGATCTCGCCGTCATTGGCTGCGGCGATGTCGAGAAACTGGCTGAACGGGCCGATGTTGCGCACCAGCCCCTCGGCGGCCACCTCCTCCCGCAGGTAGGTCTCGGAATAGGCGCGGAGGAACTCCCGCCAGTCGGGCTCGTCGCCCGTCCACACCGGCGGTAGGCATCCGGCACGCAGGGCGCGGTCGAGGTCGAAGGCGTCGCCCAGCTCGGTGAAGGTCAGGGGGAAGAGGCGGTAGGTGTAGGCGCGCCCGGCCAGCAGGTTCGAGCCACCCCGGCGCAGCTTGCGCGCGCTGGATCCGGTGAGGATGAAGGTGAGCCCGGTGGACTCGATGAGCGCGTGCACCTCGTCCAGGAGGGTGGGGATCCTCTGGACCTCGTCGATCACGCAGGTGAAGTCACCGTGCCGTCTGCGGTGCGCCTCGACCTCCTCCCGGAGCCGCCCGGGACTCTTCGCGTAGTTGAGAAAGCTCCGCTGAGGCAGGAGGTCGATATAGAGGTCGTCCGGCCCCAGAAGGGAGCGCACCAGGGTGCTCTTCCCGGTCTGCCGAGGTCCGAACAGAAACCAGCTCTTGGAGGGAGCCGGCTGGAGTGAGCGCGTGTACATCACTCCATGAATGTACGCCTTTCTTGGACCGTACGCAACGAAATACCAAGGCGGGCGGTCCCGCGCCCCCCATACGTGGGGGTTCGGCTCCTTCGGGATAGGCAGCAGGAGATGGGGGTCTGCGTAGAGGTTCGGTGCGCCGCGCTGCGCTTGGCACACCCTACACCGTCACACTCCCCGCCACCCGTAGGGTGCTGCCAAGCGCAGCGCGGCGCACCGCTAGTTGTTCACCGTCAAATCGTAGGTGTGGCCGCCGATCTCGAAGCCGACGAGCATGTTGACCCCCTGGCTGTTGCGGCGACAGAAGAGGGTGACATCCTCCTCCGCGTTGTGGGTGATCAGCCGTACCAGACGGGCGAGGCCGAACTTCAGGCTCTTCAAATAGAACTGCATGTTCCCCTGGTAGCGCAGCGGCGCGATCATCTCTTTTACGTCTTCGGGCGAGAGGCGCTGGATGGCGAGGGCACAGCGGACCTCGGCGTCCTCCAGCTTCCGCTCCGGGTAGCTCTGCTTGCAGATGAAGCGGGCGATCTCGCTCGCCGCCTGCTTCGGGATGGCGAGGTACGCCTCCTCGGCCGCGCCGTCCTCTCCCTGGATAGCGATGAGGATTACGCAGGTCTTCTGGGTCTCGCCGGAGATCTCCACCCGGTTGCCGTAGACCAGGGTCGGGACACCGCTCAGGTGGACCGGCGCCGCGTTGAAGGCCGCCACGGCGTCGGGCGCGCCGCCCACGGCAGCGACCCACACGGCGAACAGAAGGAGGAGTGTACGGACCATTCGGTATCTCAGTGCTGGGCGACTTCCGACATTACGCAGACGTCCTGCCAGCGCGTCCAAACAGATCCCCTCCGATCATCCTGATCCAACCTCCGCCGCCTCTTGCGATTAGGAGCCGGTTGTTGATTAGAGGATGCGGCAATGGGGGACAAGGGGAGGAGAGGTATGGATTCGACCCCTACCCCCCCTCCCCGCCCACCCGCTGGAGGAGGAGAAAGCCGGCGATGAAGAAGAGGGCGAGGGACAGCAGCGCCACCCGCTGGTTGCCGCCGAGGGCGTGGGAGACGGTGCCCAGGAGCAGCGGCCCGAGGATCGCCGACGACTTGCCGCACAGGGCGTAGAAGCCGAAGACCTCGCCCTCCTTCCCCTTCGGGGTGAGGCGGGAGACAAAGGCGCGGCTCGCCGCCTGGATCGCCCCGAGGCCGGTGCCCGCAACGCAGATCACCACGAAGAAGGTGGTCTTCCCCTCCACGAAGAAGACCGCCACGTCGATCGCCGTCCACAGGACCAGGGTGGCGGAGACCACCGCCTTTGGCCCCCACCGGTCGGTGGGGCGGGCCAGGAGCAGGGCGCCGGCGAGGGCGGAGAGCTGCACCGCCACGAAGAGGCGGATCAGCTCCGCGTCGCCGAAGCCGAGGGTGGTGGCGGCGAAGATGCCGGTGAAGTAGATGGCGGTGGTCACCCCGTCGATGTAGAGGAAGTAGGCGATGAGGAAGCGGCGCAGGTCGGGCATCGCCCACACCTCGCGCACCAACGAGCCGACCCGCCTGAACCCCTCCACCGCCGCCACCCCCGGCGCCACCGGCGCCGGCGACGCCGGCGCCGGCAGCCAAACGAGGCACGGCAGGGCGCCGAGGCCGTAGAAGAGGGCGACCGTCCACCAGGTCCAGGCGTAGGCGTGGGCGTGGACCAGGGGCAGCACCGACAGCAGGCCGACGATCGAGCCGAGGTAGCCGATGCCGAAGCCGAGGCCGGAGAGGCGCCCCTGACGGCCGGGCGGGGCGAGCTCCGGCAGGTAGGCGTTATAAAAAACCAGCGCCCCCTCGAAGCCGATGTTCGCCACCACCGCCAGGAGGAAGGGCCAGGCGAGCTCGCCGGCGCGGATGGTGGCGAAGAGGGCCACCGCGCCGACGCACAGGCCGGTGTAGGCGGCGAGGAACGCCTTGCGCAGGCCGCCGCGGTCGGCGATCGCCCCCATCGCCGGCGAGGTGAGGGCGACGACGAGCATGGAGAGGGAGAGGACCCGCCCCCACCACAGGTCGCCGCGGCCGTCGTCGTTGCCCACCACCACCCGGGTGAAGTAGACGCCGAAGACCGCGACGGTGATCACCGCCGGGTAGATCGAGTTGGCGAAGTCGTAGAGGACCCAGGCGGCGATCGCCCGACGCCCTCCCCCCCGCGCACCCCCCCCCTCTCGGGCTCGCGTAAGCCCTTGCGTCTCAGAAGATCTCATCTACGGAGAGGACCATCATCTTCAGACAGGGCTCCTCACCGCAGCGCGCGGCAAACCGTTCGAGCCGATCGATCACCGGCTGCAGGTTCTCACGCTGGTTGATGTTGAAAAAGAGGCGCGCCTCCCCCGGATCATTCGCGGTCCCGAGGCGGCGGTGGCTGCCCATCTCCCCGAAGAGGTGGGGCATCTCCAGGTAGCCGCCGACCCCCTCGCGGAAGGCGTCGCGCACCTCCTCCTCGTAGATATCCGCGGTCATCACCGCCAACAGCTTCAATTCCACGGCCAATCCTCCGGATGGGGCTGGGCGAGCGACAGAACCAGATCAAAGAAGTTACCTTAGTGCTCCGTAGCCGCCCAAACAAGCCACATCGGAGACATAAGAGCGAACAGGGGTGCACAGGATGCAGCCTTAGTCGGTCATGCTCGCTGGACTGGCGGGGGTGGGGGGTGGGGGGTGGGGGATGAGGGGGTGGTGCCGGCCTGCGGCCGGCGACCCCCCTTCCGGGCGGCCTCCTGCGTCAATCCGTCCGGCCCGCAGGGACGTCATCCCCCCATCCCTCACCCCATCCCCCACCCCCGGCGCGCAACGCGCGCCTACCACAGCCGCCCCACCGCGATGCCGGCGGCGGTGGCGGAGAGGCAGAGGCAGAGGTTGGCGACGATGTTCCCCGCCCCGAGCCACCAGCTGCCGGTGGCCAGCAACTGGAACGACTCGTAGGAGAAGGTGGAGAAGGTGGTGAAGGCGCCGAAGAAGCCCACCGCCACCACCGCCCGGGTGGCCGGCGGGATCAGCCCCAGATGGCCGTCGCCGACGGCGAGGAAGAGGCCGAGCAACAGCGACCCGGCCACGTTCACCACCAGGGTCCCGTACGGGAAGCGGGCGCCGAGCACGGCGTGGGCGGCGGTCGCCACCAGGTAGCGCGCCGCCGCGCCGAAGAAGCCGCCGGCGCCCACAAGGAGGAGGGTCTTCATTCAGGGAGTCGGGAGATAGGGATGTGGGGAGAGGGGGGTGGAGGGCCGTTGTCGCGGCCATCGATTGGTTTCGTGGGTGGCTTCTATCGGCATCTTTGTCAGCCCGAAGGCTCTCCTCCCCTACCTCCCTATATCCCTACTTCCCTGCTCCCTACTCTGTAAACACCGGCGCCTCCGCCAGCTTCCGCCAGCGGTTGAAGTAGAAGCCGATCTCCCCGGACTTCGTCGGCCGGATCCGCTCGTACCGCTCGCTCCCGTCGGGGTTGTGTTTGACCACCACGATGCGCTTGTCGAGCACCGTGGTGCCGCGCGGCGCGTAGAGGAAGGTGTAGGGGGCGTCGGCGGCGATGGTCCGGTGCAGGCGGCGGGCGAGGCGGATCCGGGTGGGCTCGTCGTAGGTCCGCCGGAGCCGCTCGATGAGCCGATCCGCCGACCGGTTGGCGTAGCCGACGAAGTTGAGCTGCTGCGGGTGGGTCTGGGAGGAGTGCCAGAGCTGGAAGAGGTCGAAGTCGGGCCCCATGGACCAACCGAGGATGCAGGCGTCGAAGCGGCCCGGGTTGATGAAGTCCTTCAAAAAGACCGCCCACTCGAAGAGCTGGAAGGAGCAGTCGACGCCGATCTTGCGCCACTGATCTTGCACGATAGTGCCGATCGCCTTGCGCTGGGCGTTGCCGTGGTTGGTGATCAGGGTGAAGGCGAGGCGTTGGCCGTCCTTGACGCGGATACCGTCGGGACCGAGATGCCACCCCGCCTCGTCCAGCAACCGCCCCGCCGCCGCCGGATCAAACGGCAGCGGCTTCACCGTGGGGTCGTACCACGGGGTGGTGCGCGGGTACGGGCCGGTCACCCGCTCCCCCTCGCCGTAGAGGAGGTAGCGGATGATCTGCTCCACATCGACCGCCATCCCCAGGGCACGGCGCACCCGCACGTCCTGGAACATCGGCTGGCGCAGGTTGTAGCCGATGTAGGAGTAGCCGCTCCCGAGGCGCGAGAAGGGCTGATACTTCGGGTCCCTCTTGTAGCGCGCCACCTGGTGCGGCTCGGCGCCGTAGGTGTCGATGGTGCCGGCGCGGAACTCCAGCTCCTGGATGAAGAGGTCCGGCAGGACCCGGTAGACGTAGTCGCGATACTCGGGCGGCCCCTCCCAGTAGCCGTCGAAGCGGGCGAGGACGATCTCCTCATCCGACGACCACGAGACAAAGCGGAAGGGGCCGGTGCCGATGGGATGGCGGTTGAAGCTCGAATCGCGCATCCCGAAGTGGGCGAGGGGCTCGCCGGTGAGCCCCTTGGCGACCGCCTCCCGCTCCAGGGCCTGGCGGTTCAGGAGGTGCTCCGGGAGGATGCCGATGGTCCAGGCGGTGATCGCCGGCGAGAAGAGCCGCTTGTAGACCACCCGCACCTCGTACGGGTTCACCACCTCGATCGTCTCGATCGGCTCGAAATCCGAGGCGCGCGGCGACACATTCCGCGGGTCCATGATCGCCCGCCAGGTGAACAGGACATCCTCGGCGGTGAAGGGGTGGCCATCGTGGAAGCGGACGCCCTCACGCAACCGAAAGTCGATCACCGGCCGCTCCACCGCGAGCGGCAGCAGCTCGTCGAGGTGGGGGGTGAGGGCTCGGCCGTCCACCCCCGGCGCCGCCACCCGCCCGACGCGCGCCGACGCCCCCAAGCGGGCGGCGGCGAGCAGGGGCGCCAGACGGTCGAAGAGGTCCGGCACCACCCTCTTCAACCGCAGATGGAGGTAGCGGGGCCGGCGCACCGAGATCGCCACCTCCGGCCCATCCGCCTCCAGAGTGATCGGCACCTCTGCCGCACGCGCCGCCTCCACCTCCACCCCGGCCACGGTGTCGCCGAGCACCCGCTGCACCCGCCGCGCCACCGCCTCCCCGTCCACGCCGTCGGCGAGAGGGAAGGCGGCCCGCTCGGTGATCGACCAGTCGGTGGCCAGCCGCCCACGCAAGTGCAGCTCCTCGTCGTAATCGAGCAGCCCGTCGAAGCAACGCGACACGATGTTGGCGCTCGCCGAGTCGGCGTTGAGGACCTGATTGAGGATCGCCGCGTCGCCGATCCCCGCGTCGATGTAGCGCACCAACCGCTCCGGGTTGCCCACCGTCTGCCGCGCATAGGTGGGCACCCACAGGTATGACTGAAACAGCACCGCCACCACCACCAGGGGCAAGAAGAGCATCAGCCGCCGCGTCCACATGGCGTCCCTTTTACCCGCTGCGGCCGCGGGTGTCAGCCATGCGCCCCTTGACCCCTCGCGGGGTGGTTCCTACCCTCCCCCTCCCTCCGCGAGCCGTCGGGCTTCGTGCCGAAGTGGTGGAACTGGTAGACACGCTGTCTTGAGGGGGCAGTGGGATGTTTCCCGTGGGGGTTCGAGTCCCCCCTTCGGCACCACCGCGGCGCTGCCCGACAAGGCTGACTCACGACACGGGCGCAGTCTGCCGACCGTGGTACGATCGCCCCTCGTCTATATTTCCTTCTCAGGAGCCCCACGTGAGCCGCCTCTTTGTCCCCCATGAGATGCTCGTCCGCTACGACCAGGCCGGACCGCGTTATACGAGCTACCCGACCGCGCCCCAGTGGACCGAGGCGTTCGCCGCCCCCGAGCTCCGCGCCGAGATCGAGCGCACCAACGCCGAGGCCGATCCGCCGCCCCTGGCGCTCTACACCCACATCCCCTTCTGTGAATCGATGTGCTACTACTGCGGCTGCAACATCATCATCAGCGGCGACACCGACCACGCCGACCCGTACGCCGCCCACCTCTTCCGCGAGGCGGAGTGGTACCAGGCGCTGATGGCCGCAGGCCGGGAGGTGGTCCAGTGGCACATCGGCGGCGGCTCCCCCACCTTCATGCGCCCGGACCAGCTTGACCGGCTGCTCTCCGGCTTCCGCGAGCGGTTCAACTTCGCCGCCGACGCCGAGGTCTCCATGGAGGTCGATCCCCGGATCACCTCCACCGACCACCTCGATGTCCTCAAGGCCAACGGCTTCACCCGTGTCTCCATGGGGATCCAGGACTTCGACCACGAGGTCCAGAAGACGGTAAACCGCATCCAGCCCTACGAGATGACCCGCGACTTCATGGAGCAGTGTCGGGCGCGCGGCTTCAACGAGCTCAACGTCGACCTCATCTACGGCCTGCCCAAGCAGACCCCGGAGTCCTTCATCCCGACGGTGGAGAAGATCATCTCCCTGGATCCGGCGCGCATCGCCCTCTTTAACTACGCCCACGTGCCGTGGATGCGCCCCTTCCAACGGCGCTTCGACGAGGCCGACATCCCCGGCGGCGACGCCAAGGTGACCATCCTCACCAACACCATCGAGCAGTTCACCGAGGCGGGCTACCGCTACATCGGCATGGACCACTTCGCCAAGCCGGACGACGAGCTCTCCCTGGCGCAGGAGGACCACACCCTGCACCGCAACTTCATGGGCTACACCACCAAGGCGAACACCGACCTCTACGGCATCGGCGTCTCCTCCATCTCCGAGGTGGGCGACTGCTACGCCCAGAACACCCGCAAGCTCTCCGCCTACACCCGCACGGTGGAGGCGGGAGAGTGGCCCACCATGCGCGGCATCCTGCTCACCGACGACGACAAGCTGCGAAAGCGGGTGATCTCCGATCTGCTGGTCAACCTGGTGGTGGACAAGCCCACGGTGGAGGCGGACTTTGGGATCGAGTTCGACGCCTACTTCGCCGACGCCCTGGAGCAGCTCAAGGAGCCGGCCGACGACGCCCTCATCGAGATCGACGACACGAGCCTCCGGGTCACCGAGCTCGGCCGCGTCTTCATCCGCAACCTGGCGATGCCCTTTGACGCCTACCTCGGCGAGCAGGCCGACGGCGCCAAGCCGATGTATTCGCGCACCGTGTGAGGGCCGTCGCGGGCGGTGAGGGCGCGCCACCCATCGACCGCGGGCGCGGTGTCCTCACTGCAACCGGGGACACACGGATGAGCCAGATAAAAGACTTTGTGCGCTTAATTACGGTTACCCGCGATACTTCGGGGAGTAGTCGTATTACGCAATATTCTTAATAACTTTTTTTACCGGTTACCTGTCGCCCTCGCGTCAAGCCGCGAGTTGAAGGTCGTTTTTTCGGGGACTTGAAGCGACCCCGATAGAGGCGTATGTAGGTATCCGATCGTGGTGGCTGTCCGATTCCGAAAACCACCGCGCATGGCCTGCCACGCACGAATCATATGCAACACAGTCGCCTAATAAAGGTGTTATGTTGTTGCCGTATGCACCGAAGAGAGGCGGTGCACTGCGCATACCAAAGCCTACCCCGGGACGACCGAAGCGGCCGCCCTCCTGCCCTCGGGGTCGATCCCCGACCCCACATTCCCAACCCCTCTCACGGAGGATGGAGCATGAAGATGCACAACGCATGGTGGCGCCTCGGCGCCATGGCCGCCGGGACTCTCCTGGTAGCCGGCACCCTCACCGGCTGCGCCAACTGGTTTGATGGCGGTGGCGGGGGCGGTGGGGGCGGAACCCCCGCCGTGCTGTCCAGCGGCACGGTGACCGACACCGGCGGTGATCCGGTCGCCGCCGCCTCCGTGGTCCTCGTCTCGGCGGCGGACGTGGAGGCAGCGAACTCCGTCCAGCCGATGGAGGATGTGGCCAACGCGGTGATCGCCAACGCCGATAGCTCCGGTACCTCCACCAAGGCCGGCGCCACCGGCTACGTGGTCACCACCGCCGCCGACGGCACCTACTCCATCCCCGAGGGTGCGGTGGCGGACGGCACCTACTACGCGGTGGTGATCCCCGCGGCCACCGACACGGGCCACCTCCCGTCGACCCCGAGCCGTGAGGCGCTCACCGTGACCAGCGGCCAGGTCGTCACCACCTCGGCGGTCGCCTCCGAGGGTGACATCGAGATCTCCGCCAACCCCTCCGCAGCCGCCACCTTCGTCGGTTCGGCCACCTGCCTTAACTGCCACGACGGCACGCTCGCCTCCGACAAGACGGGCCTCAAGCACACCCTCCACTTCCTCGGCTTCCGCGTCCCGGGGAAGACGAACAGCCTCCAGGAGCTCACCGGCTTCCCGGACGTCGCCAACAAGGGGCTCGACGCCTTTACCAACGGCGAATGCATCAGCTTCGGGGCGAAGGGGCACACCCACTACGCCCAGCTCGGCTGGGATGCCACGAACGGCTACTCCATGCAGATGGCGGACAACGACACCTGTGACGGCTTCCTCTCCGCCACCTACTACGTCGCCTTCACCTACGGCGGTGAGGGGCTCTACAAGCAGCGGTTCATGCTTCTCGTCGGCCCCGATGGCGGGCCGGGGACAAGCCATGTGGCGGCGGGCGGCGACGCCTACTACTACCCGGCGCCGTTCCAGTGGAACGAGTCGAACATGTCCGACGCCTTCCCCGCCGCCTTCGGCGAGAACGGCGAGTTCTCCGGCAAGTGGATCCCGCCCACCGCAGACGGCGACAACGTCTTCGCGCCCGAGTCCACGGACGCCACCACCGGCACCCCGATGGGTGCCCCCACCGAGTCCTTCGGTGTTGACTGCGGCGGCTGCCACGGCGGCGTGGCGATCACCAAGGACACCGCCGGCCACTTCATCACCCAGTACATCGACCAGATCGACCCGGACGTCTACGCCGGCAACATCGGCTGTGAGCGGTGCCACGGCCCCGGCTCGGAGCACGTGGCCGCGGGCGGCGCCGGCAAGGCGATCGTCCAGCCCGACCTCCTCACTCCGGGACGGTTGAACATGGTCTGCGGCGCCTGCCACCAGCGCGGCCACGGCGGTAGCATCCTCGACGGCAGTGGCGCCCACGCCGGCTTCGCCTCAAAGGGCGACCTGACCACGGACAGCTCCATCAACATCTTCCGCGCCGGCATGTCCCCGGCGCAGATGTACGGCACCTCGCAGGCCGCCCCCGACTTCGGCCAGCAGACCGAGTACTGGGAGGCGATCAGCTACGCCGATGCCGACAATGACGGTCACGTGTGGCACGATGCCCAGCGCGGTGCCGCCCTCAACCACTCGAAGGGCCACCACCAGCAGTACTACGATGAGGTGCGCGGCACGATGTTCAAGAACGACGTGCAGATGGTCACCTGCATCGACTGCCACGACGCCCACGGCGGCACCGGCCTGGAGCACCAGATCACCTACAACGCCGACAACAACGCCCTCTGTCTCGAGTGCCACAACGGGAGCAAGGTGACCAAGGGCGGCTTTGGCACGATCACCCGTGCCATGGTCGATACCCTGAAGGACGGCGGCGCCGCCGACGCGGTGATCGGCACCGCGGTCATGGGCCACATCGGCACGGAGGTGGCAGCCACCGACACCGGCGGCCTCATGGCGAAGTCCGACTATGACCCCGAAGGGTCGAAGATGGGCCGCTGCATCACCTGCCACATGCCGAAGACCGCGAAGACGGCACGGTGGAATGAGACCCAGACGAACGGCTTCCGTGAGGGGGACATCCGCTCCCACACCTTCGACGTGATGCCGAAGTCCGCCATCGAGGCGATGCTCACCGCGAAGGGCAGCAAGACCGAGGTGACGCCCGCCGGCTGGACGAACAAGTGCGGGGTCTGCCACGCGACGCTGACGGAACCGGCAGCCGAGTAACCGAACTAACCCTCTCCCCCGCTCCGGCGGGGCCTTCGGGGGCGGGCCGATCGGCCCGCCCCCTTTTTCTTTTTTTCGCCCCAGCGAAAAAAAGCGATGTTGACCCGCCCCATCCGTTGCGCTTCACTGCCGCCCGGTGGTGGGAGGCCGCCACCGTTTTGGAGGAGCACCGCCGCCCGCCCCCGGACGGCACCACCCATCGGGAGGAGGATCCATGCCTCTGCGTCTACTCGCCCTGGCCCTCGTGGCCGCCTGCGTGGCCCTGCCGGCCCACGCGGCGGAGCTGTCCGGCCGACTCACCACCCTCGCCTACAGCCAGCAACGGTTCGACGCCAACGGCGATATGGACCAGTTGCCCCTCTACGAGTTTCTCGCCCTGGACGTGGGCGACCTCGGGGTCGCGCCCCTGTCGCTCCATGTCGACGGCTTCGCCAAGCTCGACCTCAGGGAGCGCACCTTCGGCCAAGACCTCGACGGGACCCTCACCTACGCCTACCTCCAGTGGCGCGACCGCGCTACCGGAGTGGACCTGCGCGCCGGCCGCCACTTCGTCCGCGAGGGGGTCGCCACCGAGTACCTCGACGGCGTCTCCGTCGACTGGCTCGCCGGCCACGGCGTCGGCGTCTCGCTGTTCGGGGGCCAGCAGGTCGATTCCGACTCCGGCGGCAACAGCGGCGACATGGAGGGGGGCGGCCGCCTCTTCTGGCGCCAGCGCCGCTTCGAGCTCGGCCTCTCGGCGATGGAGGCCCACGACAACGACCATACCGCCTTCACCCGCGTCGGCATCGACGGCTGGGGAGCGTTGGGCGGCGGCGTCACCGCCAGCGGCCACGCCTTCTGGGACTGGATCTCCGAGGAGGTCTACGACAGCCAGGTGCTCCTCACCTGGGCCACCACGGAGCGGCTGCTGCTCTCTGCCGACGCCAGCCGCATCCTCCCGAGCCTGCTCCTGTCGCACACCTCGATCTTCGGCAGCGAGATCTTCACCACCGGCGAGCAGCGGGAGCTCGGCTTCCGCGCCGACTACGACCTCGGCCGCCACGTCCGCCTCGCCGTCGACGCCCGCCAGTACGACTACAGCGAGGGCGACGACGAGTGGACCTTCGGCGGCGAGGCACGCTACCGCTGGGGGGAGCGGATGGACAACGAGGTGGGGGCGCGCTACGAGCACGAGGAGCTCTCCGAGGTCACCCACCTCTTTGGCCGGGTGAACCAGGAGGTGGCGCGGGTGACCAACCGCTTCGACCTCGCCCGCCTCTACTACGCGGTCGACTTCACCCTCTACAACTTCGACGAGCCCGTCTTCCCGGCCAGCCAGCGCCACTACAGCCACGACACGGTGGCCACCGTGGGCGCCGAGCTCGGCGAGCAGTGGGAGGTGAGCGTGTCCCTCGACTACGGCACCCGCGCCGATTACCGCGATTTCTCCACCGCCGCGACCGGCCAGCGCCTCCCGGCCACCGTGGAGGACGAGAGCCTCTCCTCCCGCGAGTCGCTGAACGGGACCCTCAAGCTGGTCTACAAGTTCCTGTGAGTCGTTCCCCGATGCGCCTGAGCCGTTACTTCGAGTAGCACCCCCAACACGTCCGAGTGTGGCCATGACAACTCTACGCACCCCCCTCCGTCTCGCCCTCGTCGCCGTCGCCATCGTCGGTGCGGCCGCCTGCGCCCACCTCCTGCACAAGAAGCCGGCGGCCCACTTCACCTTCAGCCACCAGCTCCACGCCAAGGAGATGGAGGTGGCGTGCGCCAAGTGCCACGCCGACATCGGCGCCACCACCGAGGTGGAGCAGCGCCACCTCCCCACCTTCGAGGTGTGCCGCCAGTGCCACGAGGACGGCCAGGTAGGTGAGGCGGACTGCACCACCTGCCACGCCACCCCGGCGAAGCTGCAGGAGGCGGCGGCGACCCAGGCGATCCCGCGCCTCACGCCGCGCGAGATCCGCCTGAACTTCTCCCACAAGAACCACGTGGCGCGGGTGGATAGCGACTGCTCCGTCTGCCACGAGGCGATGCTCACCTCCACCGCGCCGGGCGACGGCAAGACGCCGACCATGGAGAGCTGCATGCAGTGCCACCAGGCCCAGTACGACGCCCTCCAGTGTCGCCAGTGCCACGCCGACCTCTCCGATCCGCGCTTCCAGCCGAAGCTCGCCCGCTTCCGCCACCAGGGGGACTGGCTCCACAACCACAAGCTCCAGGCGCAGCAGGACAACGGCTCCGCCTGCGCCCAGTGCCACATGGAGCGGTTTTGCAGTGATTGCCACTCGGGGGTCTACAACCAGGTGAAGGCGTCGGTGAAGTGGCCCGCCGAGGTGGGCCGCGAGCGGGTCCACCGGGGTGACTACGTCACCCGCCACCCGGAGGACGTGCGCCGCGACCCGCAGCCGTGTTTGAGCTGCCACCGGGTGAACACCTGCACCGACTGCCACGAGCGCGCCGGGGTGCGCTACATCGCCGGCGGCGCCAACCCCTTTGGGGTCAACAACCACCCCTTCGGGGCCGCCATCGGCACCTCGGGCCACGGCATCGCCAGCCACCCGGAGAACCGGTCGATCATCCGCCGCAACATCGTCGCCTGCGCGGCCTGCCACGACTCCAAGGCGCCGGTGTGCACCACCTGCCACGCCTCCGTGGGCGGCGCCGGGATCAACCCGCATCCGCCGGGCTTCCGGTCGAAGTTCAATCCAAACCGGCAGCCGGTCTGCCGCACCTGCCACAAGTAACGGGTGACGGCGGCGCCTGCACGCCATCTTTCCGCCGCGTCCTCGGCCGTTCCGCCTGCGGCGTAGCGCTGCTACGCCTCAGCGGCCCGGCCGGCGGCGCAGGTGCCGGATCGCGGGCACGGCCCGCTCCTACCCTCTCCCGCCGGATGCCACGGCGCGCCCTTTTCGTGTCGTTCCGTGGATTCCGTGGCGACGCCGGTGCGCCGTGTTGCGCTTGGCACAACCTACGGAGGCCTCTCTTCCCCTTCGTGTCCTTCGTGGATTTGTCCCCGCCTTCCGGCCCCACACAGTCGCCAGATTGGCCACCGATGACACCATCACCCCCTCTCCGACTCCCGCCCCTCTGCGACTCTGTGGATCAGCGGAAATAGCGACGCAGGCCAAGTACGGCGTCGCTCCACGCCTCGGCTGGGAGGTGGAATGCTTCCGGAAGGGATTTTTCACCACAGAGATGGGATGAGGAGGCCGCTCTCCTCGCGAGCTCAGGTTCTAACCTGGCTCAATGCTAACCACGGGCTCGGAGCCCACAAGCAAAGGAGAGCGACCATGAAGCAGGCTACCACGCAGACGATCGGAGTG
>JAJRSX010000081.1 GCA_024278555.1 bacterium | reverse complement strand
GAGCCTGACGGGCCTGCACGCGGCCACCCAGGTGGCGCGGGCTCTGGAGACGGATCACGCCTTCTGGCTCGTCTCCGGCGGGATCCGCATCCTCGCCGCCTGGGTGCCCCTTCCCCCAGTCGAAACCCCGTCCGGACCCGTCAACGCCGTGCTCCTTCTCTACCCCGTCTGATCGCCGTAGAGGCCGACCGCGGCCCATTTTGGGGCCGTTTTCGGAATGAAAATCCGGTGCAACCGAGTTATTTCCGCCGATCCTCTCTGCGACAAATGTTTTCCTTTCGAAGCACACCCCCGGCGGTGGTGCCAGCGCAACCCCTTCGACTCCACCGCACCACCCGCACCGCTTACTGAAAGCTGACCGCTGTTCGCCGACCGCGCGCAAGCACCCCCCGTTGGGCAGCGTCGGCCGTGCTGATACAGTAATCGTCGATCCCGTCCAAGGGGGCCGGGGCACCGTCAGATCGACGGGGGACACACCATGGAAGAGTTGTCCATCGAAGGAATCCACCACGTGGGGCTCTACTGCCGCGACATCCAGAAGAGCGCCAAGTGGTACCGGGAGATCCTCGGTGCCCAGGTGGTGGAGGAAGACCCCTTCCACGTCGACCTGCGCATCGGGGCGCAGGAGCTCGTCCTCTTCGAGGCGGCGGCCGACAGCCTCCTTGCCGGCGGCCTGCACCACATCGGCCTGAAGGTCGCTCCCGAACGACGCGCCTCCTTCGAACGCACCCTGGAGCTCTTCTCCATCCAACTCCACACCTTCGGTGACCGCCGCGGCTTTCAAGATCCCGACGGCCACTGGCTCCACTTCGCCTGACCCCAAACCCCCACTATGCGCACCCTCACCTTCCTCGCCGTCCTCCTCATCCCCCTATCCGCCTGCGCCCAGTGGCTGCCGGGCCAGTCGCCGGCCGAGCGGGCGACGCCCAAACCGTCGATCAAGCGCGCGGTCCCTGGGGCAGTCTATCCGATTCGGGTGGGCGACGCCCCCTCCAAGGGGCCGGCGGACGCGCCGGTGGTGGTGGTCGAGTACTCCGACTTTGAGTGTCCCTACTGCAAGCGCGCCCACGACACCATGAAGGAGCTCACCGCCCGCTTCCCCGACAAGGTCCGCCTGGTCTTCAAGAACCACCCCCTGCCCCACCTCCACAAGCACGCCCAGCTTGCCGCCGAGGCGGCCCTCGCCGCCGGCGCCCAGGGGAAGTTCTGGGAGATGCACGACCTCCTCTTCGCCTTCCGCGACGCCCTCACCCGCGAGGACCTCGACGCCTACGCCCAGTCCCTTGGCCTGGACATGGTGCAGTTCAACTACGACCTCGCCACCGGCCGCTTCCGCGATCAGATCCAACGGGAGACCCGGGAGATGCTCGATATCGGCGCCACCGGCGTACCGGCGATCTTCGTCAACGGCCTCTATATCAAGGGGGCGAAGCCCCTGGCGATCTACGAGAAGGCGGTCCAGGCGGCGCTGGGCGAGATCGAGGGGGCGGCGATGGACGACGACGATGAGGCGAACGGCTGCGACGACGACGTCCCCGAGGTGGTGGCGCGGTGATCTCCCTCGACCCCGCCTCCCTCAACCCGACGCGCGCCTACCTCCTGCAGCTCGCCTGTATCCAGCCGCGCCCCATCGCCCTGGTCTCGACCCGCTCCGCCGAGGGGGTGGTCAACCTCGCGCCCTTCTCCTACTTCACCGGCGTCGCCTCCACCCCCCCCACCCTCTGCTTCTCGGTGGGACGCCGCCAACCGGAGAAGGACACCTACGCCAACATCGTCGCCACCCGCGAGCTGGTGATCCACATGGTCGATCGATCGATGGCCGAGCGGATGGTCGCCTGCTCCGCCGACTACCCGCCCGAGGTCGACGAGCTCACCGCCTGCGGCTTCACCGCGGTCGCCTCGGAGGTGGTGAAGCCGCCGCGGGTGGCGGAGGCGCCCATCGCCATGGAGTGTCGTCTGCGCCAGGTGGTCGAGGTCGCCGAGGATGACCGCGGCGCCCACCTCATCCTCGCCACCATCCTCCGCTACCACGTGCGCGAGGCGGTGTGGAACGGCGGCCGCATCGACCCGAGCCCCCTCGACCCGATCGGCCGCCTCGGCGGCCAGAGCTACTGCACCTGCCGTGCCCGCTTCGACCTCCCCCGCCCGCCCAAGCCGGAGCAGGGGTGAGCACCGCAGCCGGCCGCCGGGGTGACCACCGAGGTGATTGATGGCTCCGTGGGAGCTTCTCGACCGCGCGCCGATACCGGGAAACGGCGGTGAGCTTCGCCTCTACCGGCGGGGGCAGGAGTATTCGATCCGGGTGGGCGGCGGCTACACCATTTGGGTCGGCCGGAAAGTACAGAGCGACTGATCAAGGCAATATATATCGTCGACAGAATGTATTAATCGATGTACGTTTGACTCATGGATGTTCACGACAAGGTGCAGCTCTTGCGGGTGGTCGCCCACTCCACGCGGCTCAAGATTATCGAGCGGCTGGCGGCGGAGGGGGAGCCGCTCTGCGTCTCCGACCTCGAGCCCGACCTCGGTGTGCCGCAGCCGAATGTCTCCCAGCACCTGGCGGTTCTGCGCAAGGCAGGGGTCGTGGACTTCTACGTGGACGGCCGCCTGCGCTGCTATTTCTTGAAGGACTCTCGGGTCGTGCGCCTCCTCGACCTCCTCGACGAGGAGGTCGAGGAGGCATCGCCCGAGCCCACCTGTTGCACCGGTAAGGGGTAGGGAAGCGAACCCTCTCACAGGAGGCAGCCATGAAGATCAACCTTCCCGATGTGCTCATCCACCTCGACGAGACCCTCGACCACGACCGCCTGGCGATAATCGAGGCGAGGCTGCGGCAGGATCCCGGTGTGATCTCCGTCGCCTTGCACGACGACAAGCCGCACATGATGGTCGTCGCCAACGATCCGCAGGCGACCACGGAGGGGGCGATCCTCGAGCGGCTCACCGCCGAGGATGTTCACGCGGAGCTCGTGGGGCTGTAGGGGTCTGTCGAGCTCCCCTCACAACTCATCCGGCAGTCCCATGGCCGAGAGATATCTGCTGATCATCACCCACGCAAAGGACGACGAGGATCGGGCGAACGCCGCCGTCGCCTTCGCCGCCGCCCTGGTGGCCGACGACCATGAGGTGGCGACCTTCTTCCTCTTCGAGGGAGCAAACCTCGCCCGCCGCGGCGTGGCCGGGACGATCGAGGGGCGCAACCACGCACCGGTGCGCGACCTCCTCCCCATCCTCCGTGACGCCGGCGTCAAGCTGATGGTCTGCGGCGCCTGCGCCAAGACCTACGGCATCGACGAGGCAGAGCTCATCGACGGCTGTACGATCGTCCAGATCCCCACGGTCACCGCCCTGATGGCGGGGCACCAGACCCTCACCTTCTGATGGCGTCCGCCCTCCGCCTGTCGATCTTTCTCTCCCTCTTCGCCGCCATGGCGGTGTGGGAGCGCAAACGGCCGCGCCTCACCCTGGCCCAATCGCGACGCCAGCGGTGGCCGGTGAACCTCACCATCACCCTCCTCGACATGCTCCTCGTGCGGTTCACCGTGGGGGCGGCGGCGGTGGCCACGGCGCGGGCGGCCGCCGCCCACGGCTGGGGGCTCTTCCACGCCGTGGCCCTGCCCGGCTGGCTCGCCTTCGTGGCGAGCTGGGTGATCCTCGACTTCGCCATCTACCTCCAGCACGTGCTCTTCCACGCGGTGCCGATCTTGTGGCGGCTGCACATGGTCCACCACGCCGACCTCGGCTTCGACGTCACCACCGGCCTGCGCTTCCACCCGGTGGAGATCTTCCTCTCCCTGGCGATCAAGGCGGTGGTGGTGGCGGCGATCGGCCCGCCGGTGGGGGCGGTGGTCCTCTTCGAGATCCTCCTCAACGGTGGCTCCCTCTTCAACCACGGCAACGTAGCGATCCCCGAGCGGGTCGACCGGTGGCTCCGGTGCGTCGTGGTCACCCCGGACATGCACCGCGTCCACCACTCGGTGGTGGTGGCGGAGACCAACTCCAACTTCGGCTTCTCCGTCTCTTGGTGGGACCGCCTGTGCGGCACCTATCGCGCCCAGCCGGCAGCCGGCCACGAAGCGATGCAGATCGGCCTCGCCACCGAGCGCGACCCGGTCCGCCTCACCCTCCTCGGCTGCCTCCTCCTGCCGGTCACCGGCGATCTTGGGCGGTACAGTCTCCGGCGGGAGAGCAGGCAGTAAAGCGGCCATCCGCGATCGAGAGAGGGAGGAAGACCACGATGGTGTTGCCGCCTTCCCGGCCGCAGCCATCCCGCTGTTGACGTTCTCGATACCCAGCCTCCGCCCCCAACCCATGTCCTCCCGTCGCCGCCTCGCCTGGACTCTCCTCGCCGCCCTCGTCGCCTTCCTCGCCTGGCGGATGGTCCGACCGCTCCACATCTTCGAGGTGGCCGACCGCTTCGCCCTCCCCATCGAGGTGGCGACCCTGCCCGCCCCCCTGGAGGGGCTCTCCGCCGAGGGGTGCGCGACCTGCCACCCGGCGATCTACGCCGAGTGGCGCAGCACCGTCCACCACCAGGCGTGGGATGAGCCGTACTACCAGGTAGACCGCCACTTCGACGGCGACCAGCAGGTGTGTCTCAACTGTCACACCCCGTTTGCGGCGCAACAGCGGAAGCGGGTCCTCGGCTTCCGGGACCGGGCCCGGTGGGATCCCATCCTCGCCCCCAACCCGGACTTCGATCCCGCCCTCCAGCACGAGGGGGTCACCTGCCTCGTCTGCCACCTCGATCAGACAGACAGCGGGGCGCTCCTCGGCCCGTACGGCGAAGTCGATGCCCCCCACCCGACGCGCCGCCTCGCCGACCCGAACCAGGTCTGCTTCCGCTGCCACGTGGTGGACAACCGGCGCTGGGACACCCGCCTCCGCATCCCACCGTGCGGCACGGTGGCGGAGATCCGCGCTGCGGGCGGGCCGGTCGACTGCGTCTCCTGCCACATGCCCGAGGTGGCCCGACCGGCGGCGGAGGGCGGCCCGGTGCGCGCCGGCCACCGCCACATCTGGCGCGGCGGCCATGACCCGGCCACCGTCCGCGCCGCCCTGAAGGTGGCGCTTACGGAGGTGGCGCGGCCGAGCTCCGGAGAGCGCGCCTTCACCCTCACCCTCACCAACACCGGTGCCGCCCACGCCCTGCCCACGGGCACCCCGGACCGCCACCTCACCGCCGCCTTCCGCCTCCTCGACGACACCGGTCGGGTGGTGCGGGAGCAGACCCACCGCCTGCGGCGCACCATCCTCTGGCGCCCCTTCATCGTCGACCTGTGGGACACGCGGCTACTCCGCCACCAGCCGCGCACCTACACCTTCCGGTTTCCCGACGGTGGCCCCGGCGCCCCCGCGACCCTGGTGGTCATCGTCCGCTACCACCTCCTCGACGAAAAGCGGCGGGCTCGCATCGGTTACGAAAACAAGAAGCCCATCGCCTACGACCTCTTCCGGCGGCGCATCGCCCTACAACGGCAGTGATCGAGAAGGACCGAAAAAGGGGACAGGACCCTTTTCTCGTCCCGGTCACCTGGCCTCGGTCATGGTCACCGCCACCGGGTTGCGGAGGATGTCGAGGACCGGTGACGTAATCTTTTGGTATCGCGCACGTCGAGCGCCAAGTCCACCTCGCCGCGGATCAGCCCCTCCTCGAGGGTGGTAGCGGTGAGCTCGGCCGCCACCGGGTCGCCACCACGCAGCCGTCGCACCAGACGCGGAAGCAGGGCTACCGCCGCCAGCACCCCGAGGGCAAGGAGCCCCTTGCGGATCGCCCCTTCGCCGCCCGTCGCCGCCGCCTGCCCGGCGTACCCCAGGTAGGTGTAGGCAGCCAGCGGCGGAGCTTGAGGGGCGCCGGCGGCCTCATCGCGGCCACCCCCAGCCGCGGCCACGGGACGCGATGATGTCGTATGCAATGGACATAATATGCAACGATACTAATATATCAGCATGGCAACGCGTCAACCGCCACGAAACGGCGGGGTCACGCGACGCGGTGATCGACCAACCTAACCCGCATTTCTCACCGGAGGACGGACCATGGGAACCCAGAAGGCAAAGCAGGCATCGGTGATGCTCTTCCACGATGAGCTGTGCCAGGTCTTCAACGGCCTGATGACCGCCTTGAGCCTACTGCGGGCCGGGGCCGAGGTGACCGTCTTTTTCGGCTCACGGGGCATCTACGCGGTCCACCTGGAGAGGGTCAACGAGCTGCGCTGCCTCCCGGACCAGCCTGATGCGGTGCAGGCGCGGGTGGAGGCACGCATGGAGACGATGAACCTCCCCACCGTCGACGACCTCCTCACCATGCTCCACATGGAGGGCGCCCTCCTCCTCGCCTGCCCCCTGAACAAGGAGGTCTTCGAGATGGTGGACGGTGACTTCGTGGAGGGCGTGGCAGTCGCCGACCCCGAGACCTACTACACCGACATCGTCATGCCAGCGGACATGAACCTGGTGTTCTAGCCTGTCTCTGCTCCCTCCCCCTCTGGGGGAGGGCTGGGGTGGGGGCGGTTGGATGCACTACCCAGCCTCATCCCACCGCCCTTGCCGCCCCAGAGCTGCGGCCGCTCTTCGACGACTGGTTGGCGACGGTGGAGGAGGAGCTCCTCGCCCATCTGGCGGAGGACGAGCCGACCGACCTCACCGCCATCGCCAACCACCTCGGCCTCGCACCGGTGACCACCGCCCACCTCCTCGGCCGCATGGCCGCAGCGGGGAAAATTTCCCTGTATGCACGGCCGGCCCCGGCCAAGCGCGAGGAGCCCCACAATGGGTCCTGAATATTTCTGGGGCAGTGGGATGTGGATCTTCCCCCTCACCATGCTGGTGGAGGTCTTTCTGCTCTTCGGTCGAGGTGGGATTGGCCCAGGGTGCGCCCCGTGGAGTGGCCACCATCGGCGTCGCGATCCGCAAGAGCGACCTCTGGAAATCTTGAAATCACGGTATGCGCGGGGCGAGATTTCCAGGGAAGAGTTTGAAGACGACCTCACGGAGAGCTGAGATGGCGAGCGAGCGCGACGTAGAGGCGATCCAACAGGGGGTACGGCAGAAGTACGCCGCGGTGGCGGAGGGCGTGGCCGGCCGCTTTGCCTATACCACCGGGAGGGCCGGGGCGGAGGTGCTTGGCTACGACGCGGACCATCTGGTCGCGGCTCCGGAGCCGCTCTTCGACGCCTACTGTGGCGTCGGCAACCCCTTCGCCCTGGGCGAGATTCGACCGGGCGAGTCGGTCCTCGACGTGGGGTGCGGCGGAGGCCTCGACCTCTTCGTGGCGGCGCGCCTCGTGGGGCCGGGGGGACGGGTGTGCGGCATCGACCTGACCCCGGAGATGGCCGCCCGTGCCCGCACCAACCTGGCGGCGGCGGGGATCGGCCACGCCGAGGTGCGGGTGGCCGCGGCCAAGGCGATCCCTTATCCCGACGGCCGCTTCGACGTGGTCACCTCCAATGGTCTCCTCAACCTCTCACCGCGCAAGGAGGCGGTCTTTCGCGAGCTCCACCGGGTCCTGCGCCCCGGCGGCCGGCTCCACCTGGCGGACATCTGCCTCGCCGACGGTGTCCCCTCGGTGGACACCTGCTCCATCGACGCCTGGTCCCAGTGAATTGGCGGCGCGATCCCGGTCGGGGATCTCGGCACCCTCCTGCGGGAGGTGGGGTTCATCGAGGTGGAACATGTGGGTACCACCCCCATGGCCACCTCCGCAATGACGCGCGGTGCCCTCTTTCGGGCGGTGCGTGCGGGCTGAACCGTCTTCAGTGGAGATTCCGGCGCCCGCCGGCTCGCGGCCGTCCCCTACGCCGCCACCGCGCCCAGCAGCGACTGGAAGAGGGCGAGGCCGTCCGTGGAGCCGAGGAGCGCCTCGGCGGCGCGCTCCGGGTGGGGCATCATCCCGAGGACGTTGCCCTTCCGGTTGCAGATACCGGCGATGTTCGCCAGGGAGCCGTTCGGGTTCGCCTCTTCGGTGGCCTCGCCGTGGGCGTCGCAGTAGCGGAAGACCACCCGGCCGTTCGCCTCCAGGTCGGCGAGGGTATCGGGGTCGGCGTAGTAGTTGCCCTCGGCGTGGGCGATGGGGATGCGCACCACCTGGCCCGCTTGGTAGTTGCCGGTGAAGGGGGTGGAGGCGTTCTCCACCCGCAGGGTCTGCTGGCGACAGACGAAGCGGAGGCAGTCGTTGCGCCGCATGGCACCGGGGAGCAGCCCCGCCTCCAG
>JAJRSX010000080.1 GCA_024278555.1 bacterium | reverse complement strand
GATCACGCAGCTCCACCGGCAGGACACAAATCCGGCTCTTCCGGTCGCTCACGTCCACTCCGATCGTCTGCGTGGTAGCCCGCTTCATGGTCGCTCTCCTTTGCTTGTGGGCTCCGGGCCCGTGGTTAGCATTGAGCCAGGTGAGAACCTGAGCTCGCGAGGAGAGCGGCCTCCTCATCCCATCTCTGCGCGAGATCGGCCTTCCTGCCACCACCCTCCCATCCCGCGACAGCTCCTGCGGCTTCACCGCCGTGTGCCCCTGCCCCCAAAATCCCCCCGTGTCCCCCGTGGTGAAGTGCGAGCTCCACGAAGACGGAGGGCTTTGCCTCTTCGCGCCGTTCGGGTGAAATCGCTCCCATGGCCCCGCCCCTCGTCACCCTTCTGACCGACTTCGGCCTCGCTGACACCTACGTGGCGCAGGTAAAGGGGGTGCTCCTCTCCCTGGTCCCGGCGGCCACGGTGGTCGACGCGACCCACGCGATCGAGCCGGGGGACATCCTCGGCGGCTGCCTGGCGCTGGAGTCGATCCTCCCCCACTTCCCGCAGGGGACCGTCCACCTGGCGGTGGTCGACCCGGGGGTCGGCACGGCGCGCCTGCCCCTGGCGGTGGCCGCCGAGGGGCAGCTCGCGGTCGGCCCGGACAACGGCCTGCTCACCCCGCTCCTCGCCCTCCCCGGGGCGCGGGCCCACGCGATCCGCGCCGGCCGCTTCGCCCGCGCCATCGTCGCCCCCACCTTCCACGGCCGCGACCTCTTCGCCCCGGCCGCCGCCCACCTCCTCGCCGGGGGGAGCCTCGACGACCTCGGCCCGCCGGTGGCCGCGCCGGTGGTCGTGGCGCTGCCCGCCGCGCAATTGCTGGCCGGCGGCGTCGACGGCGAGGTGGTGCAGGTGGACCGGTTCGGCAACTGCACCACCTCCATCCCCGCCGCCGCCCTCGCCAGCCCGGACCCGGCCGCCGTGCGGGTCACCGTCGCCGGCCGGGAGGTGCGCGGCCTCGCCCGCACCTACGGCGAGGTGGCCGACGGCGCGCTGGTCGCCCTCATCGGCGCCACCGGCCGCCTGGAGATCGCCGCGCGCAACGGCGCCGCGGGCGCCGTCCTCGGCATCAACCGCGGCACACCGGTGGCGGTCCGCTGGTAGGAGCCGGCTCCCGCCGGCGATCCGTGCCGCGGGCGCGGCAGGCCCTTCGGGCCTGTTTCGCGAGCGGGAGCTCGCTCCGACCGGTGTGCCGGGGGTGGGTGGTTTTTCCTCCTCCGGCCGCCGCGGCGGGCCGGTTCATGCCCCTGTGCGGGCTTGTTCTTCGATACCTGCCTGCGTAGCTGCATTGTTTCGAAATGGTTGTAGTAATAGGGAGTTATCGGTCCGAATCGGGTGGCGGGCCGGTTCACCTCGCGGCGCGGCGTGCCGATAACTTGATTCATGTGGCCCATCCTTGTGCATCCACGCGAGCGGGCCGCCGGCGCCGTTCCGAGGGGGCCGTGCGGTAGCCGCCGGGTGGTGTTGTCGCTCCTTCTCGTCGCTACCCTCTCGCTGCCTTCCGCGGCGGCGAGGGCGGAGACCCTCCTCGGCATGTCCACCGCCCTCAGCGGGCCGGCCATGGACCTCGGGCAGAACATGCTCCACGGCGTCCAGGCGGGGCTGGCGCGGGCGAACGAGGCCGGTGGGGTCAACGGCCGGCGGCTTCGCCTGATCGCCCTCGACGACGGCTACGAGCCGTCGCGCACCGCCCCGAACATGCGGCGGCTGATCGAGAAGAAGGGGGTGGTGGCGGTCATCGGCAACGTGGGCACGCCCACGGCGATCGCCGCTATGCCGATCGCGGTGCAGCGCAAGACCCTGCTGTTCGCCCCCTTCACCGGTGCCGGAATCCTCCGACGGAGGCCGCCGGAGCGCTACGTGATCAACTACCGCGCCAGCTACGCGGAGGAGACCGCGGCGATGGTCGACACCTTGATCGACCGCGGCCGTCTGCGGCCGGAGGAGATCGCCTTCTTCACCCAGCGCGACGGCTACGGCGACGCCGGCTTCGCCGGCGGGATCGCCGCCCTCAAGCGCCACGGCCTGGCCGACGAGAACCGGATCCACCATGTGCGCTACGAGCGCAACACGGACGCGGTGGAGAACGCCCTGGCGGAGCTGCTCTTGGTCGAGCCGTCGCCGCGGGCGGTGATCATGGTGGGGGCGTACCAGCCGTGTGCCAAGTTCATCCGCCTGACCGAGGAGTCGGGTCTCGACGCCCTCTTCCTCAACGTCTCCTTCGTGGGGAGCGCACCGCTGGCCCTCGCCCTGGGCCGGACCCACGCCCGGGTGGTCACCACCCAGGTGGTGCCCTACCCGGGCGATACCGACCTCCCCCTGGTGCGCGACTTCCACGCCGACATGGAGCGCATCGACCCGAACGGTACGGACAGCTTCGGTGCCCTGGAGGGGTACATCGCCACACGCATCCTCCTGGCCGCCCTCGAGCGCATCGGCGGGGTGCCGTCGCGGGAGGTCCTGATCAACGCACTGGAGGGGCTCGGCGAATTCGACCTCGGCCTCGGCACCCCCCTGCGCCTCGGCCCGACGGAGCACCAGGCGTGCCACCGGGTGTGGCCCACCGTTCTGCGTGACGGCCGCTTTGTCCCCATCGACTGGGCGACCGTGGCGAGGCTGGTGGGGAGGCGGCGATGACCTGCTTGCGGCCGGTGGGCGAGCACCACGTCCTTACCCTCTTCTGGGGCATGGTCGGGTGTGTCCTGGCCACCGGCGCCCTCGTCTACGCCACGGTCGGCTGGCTCAACGCCGACCTGCACCGCCAGGGCGAGGCGCTATTGGAACAGCAGCGGAATGCCACCGCCACCTTCAACCATATACGCGTCCTCACCATCCGGGCGATGGCCGAGGTGGACCACCTCCTCGACCCCAATGGCGGTGAGGAGGTGGCCGGTGAAGGCGATCCCATCGCCGCCCTCAGACAACAGGTTGCCCTCCTGCGCGCCACCCTCGGGGCCGGCACCCCCACCGTCGCCGCCCGCGAGGTCGACGAGATCGTCACCGAGCTCACCTCCCTGCGCGAGGCGGCACGGGGCTGGAGGAGCCGTTTTGCGCCGGTGGCGGCGGACGTGGACCACCACACCACCCTCAATGATGGGCGCCAGCGGCTCGCCGAGCTCCAGGCGTGGCTTGACTCCCTGGCGGGGCGGCAGCGCCTGCGTGAGGCGGTGATGGTCCGCCGCTTTCGCCACGCCACCGGCGACCAGGCCAACCGCCTCGCCCGCGACCTGGTCGCCGCCCAAGGGGGTGGGCCGCTGCACAGCCTGGACGCGATCCAGCGCGAGCTGGCCGAGCTCGGTCGCCTCACCGAACGGCTGGCGGGCGAAGACAACAGGGACGGCCTCGTCGACCTGAAGGAGAACCGGATCCGGCCGAGTCTCGATCGACTGCGTCGGGAGATCAACCTCCTCCAGGGGAGAGACGACCTCGACGAGGCGATCCCCGCCGGGCTGGTGGAGGCGGTGGTGGACTCCCTCTTCGGCCACGGTTGGGTGGAGGGGGCAGAGGGTCAACCCTTGATGCCGGGCACCGGTGGCCTCTACACCCTCCGGCAGGCCTATCTCGACCTGTCGGCCGAGCGGAGCCGCCTGGAGGGCCGCCTCAACCTCCTGCGCGGGCGGATGGAGTCGGCGCGTGCGGAGCTCAGCCGTCTCGTGCGCGAGCACATGAACGCCCTCTCCGCCGAGGTTGAGGCGCGGGTGGCGGAGGCGTGGCGCAGCATGGTGGCTCTGGCGGCGACCGGCGGTTGCATCGTCGTCTTCCTCGCAGTTCTTATCGGCCATGCCATCCAGCGCCAGCTCCGTACCCTCTCCACCCTGCGCGGTCGCAACAGCCAGGTCCTCGAGTCGGCAGGGGAGGGGATCTGCGGCGTGGATCGTGAGGGACGGATCACCTTCGCCAACCCGGCGGCGGCACAGATGTTGGGGTGGACCACGGGGGCGATGGCCGGCAAGCCGGTGGGCAAGGTCTTTCGTCCCGAGTGCGGCGCAGACAAGGATCGGTGCGGGCAGACGTGCCACATCTGTACCGCGCCGCGGGACGGCCAGACCTACCGGGTGGAGGACGACATCTTCGGGCGGCGCGATGGGGGCAGCTTCCCGGTGGAGTACACCAGCAACCCGATTCGCAACGACGACGGCGAGATAGAGGGGGCGGTCTTCGTCTTCCGCGACACCTCCGAGCGCAAGGCGGCGGAGGCGGAGCGCGAGCGCGCCGCGGCCGCGCTTGCCGCCGCCAACCAGGAGCTGGCCGCGGCACGCGACGAGGCGGTCGAGGCGTGCCGGATGAAGGCGGAGTTTCTCGCCAACATGAGCCACGAGATCCGCACCCCGATGAACGGCGTTCTCGGGATGAGCAACCTCCTCCTGGAGACGGCCCTCGACGAGACCCAGCGCGACTTCGCGGAGAGCGTGGCCCAGTCGGCCGAGTCGCTGCTGACGGTGATCAACGACATCCTCGACTTCTCCAAGGTAGAGGCGGGCAAGCTGGAGATCGAGTCGATCGACTGCGACCTCACTACCCTCCTGGAGGACAACCTCGACCTCCTCGCCCACCGGTGCCAGGAGAGGGGGCTGGAGCTCATCTGCTCCATCGACCCCCACCTGCCGAGCCTCCTGCGTATCGACCCCGGCCGCCTCATCCAGGTCCTCAACAACCTGGTGGGCAACGCGGTGAAGTTCACCGAGGCGGGGGAGGTGGAGATCCGCGTGCGGTGCGTCTCCACTCGACCGGACGCGGTGGTGGTGCGCTTCGAGGTGCGCGACACCGGCATCGGCATCCCCGAGGATCGGCGCGACCGCCTCTTCGCCACCTTCTCCCAGGTCGACGCCTCCACCACCCGCAGGTACGGCGGCACCGGCCTGGGGCTGGCGATCTCCAAGCAGCTTGCGGAGCTGATGGGCGGCGACATCGGGGTGGAGAGCGAGGCGGGGGTAGGCTCCACCTTCTGGTTCACCGTGCGCTGTGGCCGGGCGGAGAGCGCCGCCCCGGCCGCCGGTCTGCCCGAGTATCTGCGTGGCGTCCAGGTCCTGGTGGCCGATGCCAATGTCACCCATCGCCGCGCCATCGCCACCCAGCTTACCGCTTGGGGGCTCTCCCCCGAGCAGGTGGCCACCACCGCCGAGGCCATCAAGGTACTGCGCGGTGCGGCCGAGGGCGGCGCCCCCTTCGGCTTCGCGGTGATCGACAGCCGGATGACCGACGACGGCGGTACACCCCTGGCCCGCACCGTGGCCTGTGACACCGGGCTGAGCGACACGCGGGTGGTGGCGTCCGTCCCCCTGGCCGGGCAGGTGGTGCAGGAGGATGGGTGCAAGTCGGTCCGGCGGATCACCCGGCCGTTCAAACCGTCGCAGCTACGCGATGCGCTCCTCGCGGGCGGCGCCCTCTCCCACGATCCGGACGGGGGGACCGAGGGGGCGCCGGCCCCGCCTTCGATCCCGACCGCGAGCGCCCCCACATCGGAGGTCGGCGACGGAGCGCGGTCACCGTCGGAGGGGCTGCGGATCCTGGTGGTGGAGGACAACGTGGTGAACCAGAAGGTCGCCCTCGCCCTGCTCAACAAGCTCGGCCACCGGGTCGAGACCGCCGCCAACGGCGTCGAGGCGGTGGCGGCGGTGGAGGCGAACCGCTACGACGCCATCTTCATGGACTGCCAGATGCCGGAGATGGACGGCTACGAGGCGACCCGCGAGATCCGCCGCCGCCAGGGGCAGGGGCGCCACACGCCGATCATCGCGATGACCGCCAACGCCATGCAGGGCGATCGCGAGAGGTGCCTCGACGCCGGCATGGACGACTTCGTGAGCAAGCCGGTCAAGCGTGAAGTGATCGTCGAGGCCCTCGCCCGGTGGACCGTGGAGCCAAAGGCGGAACCGCGCGGTTGATCGCCACCGCAGGATCGTTTGGGGTCAGGTCTTGCTTTGTGGGACGCATTGGGGTCCAGGCGCATTGGGGTCAGGTCTTGCTTTGCAACATTTCGGCGAGAAATGTTGCAAAGCAAGACCTGACCCCAATGCGTCTGTGACCCCAATGCGTCTGACCCCAATGCGTCCATGCTCACAGTGGGGTGCCCTCGCCCTTTGCCAACAGGGTGCACATACCGACAATAGGGGCGCTTCCTCGGACATAATCCGAAGGTAGACCCCGTACCCATTGCAAACAAAAGGCGATTGGATCTACGTTGTTTTCTTTCCGGTCGTCGCGCAGGCCGCACGAGGTGGGCGCAGCAGACGGCTTTGAACGGAGGTGGTGCCCGATGACGGAGCCCGTGGATCGACCGAAGAACGACCTCTGCCGCGGCCTGGCGCGGCTGCTGGAGATCACCGACGAAGACGTGGTCGCGGCGATGCGCGGTCTCCCCGGCTACCTCGACATCACCACCGGCGACTTTCGTGAGCTCTACGAGCTCGCCTACGCCCACGCGGTGAGCCGCCTCACCCACGGGCTCCTGGCGCGCCAGGTGATGGTCCGCGACGTGGTGACCGTCACCCCGGCCATGCTGCTCACCGAGGTGGCCGAGACCATGGCCCGGGCGGCGGTCTCCGGCGTGGTCGTGGT
>JAJRSX010000079.1 GCA_024278555.1 bacterium | reverse complement strand
CCGCACCCACGCCCAGAGCCGGGTCCTGGAGGCGACCCTGCGCGCCCACAACCTCACCTACGCGGTCTACGGCGGCCAGCGGTTCTACGAGCGCAAGGAGATCAAAGACTGCCTCGCCTACCTGCGGGTCCTGGTGAACCCGGACGACGACGTCTCCTTCGAGCGGATCATCAACCTGCCGCCGCGCGGCATCGGCGCCAACCTCCTCGCCCGGCTACGACAGACGGCGGTGCGCCGCTCGTGCTCCCTCTACCGGGCGGTGGGCCACTGCCTCGACGACGCCACCCTCCCGGGCCGGACGCGCAACGCCCTCGCCCGCCTCACCGAGCTGTGGGCCAGGCTGCGCTCGGTGGCCGACCTCCCCCTGCCCGCCCTCTTCGACGCGCTCCTCGCGGAGACCGGCCTGGTCGCCCACCTTGCCCGCGAGGGGACCACCGAGTCGGTGAGCCGGGTGGAGAACGTCCAGGAGCTCGCCACCGCCATCACCCGCGCGGTGGCCAACGACCCGGAGATCGACCTCGCCGCCTACCTGGAGCAGATCTCCCTGGTCACCGACCTCGACGAGGCGGCCGACGGGCGGGAGGTGGTCACCCTGATGACCCTGCACGCCGCCAAGGGGCTGGAGTTCCCGGTGGTCTTCATCACCGGCCTGGAAGAGGGGCTCTTCCCGCACAAGATGTCGCAAGGATCGGAGGAGGAGGTCGAGGAGGAGCGGCGGCTGGCCTACGTCGGCATCACCCGGGCGAAGGAGCGCCTCTACCTGACCCTGGCCACCCGCCGCCACCTCCAAGGGACGGTCCAGTACAACAACCCGTCGCGCTTCCTCGACGAGATCCCCGAGTCGCTCCTGGAGATCGACACGCCCCCGGCGCCGCCGCGAATGGCCGCCCCGCTACCCCGCCGCACCCCCGTCGCCGCCATGCGGGCGGCGCCGGTGAACGACCCCTTCCCCCTCGGGGCCCACGTCACCCACCCCCGCTGGGGCGACGGCAAGGTCGTCGCCCGCGAGGGCGACGGCGGCGAGCTCAAGGTCTCGGTCCGCTTCCCCACCGTCGGCGTCAAACGGATGCTCGCCAGCCGCGCGCCGCTGCAGGCGGTGTAATCGGAATCGGCCACCGATCACCCTCCCCGATGCAAAGGCGACTTCGATGCAGACAGCTCTCTCGATGCTCTGTTCTCTCTGGATCCTGGCATTTGCCCTCGCGCCGGCAGACAGCGCGGCGGGCGAGCACGAGCACTCCGGCTCCTCACCGGCGGCGACAGAGCTCCGCCTCTCCCCCGGCGTGGCGAAGATCCTCAGGCAGGAGATGCGCGCCATCGAGGCCGGGATGAAGGGGCTCATCCCGGCGATCGCATCGGGCAAGTGGGAGGAGGTCGCCGCGACGGGCCGGGAGATCCGTGACAGCTTCATCATGAAGCAGCGGCTCTCCCCGCGGCAGCGACACGAGCTGCACCGCACTCTGCCGCCACGGTTCCGGGAGATGGACGGCGCCTTTCACCACACCGCGGGCATGCTGGCCCACGCCGCGGAGGCGGGTAACGGAGAGGTGGTCACCTTCTACCTCCAGCGGCTCATGGAGGGGTGTGTGGGCTGCCACACCCGGTATGCCACCCAGCGGTTCCCCGCCCTCGCCACGCCCCCGGCGGGAGAGCACCACCACTAACGTCGAGGTTCGGCGTCGGGTCCCGTAGCCCGGTACGGTCGCCGCCCAACATCACAGGTTGAACCCGCCGGCGACCTCCAGGTTCTGGCCGGTGACGTAGGCGGCGCCGTCGGAGAGCAGGTAGTCGAGGGCGGCGAGCACGTCCACCTCGGCGGCCGGGCGGCCGGCGGGGATGGCGGCGGGGTCCTCCGGGAGGTCCACCGAGTTTTCCAGGTGGCCGGGAGAGAGGCAGTTGGCGGTGATCCCGTCGGCCGCAACCGCCTTGGCCAGGGCCTGGGTATAGAGCAGCACCCCGGTCTTGGCGAGCTGGTAGTGGGCGGCACGGGGTCGGGCGACCATGCGGCCGCAGGAGGCGTAGCCGAGGTTGATGATCCGGCCGCCCGGGGCGCTGGCCCGCAGGTGCGGCAGGGCGAAGTGGCAGCAGTGGAAGGTGGCGGTGAGGTTGCCGTCGACCACGTAGCGCCAGTCCGCCGGGGTGAGCTCGTCCACCGGCTTCACCTGGTAGGTGCCGACGTTGTTCACCACCACATCCAGCCGGCCCGCTACCGTCGCCACCTCCTCGAACAGGGCGGCCACCTCAGCCTCGACGGTGAGGTCGGCGGCCATACACCACGCCTCGGAGCCGGCGGCGCGGATCGCCCCCGCCACCGCCTCCGCCGCCTCCCGCGATTCGCGGTAGTGGACGACGGTGGCGTAGCCCGCACCCCCGAGGTGGCGGGCGATGGCCGCGCCGAGGCGGCGGGCCGCGCCGGTGACCAGAGCGACCCGCCTCACCCTCCGCCCTCGCCGCGCCGGCGGTGGATCTCCACCCCCGCCCACGCCGCCCTGTTCAACGCCTGCGGCTTGCGCACCCGCACGGTGACCGCATCGATCGGGGTGGTCTCCAGGAGCCACGCGGCAACCCGCTCGGCGAGGGTCTCGATGAGCCGGAACCGCCACTCCACCGCGATCCGTTCGACCCCCTGCGAGGCAGCGTCGTAGTCGACGGTCTTGGTGAAGTCGTCGTCGGCCGCCGCGGGGCGCACGTCGAACGCCATCTCCACGTCCATGAAGAGGCGTTGGGCGTGCTGCCGCTCCCACGGGTGGATCCCCATGACGCAGTCGACGGCGAGGTCGTGAATCTGGATCTTGTCAGCCATCACAAATCACCTTTCAGCTCGGTTTTCGTCGCCGACGAAAACCGCCTCGATGAGCACCCGGGTCGGCTCGTTGAGCTCCATGGCCAGGGCCGCCTCCGGGGTGACCCAGGCGTAGTCCTGGGCCTCGTAGTTGAGGCGCACCGCCTTGGTGTGGGCGCTCCCGCGCAGGTTCACCAGGAGGAAGTGCTTCTTGGTGTGGAACTCGGGGGAGAAGACCGCCTCCTGCACCAGGAGGATCTCAGGGTCGGTGAGCACCAGGCCGGTCTCCTCCGCCACCTCGCGCAGGAAGGCCTGCTCCATGGTCTCCCCGTAGTCGATCTTGCCCCCTGGCGTCCCCCACTTTCCCGACCACTTGGCGGTACGGATCAGGAGGAGCTCGCCGTCGTCGTGGACGATGAGCCCCCCCACCGTGGCGATCGGCATGGCCAGCCGCTCGACCCCGCCGTCGCGGGCCAGGAGGGCCACCACCTCGCCGAGGTCATCGAAGAGGTAGTCGGGGTGGGCGTCGGCGAGGGCGGCGCGGCCGGTGTAGCCGGTGGCCACCGCCGCCGCCCGCACCCCGGCCGCCCGTGCCGCCTCCACGTCGTGGACCATGTCGCCGACGAACACGGTGGCGTCGGGGCGGGCATCGAGCTCCGCCAAGAGCGGCGCCATCGCCTGCCGCTTGTCGCCGACGCCGCCGTGGACGCCGTCTACCAGCTCCGCGAGTTCGAGACGCTCCACCTCCGCCTCCAGCAGGTCCGGCCGCATGGTGGAGAAGAGGTGGACTCGAATACCGGTGTCGTGGGCGAAGGAGAGCAGCGCCCGCGCCGCCGGTAGAAGCGGGACCTGGTGGCGCAAGGGCTCGTAGGCGGCGAAGAAGCACGCGTCCACCTCCTCGCGCGAACGGCCCGGCAGAAAGCGGCCGTAAAAGCGCATGAAGGGGAGCTCGAATTCGCGCTGGAAGGTGGGGCGGTCCAGGGGCGGCTCGCCGTAGGCGGCAAAGACCGCGTTAGTAGCGGTGAGGGTCGCGCCGAGGTCGTCGGCGAGGGTCCCGGACCAGTCCACGAGGAGGGTGTCGATCATGGCGCCGGAGTGTACCCGCACGCGCGAAGTAGGAAGTAGGCGGTCAGCGGTCAGCGGTCAGCGGTCAGCAACGGCTACATACCCTTCCGACGAGCGATAAAAAGGGTCCTGGCCCCTTTTTCTGGGCCGGTGAACGGGGTGGGCGGCTGGTGCTGTCTGCCTCTCTACTGCCACCCGCGCCTTTCGACGAAGAGAGGAGTCATGGAGATCGACGACGGGTCCTACCTGCTCAGACTGGCACGCGCCGCCCTCACCCTGTGGGTCGAGGATAATATCGAGTGCACGCCGCCGGAACCGCCCGACGGCATGGAGATCCGCCGTGCCATGTGGGTGAGCCTCTACACCTACCCGGACCACGCCCACCGGGGCGCCATGGGGGTCCTCTACGACCCGCCAACCGTGGTGGAGGCGGCGGTAAACGCCGCCATCCTCCTCGGCCGCCACCCGCAGGGGCAGCCGGTCACCGCCAAGACGGTGGCCCACCACACCCTGGAGATCTCCATCGCCTCGAAACCGATCCCCCTCTCCGCCGGGAGCGTTGAGGCGGCGGTGGTCCCCGGCCACCACGGGGTGGTCATCGAAGACGACGACCGCCGCCTGGTCCTGCCGCCGCCGGCCCTCACCACGGCCGTCTCCACCCTCCCCGGGATCCTCGATCGGGCGTGCGAACGGTGCGGCCTCGGCGCCGCCTTCTGGCGGCGGCCGGGGACGGAGATCGCCACCTTCACCGTCGACACCTTCGCCGAGCAGTGGCCGGTAGGGGCGGTGGACCGCCGGGCGCCGGGGGCGGTTCCCGTCAGGAAATCGTAATGGCCGATCCCACAGCCCATCGAACCACCTGCCGCCAGTCGAGCATCAGCGGCTGCACCCTCCTCCACGCCCTCCTCAACCTGTCACCGCTGCCGATGGCGGTCAAGGATGAGGGGCTCGTCTACCAGATCGCCAACACCGCCTTCTGCGCCCTCCTCGGTCTCACCCCCGAGGAGGTGGTGAGACGCACCGACGCCGATCTTCTGCCCGCCGAGCTCGCGGAGGGGGCCGAGCAGTGGGACCGGATGGCCCTCGCCGAGCAGGTCCCGGTGGTCTTTGCCGAGACCTGGCCGACGCCGGCGGGAGATCGTCTCTTCGAGGTAAACCGCCACCCCATCGTGAACGACGGGACGGCAGGGAGCATTGCCGTGCTCCTCACCGACATCACCGAGGCGCGCCAGACCCGCGAGGAGCTCGACCGATACGTCCAGGCGGTGGAGCAGTCGCCTGCGTCGGTGGTGATCACCGACACCGAAGGGACCATCGAGTACGTGAACCAGCGGTTCACCGAGGTGACCGGCTACACCACCGACGAGGCGCTCGGCGGCAACCCGCGGGTACTGAAGTCGGGCAACATGGCACCAGAGGTATACGAGGATCTCTGGTCGACGATCACCGCGGGCAAGGAGTGGCGCGGCGAGCTGTGCAATCGCAGAAAGGACGGCACCCTCTTCTGGGAGCAGGTGTCGATCTCACCCCTGTGCGACGAGGCGGGGATCACCACCCACTACCTGGCGGTGAAGAACGACATCACCGAGGCGAAGGCGGCAGAGGAGGCCCTGCACAGGGCCCACCGCGCCAACACCCTGCTGCTGGCCACCATCCCGTCGATCCTCATCGGGGTCGACGACGACGGGCGGATCAGCCAGTGGAACCCGGCCGCGGAGCACACCTTCGCGATCGCCGCAGAGCAGGTAGTCGGCCGCCCCTTCAAGAAGTGTCGCATCCTCTGGCACATGATGAAGATGGAGGAGGCGGTGGCTACGTGCGTCACCGAAGGGAAGCCCCTCCGCCTCGACGACGTCTTCTTTGTCCGTCCCGACGGCCGCGACGGCCTGCTCGGCATCACCCTCACGCCGGTGACCGGCAGCGATGGCAGGGCCGAGGGGTGCCTCCTCCTCGCCTCCGACATCACCGACCGCCGCCACCTGGAGAGCCAGCTCTCGCAGGCGCAGAAGCTGGAGTCGATCGGCCAGCTCGCCGCCGGCATCGCCCACGAGATCAACACCCCCACCCAGTACGTGGGCGACAACATCCGCTTCCTGGAGGAGGCCTTCACCGACCTCACCACCCTCCTCACCCAGTTCCAGACCCTCTTGGAGGCTGCACGCACCGGCACCCTCGCCCCGGAGGTGGTAGCCGCGACCGACGCGGCGATCGAGGAGGCCGACCTCGACTACCTGAACGACGAGATCCCCACCGCCATCCACCAGTCCCTGGAGGGGATCGAGCGGGTCAACACCATCGTCGCGGCAATGAAGGAGTTCTCCCACCCGAGCCAGGCAGAGAAGCACCCCACCGACCTCAACAAGCAGATCGAATCGACGATCACTGTGTCGCGCAACGAGTGGAAATACGTGGCGGAGCTGACCACCGACCTCGACCCCAACCTGCCGCCGGTCCTGTGTCTGGCGGCGGAGCTCAACCAGGTCTTCCTCAACATCATTGTCAACGCCGCCCACGCGATCCGCGACGTGGTGGGCGACTCGGGCGACAAGGGGCAGATCACCGTTACCAGCCGCCAACACGGCCCGTGGGTGGAGATCCGCATCCGCGACACCGGCAGTGGAATCCCCGACCATGCCCGCGCCAGGGTCTTCGACCCCTTCTTCACCACCAAGGAGGTGGGCAAGGGGACCGGCCAGGGGCTCTCCATCTCCCACTCGGTGGTGGTGGACAAGCACGGCGGCACCCTCACCTTCGAGACCGAGATGGGCAAGGGAACGGTGTTCGTGATCCGGCTGCCGCTGGGGGGGGGCTCGGCCCCCAGGGAATAGGGGTTAGGGACTAGGGGCTAGGGAAGGTCAGCCCTCCGGGCTGGACAGAGATGCCGATGGAAGCCACCCAACCGAATGAACCATTTGGCCGCGCAAGCGGCCAACCATCCCCCCACCCACCCCCCGCGAGCAAAGCGAGCCCAAGATCATCGCCGGCCGCAGGCCGGCACCACCCCTAATCCCTATTCCCTAACCCCTGGAGAGCGAAGCGAGCCATGAAACGCATCCTCTTCGTTGACGACGAGCCGAACATCCTCTCGGGACTGAAGCGACAGCTCCGCTCCCAGCGCAAGGAGTGGGAGATGGCCTTTGCCGAGTCCGGCGAGGAGGCCCTCGACATGCTGACGAAGATTCCCTTCGACGTGGTCGTCTCCGACATGCGGATGCCGGGGATGGACGGCGCCGAGCTCCTCGGGCGGATGAAGGAGCTCTACCCGGAGACGGTGCGGATCATCCTCTCCGGCCACTCGGAGCTGGAGCTGGTGATGAAGTCGGTGGGACCGACCCACCAGTACCTCACCAAGCCGTGCGACCCGGACCTCCTGCGCGCCACCCTCAAGCGCGCCTTCGCCCTTCGCGAGCTGCTCGCCGACGGACAGCTCCAGGCGCTCGCCGCGGGGCTGACCACCCTCCCCTCCCTACCCACCCTCTACCAGAAGATCGTCGAGGTCCTGCAACAGCCCGAAGCCTCGCTCGCCGCCGTGGGTGAGGTGATCGGCCAGGAGCCGGCGATGGCCGCGAAGGTGTTGCAGCTCGTCAACTCGGCCTTCTTCGGCCTCCGGCGCGAGGTCTCGGACGCCCGCGAGGCGGTGAGCTTCCTCGGGCTGGAGACGATCACCGCCCTGGTTCTGTCGGTCCACGTCTTCGCCGAGCTCAAGGAGGCGACCGGTAACCACTTCCCCATCGAGGCGTTGTGGAGCCACAGCCTGGCGGTGGGCACGATGGCCAAACAAATCGCCCTGGCGGAGAGCGGCGAGAAGCAGATCGGCGAGGAGGCACTCATGGCCGGACTGCTCCACGACCTGGGTAAGATGATCCTGCGGGTCAACCTGCCAGCGCCATACGCCGAGGTGGAGGGAATGGTCTACGGGGGCAAGCGCGATCTCCTCTCCGCCGAGCGCCAAGTCTTCGGTACCACCCACGCCGAGGTGGGCGCCTACCTCCTCGGCCTCTGGGGGCTGCCCGACGGGATTGTCGAGGCGGTCGCCTTCCACCACCGCCCGGAGGCATGTCCGTCGGACGGCTTCACCCCCCTGGCCGCGGTCCACGTGGTCAACTGCCTGGAGGGGGCGACCCCGACCGACCACCCGACCCGCTATGCCGGTGAGATAGATGAGGCGTACCTGGAGCAGGCGGGGCTCGCGGATCGACTGGAGGCGTGGCGGGAGCGGATCGAGGCGTCCTCCACCGTCGCTGAAGCGGAGGTGAAGGCGGAGGCTGCCACCCCATGAGCGAACGCATCCTCCTGGTCGATGACGAGGCGAATATCCTCTCCGGCTTCCAGCGCCACCTGCGCAAGCGGTTTCGCATCAAGACGGCCCTGGGCGGCGAGCAGGCGCTGCAGCTCCTGGAGAGCGGCCCCTTTGCGGTGATTGTCTCCGACCAGCGGATGCCGGAGATGGACGGCGTGGCCCTGCTCGCCGAGGTGTGTCGTCGCTCCCCGGAGACGGTACGCCTCATGCTCACCGGCAATGCCGACCAGGAGACCGCGCAGGAGGCGGTGAACCGCGGCCAGGTCTTTCGCTTTCTCACCAAACCGTGCCCGCCGGAGACCCTTACCGAGGCTCTGGACGCCGCCCTAGAGCTCCACCGCCGGCAGACCGCCGAGCGGCGGGTCCTGGAGGAGACCCTCAACGGCGCCATCCAGCTCGTCGCCGACATCCTCACGATGGTCGACCCGGACTCCTTCGACCGGTCACTCGCGGCCCGCGAGGAGGCGGCGAACCTGACCAAGACCCTCGGGGTGGGCGATGCGTGGGAGGCGGAGGTGGCGACCATGCTCGCCCCCATCGCCAACGTCACCCTGCCCCCCGACACCCTCGCCAAGGTCCGCAGCGGGGCTGCCCTCTCGGATGAGGAGGCGGAGATGGTGGAGCGGCTGCCGGAGGCGGCCCACCGGATGCTCTCCAATATCCCGCGCCTCGGCGGCGTGGCGGAGGCGATCCTGTATCAGAATAAGCGGTTCGAGGGGTCCGGCTTCCCACGCGACGACGTCGCCGGCGAGGAGATCCCGATCGCCGCGCGCATCTTGCAGGTGGCGACCGCGGTCACCGACCTCACCGGTCGTGGAGTCGAGCGGGCGGACGCGGTGCAACGGCTGGCAGAGCAGTCTGGGCGCTTCGACCCGCGGGTAGTGGTGGCGGCCCAATCGTCGGCCGATGGCCAAACAACCAAGGTGTCCGAGGTGGGGGTGATGGGCCTCTCTCCCGGCCAGACCCTCCTCTCCCCGATCGAGACCGACGATGGCCGCCTCCTCTTCGCCCCCGGCCACCGGATCACCGCCGCGGTCATCGCCCGGCTCCACAACCAGGCACGCCTCCTGAAGATCAAGGAGCCGATCCGGGTGCAGGAAAGCACCCTGTAGGAGCGGGGGCACCCGCGATCCGCGCGCAGCGCGGCAGGCCCGACGCGGATCCGCTCGAGGCGCTCGCTCGCCAACCGCGATCCGCAGATAGCGCGGCAGGCACCCCGATCTCAAGCTGGGGCCTGTTCCGCGGGTACAACCCCGCTCCTACAGGGTCGGCAGGGTCACCGTGAAGGTGGTGGGGCCGCCGGAACGGCTCGCCACCTCGATGGTGCCGTCGTGGAGCTCGATGATCCGCTTCACCAGGGCGAGGCCGAGGCCGGTCCCCCCCATGCCCCGGTGCGACGGGTGCTGCCAGAACTTGTCTAAGACGTACGGCAGGTCCTGCTCGGCGATGCCGATGCCGCTGTCGGTGACCGTCACCACCGCCTGGTTGCCGCGCTGCTCACCGGCGAGGCGGACCTCGCCCGCCTGGGTGAACTTGCAGGCGTTCTCCACCAGGTGCAGCAGGGCGCTGACCAGCTTGTCGCGATCGGCGGAGACCAGGTGGAGGTTGGAGGGGAGGTCGTGCGTACAGGTGACCCCCTCGGCGCGCGGCAGGGCGCACCCCCGCTCCGCCACCTCGTGAAGGATCTCCGCCAGGGCGACGGGCCGGCGATCGACCTCGAAGTTTCCGGTCTCGATGCGCGAGGTGTCGAGGATGTTGGAGACGATGCGCAGGAGCCGCTCGCCCGCCTGGTGGACCATCTCGACGTCGGTACGCACCTGCTCCGGGATCTCCCCCTCCTGACCCGAGAGGATGAGGCTGGAGAAGCCGAGGACCGCGTTGAGCGGGGTGCGGAACTCGTGGGAGACCGAGGCGATGAAGTCGGCCTTCACCCGGTCCGCCTCCGCCACCCGCGCCATCTCCGCCCGCAGGTGTTCGTTGGCCTCCTCGACCTCCCGGGTGCGCGCCTGGATCTGCCCCTCCAGGTCGGCGGCGTACCCCTTGAGCTGCTGGTTGAGCCCCTTGAGCTCGCGATACCCCTGCTCCATCCGCTCGTAGAGGCGGGCGTTTTCCAGGGCGAAGCCGATCTGGCCGAAGGCGGCGTTGAGGAAGTGGATATCCTCCTCGGTGAAGGGGCCGCCGTCGCGCTTCTTCGACAGGTTGATCACCCCGATCAGCTCGCCGTGGGCAAACAGCGGCACGGTGAGGAAGCTCGGGGCGCCGTACTTGGCGTCGTTGAACCGCTCAAACCGCGGGTCGGTGGCGATATCGGCAACCACCACCGCCTTGCCCTCCTGCACCGCCACCCGCGACAGGGAGTCGGCCACCGCGACCCGACTGCCGATGCGCGCGTCGACCTCCAGGCCGTAGGCGGCGATCAGCTCCAGCTCCTTGCCGCCCTCCACCAGCCGCATGATCGAGCCGATCTCGGCGTTCACCACCCGCATGGCGCGCACCAAGACCCGATCGAGCATGTCGTTGAGGTCGGTGAGGCGGGCGGCGAACTCGGAGATCTCGTTCAGGGAGGAGAGCTGCAGGACCTGCCGGGTGAGCTGGTGGGAGGTGTCGTGGAACCCTTCGAGGAGGTCGTCGAAGTGGTTGGCAATCCCCTCCAGACGCACCGCCGGTGGGGTGTCGCCGTCGCCCTCTCCATCACCCCCGGCCACCACCACCGGCGCGTCACCGGTCGCGGCAAGCTCGCCGCGCAGGAGGGCAAAGCCGATCAGGCCGAAGGCGATGGCACCAAAGAGGTAGGTAATGGAGTCGACGCCGCCGCCCCGCGCCACCTGATACAGGAGCAGGACGAGGACGAGGATCGGGAGGATGAAGACGAGGAGAAAGGCGAGCCAGAGGAGGTAGGTAACCTCCCCTCTCTCTTCCCGACCTCGGTGGAACAGGTGGCGCATAAGACCGATTCATTCCGCCGGCTGAGGTGCCTTCAATCTCTCCTTCGGGGCGGTCGACTTACGCCTCCGGATAAGGCGCTTTTCGACCACCCCGCGGTGAAGCATAAAGCATTGAGAGGGTTACGTGGTTCCGATCTGAAGAAGGCTCTGTTCGGTGACCACGTAGGCGACCGGCCGATCGTGCGGATGGCTCGGCAGGCGGGCCACCACCTGGCAGGCAAAGGCGGCGCCGCAGACGACGCAGGTGGGCGCGAACCGGGCGAGGAGGCGATCGTAGTGGCCGCCCCCCTGGCCGAGGCGGACACCATCGCGGTCGAAGCCGACCCCGGGGACCACCGCCAGGTCGACCTCCGCCGGAGCCACCCGCGGCGCGTCGGCGGCCGGCTCCAGCAGACCGCGGTACCCGGGAACGAGCCCCTCCAGCGCCTCGACCCGGTGGAGGATCAGGTCGCCGTCGGCGGCGACCCGCGGCAGGCAGAGCCGCTTGTGCCCGGCCAGAGCGACGCTCAGGAGCGGCAGGGTGGGGAGCTCGGTGGCGGTGGCGGCGTAGGCGAGGATGGTCCCGGCCGCCGCCCACAGGGGTGAGGCGGTGAGGCGGGCGGCGACCGCCTCTGCCGCCGCCTGCCGCGCCTCCCCCTCCACTGCCGCGCGCACCGCCCGCAGACGGGCGCGCCACGCCTGTTTGTCCCCCCCCCGGTCCACCCCGCCGCGATCCACCACCACACACCCCCACGACAACGAAAAAGGCCCCGGGCGTCGCCGCCCGAGGCCCCAAGGGTCCGTTGCGACCCGGCTACAGGGAGCCGAGGATCATCTTCATCTCATCCTTGGCCTGGAGCTTGAGCTTCTTCAGGGTCAACCTGCGCACCTCGAGATCCGGGGTGAGATGCCGGATTTGCTCGATCTTCTCCAACTCCGTCTCGTACGAGGAGTGGTCCTCCTCGAGCTTGCGAAACCGGGGGTTCTCCTTGCGTGCACGCTCGGCCTGGGAACCGGTAAAGGGCATAAGACACACCTCCGCCAACGGGTTAACAAGGACCTCTCAAAATTAGCATGGGCGCGACTAAAGGCAAGTCAGGCGCTACGCGATAATCGTCGTCCCCTACTCCACCCCGGGGGACACGGGGCGATCTCCACAACCGGCACAACGGAACGACCGGGGGCCGACGATCCAGGATGCGAGAAGCCGGTCGCGCTCAACCGTCGAGGCGGCCGAAGAGGATCCGACCGTCGCCCACCACGTGGGCAGGCAGAGCGGCGCCGCGGCCGCGGCGGCGAAAGGTGGTGAGGGTGGCGACGCACAGCTCGAAGGTCTCGGCGAGCTCCGCGAAGAGGTGCGATCGGCGCGGGTCGAGGAGCGCCTCAAAGTCGGCGGCGCGGTGGTAGGCGTGGCGCCCCACGTCGACGTAGAACCGTACCCCGGCGCGCTGCTCCACCCGCTCTCGAAAGAGCCCGGCCATGAACAGGGTGTAGTCCCCCAGGTGGCGCACCCAACGCGCCTCGCCGAACGGATCGTAGGTGTCGATCCCCTCCACCCCGCGACACCCCTCTGCCGCCCCGAGGATATCCGCCACCGCCACCATGGCCTCGCCGCGACCGTCGACGGGAAAGAGGTCGACGGTGCGCACGAAGCGGCTGAGCATCCGGCTGAGGTAGTCGATGGTCTCCTGTGACGGGATCGTTGCGTCGGCGACAATGCGCGCCAACTCTCGTCGGAAGAAGGAGAGGAGGGTAGGGTCGGGGTCGGTAGTCGCCATGGTTCCCTCGCGGCTCTGTTAGTACCTTCATCGGCACCAACCGTGGCACCGTGTACTCCCCTTTCTACCGCTGCCCATGATCCTGCGCGTCACACCCACCTCCACACTGGTCACCACGATGGCGGTGGCCCTGGTGGCCACCCTCTATTTCCTCCTCGCCCACGGTCCGGCCGCGCCGCCCACAGGCAGCGGCGAGGCGGACGGCGCACCGGCGGTGGTCACCGACTTCACCTTTACCGAGACCCGGGGTGAGCTGACCCACTGGCTCCTCAAGGCGCACCGCGCCCGCTACTTTGAGCACGACAACCGGGTGGAGGTGGAGGCAATCCGCGCCGACCTGCGCGACGGCAAGCGGGTCCTCCTCCACCTGGAGGCGACCAGCGGCCACGTGGACCTCGCCTCCTTCACCTTCGACCTCACCGGCGGGGTGCGGATCACCGATCCCGACGGCCTGCGTCTCACCACCCCCCAGCTCCACTTCGACGGTCCCAGCCGTGTCCTCACCGGGGACGGCCCCCTCGACCTCCGGCGGCCGCCGTATCGGATCGCCGGGGAGGGGTTCACCTACGACGTGGCCACCCGCCGGATCACCGTGGAAGAGGCGGTCCACCTGGTAGTCACCCCGCCGCCATCCCCCCACCCCGCCGCCGGCGATCCCGAGGCCATCGCTCCGTCGTCTGCCCGGCGCCGCGTCGCATGATCGCCGCCCTCCTCCTCATCCTCGCGGCCACGGCGGCGCCGGCCGCCGCCTCCGGCGGCTGGGCACCGTCGCCGCCGCCGCTCACCCTGGCGGCGGGGCTCGACGCCACCGCGGACCGACTGGAGGGGGAGCTGGCCGGCGGCCGGCTCACCTTCACCGGCCATGTGGAGATCACCAGCGGCGCCCAGCGGCTGCGCGCCGCGCGGGTCGACCTCACCCTGGAGACGCCCGGCCACACCCTCCGCCGGGTGGTGGCGAAGGGGGCGGTGCAGCTCATCTACGGGCCGTACACCGCCACCGCCGAGGCGGCCGACTTCGATGGGGCCTCGGGCCGCTCCACCCTCACCGGCAAGGCAAAGGTGTGGGGCGCGGGGCGCGAGGTGGCGGGCGAGCGGATCGACCTCGACACCCGCCGGCGCACGGTCGCGGTGGTCGCCGGCCACCTGCTGGTGCCGGCGGAGGGCGCCAACCCGGCGGTGCGGGTGGTGGCGGACACCATCGAGGCGGACGACCTGCGCGGGGTGGCGCACCTGAGAGGCAAGGTAGAGGTGGTGAGCGGGACCCGCCACCTGTGGGGCGACGACATCACCGTCCACACCAACGCCAACGGCACCACCGTGCAGCGGATCGACGCGGTCGGCGGCGTGCGGGTGGTCGATGGCGGCCGACGCGGCGCGGCAAAGGAGGCCCACTACGACCTCCTCCGCCACCACCTTACCCTCACCGGGCAGGCACGCCTGGCAGAGGGGGGCAACGAGATCCGCGGCGACGCCATCCACCTCGACCTTCAAACGCGACAAGTCCGGGTAGAGCGTGGGACCATCCGCTACCGGCCCGAGTAGGGTCGCTCCAGGAGAACGGGCACCGTGCTCAAGGTAGAGAACCTACAGAAGCAGTTCGGCGGCCGGCAGGTGGTGAAGGGGGTCTCCTTCGCCATCCATCGCGGCGAGATCGTCGGCCTCCTGGGGCCGAATGGCGCCGGCAAGACCACCAGCTTCTACATGACCGTCGGCCTGATCCCCCTGGATGACGGCCATATCTTTCTCAACCAGGAGGAGATCAGCGATACCCCCATGTTCCGGCGGGCGCGGCTGGGCATCTCATACCTGCCGCAGGAGCCGTCGATCTTTCGCCGCCTGTCGGTGGAGGAGAACCTCCTGGCGGTGGCCGAGACCCTCGACATCCCGCGCGGGGAGCGCCAGGAGCGGTGCGAACGGCTGCTTGCGGAGCTCTCCATCGCCCACGTGCGGGCGTCGCCCGGCTACGCCCTCTCCGGCGGCGAGCGGCGGCGGGCGGAGATCGCCCGCGCCCTGGTACTGGACCCCGCCTTCATCCTCCTCGACGAGCCGTTCGCCGGCGTCGACCCGATCGCCGTGGCCGACATCCAGGAGATCATCCTCAACCTGCGCGCCCAGGGGATCGGGGTGTTGATCACCGACCACTCGGTGCGTGACACCCTGTCGATCGTCGACACCGCCTTCATCATGAACGAGGGGGAGATGCTCCTCTCCGGGCCGTCGTGCGACATCGCCAAGAGCGACCTCGCGCGGGCAGTATACTTGGGTGAGAACTTCATTCTGGATTGCGATGACTAGGCGACACCCGGAGGTATTCGACACCTGTCGAGCCGCTCGCACGGTGGGCCTCTCGGATGGGAGAATGGTCGCTCACCTTGTCCGCTGCCGCACCGCGTGGTGCGATCACACCGTCCGGATCGCCACCGTAGCAACGGCAGGCTGGCTCACACATCAAGAGGGTGCACCGAAGAGACCTCCATGCAGCTGAGTCCCAAGCTCTCCCTCAAGCTGACCCAGAAGCTGGTGATGACCCCCCAGCTTCAGCAGGCGATCCGCCTCCTGCAGCTCTCCCGCCTCGATCTGGAGCAGGCGATCCAGGAGGAGATGGTGGAGAACCCGGTCCTCGAGGAGGAGACCCTGGAAGAGGGCACGGTGGAGCAACGGGTCGCCGAATCGGCCACGGAGAAGGAGAAGGCGAAGGAGGAGGGGAGCGGTGGGGAGGAGCTCGACTGGGAGCAGTACATGGACTCCGCCATCGGCTCCGGCTTCCAGGCGGAGGCGGGGGTGCCCCTCGACGACGGAGAGCGCCCGACCCTGGAGTCCACCTATACGGTGGAGCGCTCCCTCGCCGACCACCTGGTGTGGCAGCTCCGGGTGAGCAACCTGCCGGAGTTCGTCAAGAAGATCGGGCCGTGTCTCATCGGCTGCCTCGACGGCGACGGCTACCTGCGCGAGAACGACGAGGCCCTGTCGCAGCTCTGCCACTGCCCAGTGGAGCAGATCCCCAAGGTCCTCACCCACCTGCGCCGCCTCGACCCGGTCGGCGCCTTTGCCCGCGACCTCACCGAGTGTCTCCTCCTGCAGCTCAAACAGGTCGCCGATCCCCACCCCCTGGTCGAGCCGCTGATCCGCAACTATCTGAAGGATCTGGAGACCCGCCGGTACACGGAGGTGGCGGAGGCCCTGGAGACCAGTGTCGACGAAATCCTGGCGGCACTGCACCAGCTCCGCCAGCTCGAACCGAAGCCGGGGCGCCGCTTCGACAGCGACGCGCCGATCTACGTCGTCCCGGACGTCTACGTGGTCCGCAAGGGCGACCAGTTCGAGATCCGCCTGAACGACGACGGCCTGCCGCGGCCGCGCATCTCCCCCTATTACCTGGAGATGTACAAGCGGCTGAACAGCGAGGAGATGGACGCCGCTTCGCGCGAGTTCATCAAGGAGAAGCTCAACCACGCGATGGCCCTCATCAAGAGCCTCGACCAGCGGCAGAAGACGATCTACCGGACCACCGAGTCGATCCTCCGCTTCCAACGCGACTTCTTCCTCAAGGGTCCCAATTACCTGCGGCCGCTCATCCTGCGCGACGTCGCCGAGGACCTGGGGATGCACGAGTCGACCATCTCACGGGTCACCAGCAACAAGTACCTGCACTGCGAGCGCGGCATCTTCGAGCTCAAGTACTTCTTCTCCAGCAGCCTCAAGTCGACCCACGGCGAGGACCTGTCGGCGGTCTACGTGAAGAACCGCCTGCGGGAGATCCTCGCCGAAGAGGACCCCAAACGCTGTCTCAGCGATCAGTCCCTCGCTAACCTCCTGGCCCAGGAGGGGATCAAGATCGCCCGGCGTACGGTGGCCAAATACCGCGAAGAGCTGAAGATCCTCCCCGCCGCCAGCCGCCGGCGAGGGTACTAGACTCATGGTCAGGGCCCACGAAGAAAGAGTTCGAGCCATCGCCCGCCACACCCGGTCACAACCCACCGTGCGACCAGCATCCCAGACGCGCTCCGGACGGCCAGCCGGAGCCCCCACGTCCACCACCACGGCCGCTGGTAGAAGCCTGGCGGGACACGGACGGACGTCTGAACTTACCCCTGGCCACACTCTCTTGGGGGAGCAATGAATCTATCGATCTCGGCGCGTCACATGGAGCTCACCGACGGCCTGCGCAGCCACGCGGAGGAGCGATGCGAAAAGCTCACCCGTCTCCTCGACGATCAGAGCCGCCTGCACGTCACCCTGTCGGTGGAGCGCAACCTGCAGATCGCCGACATCATCGCCAAGGGGCCGCGCACCCTCTTCCAGGCGCAGGAGCGCTCCGACGACATGTACGCCGCCATTGACCGCGCCACCACCAAGCTGGAGCGCCAGCTTAGGCGCGACCACGACAAGCGCACCGAGGCCAAGGCGCGGGTCCAGAAGCTCACCTCCCCGGACAACCTCGCGCCGGAGCCGACCGTCTCCGAGGCGCTCCTGGAGAGCCTCGGACGGATCGAGGAGACCCGCGACATCAACGTCGAGACGCTCCCGGAGTACGAGGCGATCCGCCTGATGGAGGACCACGACGAGCCCCTCTGGGCCTACCGCGACGTGGTCGACGGCCGCCTGCGGATCCTCACCCGGGGTACCGGTGAAAAGCTCCGCCGCTTCGACCTGATCGAGAACCAGTAGGAGGAGACACAGCGACAAAAGTGGTATCTTCCCGCCCCGCGGCCGGAGCCAACCATGACCCTGATCATCGCTGACCACCTGGGAGAGGACCACATCATCCCGGAGCTTTCCGGGGAGACCAAGGTCGCGGTCCTCCGCGAGCTGTGCGAGGTGGCATGCCGGGACGGCAACACCCCGACCCACGAGCAGGCACTTGCCGCGATGCTCGAACGCGAGGCCCTCGGCTCCACCGGCATCGGCGACGGGGTGGCGATCCCCCACGCCAAGATCCCGGACCTCAATGAGCTGCGCATCGTCCTCGGCCTGTCGCACAAGGGGGTCGAGTTCGATGCCAGCGACAATGCCCCGGTCCACCTCCTCTTCCTGATCGCCGCACCGGTGACCAGCAAGAGCCGCGACCACCTCCAGGTCCTCGCCCGCCTCGCCCGCATGGTGCGCGCCCCGGGCTTCCGCTCGGAGGTCATGGAGCTCAATTCGGCGACCGCGATCCAGCACCTGGTGGCGCAGATGGAGCGGGAGATGTTCGAGGACACGGCTGCGTGACCCCGCGCCGGTCGGCGTCGAACCACCACCTCCACGCCTCCCTCATCGTGGTCCGCGGACGGGGGCTCCTGCTCCGCGGCCCGAGCGGGGCGGGCAAGAGTGACGTCGCCCTGGAGCTGCTGCGCCGCGGCCACCGGCTGGTGGCGGACGACGTGGTGGAGGTCGCCGAACGGGATGGGCGGCCGTGGGGGAGACCGCCGGCGCGGATCGCCGGCCGCCTGGAGGTCCGCGAGGTCGGGGTGGTGGAGGTGGGCGATCTCTTCGGCCCGGAGGCGATCGTCGCCACCTCGGCGATCGACGCGGTGGTCGACCTGCTGCCGCCGGCCACGGCCCCGCCGAGCCGCGCCACCGCGCCCCACCCTCCCACCCCCCTGTGCGGCTTCCGCCTCCCCACCTTTGTCCTCCAGGCCGCCGACACCACCTCGTGCGCTAACCGGCTGGAGGTGATCGCCGGACTGGTGTCCAATCGTGGTCAGGGATCTCCCCATGGATAAGTCGTCGCTCCAGCTCATTGTCATCCTCGGCCTCTCCGGCTCCGGCAAGACCACCGCCATCAAGGCGCTGAAGGATCGCGGCGTCTTCTGCATCGATAACCTGCCGACGGCGCTCATCGGCCAGCTCATCGAACAGGCCAACCAGTCGGGCTCGCCCCTGGAGCGGGTCGCCCTCTGCCTGGAGGTGCGCTCGGAGGCGGACCGCGACGGTCTCACCACCCTCTTCGAGGAGCTCCGCCAGGGCGATCTCGCCTTCGAGCTCGTCTACCTTTTCGCCACCTCCGCCACCCTCACCCGCCGCTTCCAGGAGACCCGCTCCACCCACCCCCTCGCCGACCGCTATCCGGTCCTCGACGAGGCGATCGACGCCGAACGGACCCTCCTCGACTCCCTGCGCCCCTTCGCCACCCACGAGGTCGACACCACCGAACTCACCGTCCACGACCTGCGTCGCCGCATCGGCGAGCTCCTGCCCCTGGACGGCCACCACCCCCTGCACGTCGGCCTGGTGAGCTTCGGCTTCAAGCACGGCCTGCCGTACGAGGCCGACATGGTGGTCGATGCCCGCTTCCTCCCCAACCCCTATTTCGTCCCCGAACTCAAGGCGCACACCGGCCTGGAGGAGGCGGTGGCGCGGTATGTGCTCGATTGCGACGACACCACCACCTTCCTGGCGCACCTCAGGGGGATGCTCGACTTCCTCATCCCTCGCTACCACCACGAAGGCAAGGCATACTTTACCCTCGCAGTGGGGTGTACCGGCGGACACCACCGATCGGTGGCGATCGTCGAGGCCCTCGCCTCCTATCTACAGGGGCGGGGGATCCCCCTCACCACCCGCCACCGGGATCTGGAACGATGATCGGCATCCTCCTTGTCACCCACGGTGAGATCGGCGCCGCCATGGTCGCCGCCGCCGAATACATCCTCGGCAGCCAGGAGTGTCTGGCGGCGATCACCGTCGAGAGCCACCAGCTCCCGCTCACCGAGCAGCACATCCGGGCGGTGATCGCCTCACTCGGCTGTAGAGATGGGCTGGTCATCCTCACCGACATGTACGGCGGCACCCCGAGCAACACCTCCCTCCCCTTTCTCGATCGGGAACAGGTGGAGATCGTCGCCGGGGTCAACCTGCCGATGCTCATCAAGTGTCTCACCCGGCGCGAGGGGGCAACGCCCGCCGACCTCGCCCAACAGGCCCTGGAGGCGGGGCGACGAGGGATCCTCGTCACCCGTGCGGTCCTCGATGCCACGCCGCCAAAGTGAACGAGCACTCCTGCACCCTCACGGTCGAAAACGAGCTCGGCCTCCATGCCCGCGCCTCGGCGAAGATCGTCAACCTCACCAACCAGTTCGACCCCGCCACGGAGATCTACCTGGCGCGTGACGGGGTGGAGGTCAACGCCCGCTCGATCCTCGGTCTGATGATGTTTGCCGCCCCCAAGGGGGTCACCCTCGAAGCACGGGCCGCGGGCCCGCAGGCGGAAGAGGCCCTCGCCGCCCTCGGCGACCTCTTCCACCGCTGCTTCGACGAGGAGCAGTGATGCGCGTCGCCCGCGGCTATGCCACCACCGGCCAGGTGGCGATCGGACCCGCCTTCCTCGCGGTGCGTACCGCCGCCGGCGACCACTGCCCGGTGATGACCCCCGACCCGGAGGGCGAGCTGACCCGCCTCGACGAGGCGGTGGCGCGCTCCCGCGACCAACTCGACCACATCCTCCTGGAGGTGGCCGGCCACGCGCCGCAGGAGCAGCTCCAGATCCTCAAGACCCACGTCCTCCTCCTCAGAGACCGCCGCTGGGAGGAGCGGCCGCGCACCCTCATCCCGGACAAGGGGTACTCGGCGGAGATGGCGATCCGACAGACCACCCTGGAGCTGATCTCCCGCCTGCAGGGGAGCGACGACCCCTACCTGAAGCAACGCACCATCGACATCGAGCAGGTGGCGGGGCGCATCCTCCGCAACCTCGGCGGCGAGCACGGCTTCGACCTCGCGCAGGTCCCCGACGGCGCCATCCTTGTCGCCCACGACCTCGCGCCGTCGGAGATCATCCGAATGCAGCCGCGCAAGGTGGCGGGAATTATCACCGACCTCGGCGGCCCCACCTCGCACATGGCGATCATGGCGCGCTCCATGGAGATCCCCGCCCTGGTCGGGACGGAGAACGCCACCCAGACCATCCAGTCCGGCGAGATCGTCATCCTCGACGGCCGCCGCGGCAGCGCCATCGCCACCCCCAACCCCTCCACCCTCCGCTACTTCCGCCGCGAGCAGCGGCGCGAGCAGGCGGAAGAGCGGGCGCTTACCACCCTCCGCGACCTCCCCGCCACCACCCCGGACGGGGTCGAGATCCGCCTGCTCGCCAACCTCGAGCTCACCCGCGAGGTGCGGCGCATGGCCGGCTACGGGGTCAAAGAGGTGGGGCTCTACCGCACCGAGTACCTCTTTACCGACACCACCCCGCCGGGGGAGGAGGAGCATTACCGGGCCTACGAAAAGCTCCTCCGTGGCTGTGCCCCCCACCCGGTCACCATCCGCACCGTCGACCTCGGCACCGACAAGAGCGCCCCCATCCTCGACGTCGAGTTGGAGAAGAACCCCGCCCTCGGCTTCCGTGGGATCCGCTGCTGCCTCGCCCACCGGGAGCTCTTCGTACCGCAGATCCGCGCGCTCCTGCGCGCCTCGGTCCTCGGCCACCTGCGCATCCTCCTGCCGATGGTCACCTCGGCGGGCGAGGTCATTGAGACACGCAAGCTCATCGCCGCCATCGCCGTCGAGCTCAGCGAGGAGAACATCCCCCACGCCGAGGAGGTGGAGGTAGGGGCGATGATCGAGGTGCCGTCGGCGGCCCTGACCTGCGACCACATCGCCCGCGCATCCGACTTTCTCTCCATCGGCACCAACGACCTCGTCCAGTACCTGATGGCCGCGGACCGCACCAACGAGCACGTCACCTACCTCACCGACCCCCTCCAGCCGGCGGTCCTGCGGGTCATCCGCGAGGTCGTGCGGCGCGCCAACCGCCACGGGGTCGAGGTCGAGGTGTGCGGCGAGATGGGCGGCAACCCCCTCTACGTACCACTGCTCATTGGCCTCGGGGTGCGGGTACTCTCCATGAGCCTGCCGAAGATCCCGCACGTCAAACAGGTGATTCGCGCGGTCCCCGCCGCCGACGCCCGCCGGCTGGCCACCGCCCTCCTGCGGATGGACGACAGCGCGCGCATCCGCGACCGCCTGGAGCGGTTCTGCCAAGAACACCTCCCCGAGGCATTCACCGCCCCGGCCGCCCCAGAGATCTCCCTGCGCGCGCAGTGAGCGCCATGGGCCTCGCGGACCGTTGCCGGCACCCGCGACCTCAAAGCGCCAACCAACGGCCATGGTGATCGCGGTTGTCGAGGGTTGGAGCCACGGCCGCCGCAGTTTCCGCTCACCCCCCCTGCGACACCGCCTCCTGCCGCGCTACTCTCCGCCCATGCGCAGCGAGATCGTCGTGGCCAGCCGCCAGCGGGAGGAGTTGATCGACATCACCGAGGAGGTGCGCGCGGCGGTGGCGGCAAGCGGCGTGGGTGATGGCCTCTGTAGCGTCTACGCCCAGGGGGCGACCTCGGCGATCATGGTCCAGGAGAACTGGGACGCCTCCATCCCCACCGACGTGGTGAGCTGCCTGCGCAAGCTGATCCCGAAGGGGGTGTGGCTCCACGACCGCCAGGACGGCAACGGCGACGCCCATCTGAAGGCGGGGATCGTCGGGCCGTCGGAGACGATCCCGATCATCGACGGCACCCTCGGCCTGTCGCGCTGGCAGAACCTCTTCTTCTGCGATTTCGACGGCCCGCGCACCGGCCGCACCGCAATCGTCACCTGCATCGCGGATCGGTGAGCCCGGTGGCGGACCTGCGCGACAAGCGGCTCTTCATCACCGGCGCCAGCCGCGGCATCGGCCTGGCGATCGCGGAGCGCGCGGCGCGCGACGGCGCCAAGGTGGCGATCGTGGCGAAGAGCGCCAAGCCCCACCCGCGCCTGCCGGGGACCATCTACACCGCGGCCGAGCAGGTGGAGGAGGCGGGCGGGGAGGCCCTGCCCCTGGCCGTGGATATCCGCGACGAGGGGGCGGTGGCCGCGGCGGTGGCAACAACCGCGGAACGGTTTGGCGGCATCGACATCGTGGTGAACAACGCCTCCGCCATCTTCCTCGCCTCCACCGCCACCCTGCCCCTGAAGCGGTTCGACCTGATGATGGCGGTGAACGGTCGCGGCACCCTGTGCGTCAGCCAGGCGTGTCTGCCGCACCTCCTGGAGGCGGACAACCCCCACATCCTCACCCTCGCCCCGCCCCCGAATCTGGATCCCAAGTGGTTCCGGGACCACACCGGCTACACCATGGCGAAGTACGCCATGAGCCTGGCGGTGATCGGCCTGGCCGCGGAGCTGGCCGGGGCCGGGGTGGCGGTGAACGGCCTCTGGCCGCGCACGGTGATCGCCACCGCCGCCCTGGCGATGATCCCGCAGGTGCGCGCGGAGAACTGCCGCAAGGCCGAGATCGTCGCCGACGCCGCACACTGCCTCCTCTGCCGTCCGAGTCGCGAGGCCACCGGCCGCTTCTTCATCGACGAAGAGCTCCTCCGCGGCCAGGGGGTCACCGATTTTGACCGCTACGCAGTGCAACCCGGCGCGCCGCTCCTGCCGGACCTCTTCCTCGACTGATTTGCGCACCGCAGAGATGGGATGAGGAGGCCGCTCTCCTCTGTTTGGGGGCTCCGAGCCCGTGGTTAGATTGAGCCAGGTTAGAACCTGAGCTCGCGAGGAGAGCGGCCTCCTCATCCCATCTCTGCGCTAAAACCCCGCCTTCAAGGCCGATGCCGCCGGAAAGCGACGTCGAGGAGGTGGACGGCCCGCGCCTCTTCTCGCTGCCGGCCACCCTCATCGCCTGCTCCCCCGCCTGCTTCCGGCAGAATCCCACCGATGCACGTGCCGCCCGGCCCCGAGGCTGTACGTGACGCCATGCCCGCCCTCTTCGATCTCCTGCGCGCAGAGAGCGAGCCCGCCGTTTCTCGTCCAGGAGGTGGTAGCGGACCGCCACCTCCAGGGTGGCGGAGGCGGCGCGGCCGACCGTGGCGAAGTCGAAGGTGTAGGTGCGGGGGGTGTGGCGCACCAACCGGGTGTCCCACAGGTCGACGATAAAGGGGCGCCAGAGGATGGCGCGGCGCAGGCGGTGGCGCTCCTCCCGGAGGGTGTGGCCGGCGGTGTCGAGGAGGCGGAAGGTCACGGTGAGGTGGCGGTCGGGGGCGCCGGTGGGGAGGTAGTGGGCGGCGCCGGTGTTGGTCAGGGTGAGGGTGTAACGGCGGCGATCCGGCGCCACCGTGCTACGGCCATGACAACTCCTCGGTCGGGCGGGCCGGGGCTTGCCCGGTTAGGGCTCGCGAAAAAATAGCTTGGTGTTGTTGCACGAGCCCTCAGAAGGTGAGGGTCTGGCGGCCCCCCATCAGGGCGGTCACCGTGGGGATCTGGACGATCCGGCAGCCGTCGATCAGGTCGCCCTCCGCGATGTTGTAGGTCTTGGCGCAGGCGCCGCACACCATGAGCTCCACCGGCGCCTCCCGGAGGATCGGCAACAGGTCGCGCACCGGCGCGTAGTTGCGCCCGGCGATGGTCTCCGCCACCCCGCGCCGCGCCAGGTTGGCCCCCTCGAAGAGGAAGAAGAGGGCCACCTCGTGGCCGTCGCTCACCAGGGAGGTGGCAAAGGCAATGGCGGCATTCGCCCGGTCCTCGTCGTCCTTGGCGTGGGTGATGATCAGCAGGTAGCGGTCGGCCATGGGGGGCTCCTCGGGTTGGGCGCCGGTACGGCGCGGGAGGTGAACAATAATAATTTCGATGGCGTGATCAGTCGGTGGGTGGTCTGCGAGCCCGGAAGCAGGCCCCAGCCGTCTGTCTGGAGGTGGCCATGGGGGTGGCACCTGCATGCTCCACCTCGATAAACCCCACCTCCCGCAGGAGGGCAACGAGATCCCCGACCGGGATCGCACCGCCGATTCACCGGGACCAGGCGTCGATGGAGCAGGTCGAAGGCTGCGGCACCCCGTCCGCCAGAACGATGTCGACGAGGTGCAGCCGGCCGCCAGGGCGCAGCACCCGGAAGATATCCCGGAAGCTTTGCCTCTTGCGCGGGGCGAGGTTGAGGACGCCATTGGAGGTGACCACGTCGAAGGTGGCGTCCGGGTAGGGGATCGCCTCGGCCGTTGCCACCTTGACATCCGCGTGGGCGACGCCTGCGGAGGTCAGGTTGGCGCGGGCGCGGGACGCCATCTCCGGCGTCAGGTCGATCCCACACGCCCGCCCGGTCGGGCCCACCAGGCGGCTCGCCACGAAGAGGTCGAGGCCGCCGCCGCACCCCACGTCGAGGGGCGCCTCCCCCTCCCGGATCTCCCCCAGGGAGAACGGATTGCCTACGCCGCAGTAGGCGGCAAAAAGCCCCTCGTGCGCCGCTGCCAGGTGGACCGGGTCATAAGCCAAGGTCACCGCCCCCTCGCGCCCCGTGGGGTAGGCGAACTTGCCCGTGGCGCTGGCGGCGACCGCGGCGTACTTCTGCCGGATCCCCTGCTGGATACCCTCGACGTCATGCTCGGTTGCCATACAGGCGCTCCACTGATCCAGTTGACACCGCCCCCTGCTCCATCGGACAAGGTTGACACCGGGCGGTCGGCTGGGGACGATCACCCCATACTTTAGTAAAGACTCATATGAGCGATAACACAACACCCGCCATCAACGTCGAACCCCTGAGTCGTGTCTTCAAGCTCCTGGGGGAGCCGAACCGCCTGCGGATCCTGTGCAGCCTCGGGCTGGAGTGCCGGCCGGTCTCCGCCATCCTCGCCGCTACCGGCCTCTCCCAGACCAACTGCTCCTTCCACCTCCGCCTCTTGCGCGAGGCGGGGCTGGTGCGCCCAGAGCGGCGCGGCCCCTTTATCTACTACTGTCTCCCCGACCCGGGGCTGCTGGCGATCCTGGAGGAGCTGGGGCGTTGGCTCCAGAAGCGGGAGGAGGCAACCGCCTCGGGAGACGGCCGGTAGGGAAGGTGAGCGCGAGCCCGCCGGTGCCGCGGGCGATGAGAGGGTCAGCGCCTCGGACGGCGTGGCGCTTACGATGGCCGCGGTTTTGCACCCTCTTCACACGAGCACTCCGTGCCGCACTCAGCGGCAGTGGGAATCAGCTCGATCGCGGGTGCCGGTGGTTCTGGCCGCCTCCCCGGGCCGCGATCGTCCAGGTCGGACAGCCCCCCCAACCTGCCGGCAGGGGGGGCTGTCAACGACGGGGTTACTTCCCCTCCACCAGATCCTCGATGTTCCCGAAGATGATCGACGGGATGAGGGTGTTCTTGGCGAAGGCGGTGTAGCCCGAGTCCCAGAAGTAGAGCTGCATCCGCCACATCTCTCCGTACTGGGCGATCTGCCACTTGCCGTCCTTCTTGTAAAGGATCAGCTCCATGGGCATCGCCGGGGTGTGGTCCACCCCCGGGTACCGCGTGTTGTCCTTCTTGTCTCCGAAGCGGAAGTCCGAGTTGATGTTGATGCACTTGATTCCGGTGTATTGGTTCATGATCCCGAGCCACGCGAGGTCGTTGGAAAAGCGCTTCTCCGCCACCACGTGCCACCCCTTCTCCGCGTTCGCGGCCAGGGAGCGCGCCGCGTTCGCCTTGATCTCGTCGATGAGACGCTCCACCGGGGTGTTGCCGTCCACCTCTTTGACGGTCAGGAGGCTCTCCCGGAAGTCCCGGAACTTCGCCATCATCTTGGCCGGGCCGTCGCCGTTGTAGCCGCGGTACTTTTTCAACTTACGCACCGGCGCCTGCTGCTCATCTTTCGGGATCCCCGGGACCGAGCGGATTACCTTGATCAGCTCGGTCTTCGCCGCCAGCGCCGCGGCGATCAGGGTGTCGCGCTGCTTCTCGTCGGCGAAGTAGACGTTCGCGATCGCCTCGGGGTTGGCGATGTTGATGTTGACCTTGCCGTACGCCTCGTAGACCCCGATCCGCTGGATCAGGGCGGAGACCTCGTCCGGCGCCATGATCGCCAGGGCGACACGGGTGAAGGCGGGAGAGGTGAGCACGTAGACCCGCGCCTTCTGGGCGTTTTTGGGTACCGGCACGTCGCTCTTGCCGATGAGCTCCAGGTTGGAGGACGCGATCGCCTGCTCCAAAGCGGCGGTGGTCTCGGCGAAGCTCCGCGGGGTCTCGAGGACCTTCTGGAAGATCCCCGCCTTCTTTGCGGCCATCGCCATGGAGGGCGTGGCCAGGAGCGCGAGGGCAATGAACCAGGTGTAGATCGCCCGGCGGGTGTGGGGATGTAGCTTCATGGGTGTCTCCTCCTTCTAGGGTTGACAACATTCATGACATCATAGCTTTGTTTATGACGAGTTCAATCCCTATCTCCCCCATCCGGATCTTCGTCCCGCGGCCGAAGCCGCGTGGTCGCGAGTACAACTCGCTCCTACACGTCGCCGAGGACTCGGACGAGGATGCAGCCGGCAGATTCGGGGAGATACACGCTCGCAGCAGACCTCCGGTGAGAACTGCGGGTCGGGTTGGTCGATCACCGCGTCGCGTGACCCCGCCGTTTCGTGGCGGTTGACGTGTTGCCACGCCGATATATTAGTATCGTTGCATATTATGCCTCCTGCATACGACACCTTTGCCCCCCGTGGACGCGGCTGGGGGTGGCCGCGATGAGGCCCCCGGCGCCACTCAAACTCCGCCGCTGGCCGATGGCGGCCGCGCTGCTTGTGGCGATCGCGGTGGCAGCCGCCTACCGCGACCGGATCGACCCCGATGCGGTGCGGGCGTGGCTCGCGGGTCTGGGACCGGCGGCGCCTCTCCTCTTCATTCTCCTCTACGCCGGGGCTTCCCTCCTCTTTCTCCCCGGCACCCTCCTCACCCTCGCCGGCGGTGCCCTCTTCGGGCCGCTGTGGGGGACGGTGTGGAACCTCACCGGCGCCACCCTCGGCGCCACCCTCGCCTTTCTGCTGGCACGCCACCTCGCCGGCGACTGGGTGGCACGCAAGAGCGGCCCGCGCCTGCAGCGACTCGTGGCCGGCGTCGAGGGGGAGGGGTGGCGCTTCGTCGCCTTCGTCCGCCTGGTGCCGCTCTTCCCCTTCAACCTCCTGAACTACGCCTTCGGTCTCACCCGCATCCCCCTGCGTGCCTACTGCCTCGCCACCGCCGTGTGCATGGCGCCGGCGGCGGCCGCCTACACCTACCTGGGGTACGCGGGGCGGGCGGCGGCGGCGGGCGGCGAGGGGGCGATCCGCAAGGGGCTCCTCGCCCTCGGGGCGCTGGCGGCGGTAGCCCTGCTTCCGCGCCTGGTGCGACGGCTGCGTGGTGGCGACCCAACGGCGGGTGAGCTCACCGCCACCACCCTTGAGGAGGGGCTTACGCTGGGCGAGGTGGACCTGGTGCTCGACGTACGCGATCCCAAAGACTACGTCACCTGTCACATCCTGGGCGCCTGCAACCCCCCCCTCGGGGAGCTGGAGAGCCACCTCGGAAAGCTGGAAGGGTGGCGCGATCGTACCGTCGCCGTGGTTTGTCGCACCGACAAGCGCTCCACCGTGGCGGTGCGGCGGCTGCGCGCCGCCGGTTTCCAGGCACCCATCCTGGTGCGTGGCGGCATGCGCGCGTGGTGCCGAGAGGGGCTACCGGTGGCGACGAGCGAGCCCTCGACTGCTGCCTCTATCTCCGGGAACACAAAACACTAGTTTGGTATCCAATAGTGGCAGTAGACACCGCAGTACCCCCGACATCCACTCCCACCGGAGGCATGACCATGGGCATCGAAACCACGCTCAACGGCGTCAACGTCGACCAGCTCGATGCCCTCTGGGCCCAGGTGAAAAAGACCTCGCCGGTCCTCGACATCCTCCGCAGCCCGGTGGAGGTGACCATCGCCGCGGCGAGTTAGTGCTGCCACCGTGCGCCCACGGTGACTACATAGTCTGACTCCAGGCTGTAGCCGTTCAGGTTCTGCACCACCGGCACCTGCACCCCCGCCACGCCGGCCAAGGGCTTCAGCTTCTTCTCCAGGCCGTAGGCACAGAAGGGGCAGGCGAGGCCGTTCACCTGGACGTGCACCTCGCCAGCGAGGGCGGGAAGCGCGGTGAGGAGGAGGGCAAGGAGGACGAGGACCTTCATGGGGAGCTCCTTGAAATAGGGTAGGAGGGGGTTGCACCCCCGATTCCGGCCCGAAGGGGAGGCCGCGCCGCCGGCGCGGACCGCGGATACGACCCGCTCCCGCCTCGGGCGAGGAGGCGGCCGGCCGGTCCGGACCGTGACGCGCCCACGGCCGATCGCGGACATCCAAACGAAGGCCGAATCACCGCGCCACTCCCACCCCGGCGGCGGTGAGCCCATCCCGATCGACGCCACCGCCCCGGCAGCAGGCGGCGAGGGCGCCGTCCACGACCACCGCCGGGACGGTGGTGACCCCGTACCGCCGCGCCTGCTCCCGACAGTCGTCGCTCTCACACCCCTTGGCGAGGTCGTGGACCACCACCTCACAGCTCGGGCACGCCATCTCCTTTACCAGGGTGACGGCGTCGTCGCACAGGTGACATCCGGCGGTGAAGACTTCAACGGTTCGCTTCTGCATGGTGTTCTCCTTTGGTGCCATCGAGGGCATCAAGGATGGGGCAATCGGTGGTGGCGTTGCCCCCGGGGCAGGCGTCGGCCAGGTCGAGGAGGGCACCACGGATGCACTGGAGAGAGGCAATCTTGCGGTCGACATCGTCGACCTTCGCCAGCGCCCTCGCCTTGATCTCACCGCAGGTGCAGCCCGGGTCGACCCGCAGGGCGAGAAGCTCCTTGATCTCCCGCAGGGAGAAGCCCAGTTCCTTGGCACGGCGGATGAAGAGGAGGCGGCGCACCACCCCCTCGGGGTACACGCGGTAGCCCGAGGGACGCCGGGCGGGCTCCGGGAGCAGCCCCTCCCGTTCGTAGTAGCGGATCGTCTGCACGCCAACCTCCGCGCGCCGGGCGACCTGACCGATGGTGAACGATTCCATGGCGACCTCTTGGTTCGAGAGCAAGCCTACAGTCTGTAGTAAAGTATAGAGTCAAGGGCTTTTTTCGCTGCGCGAAAAAAGGTGGGGGTGGAAAAAACGGGGCCACCGGCGACACCCGATCTCCAACGGGTCTCCCCCCTGTCTACATACCTACCGGCGTTCCCTTGACTCTGTACCCACCTACCGGGTGTACGGTGTCGGGGTCGTGGCCGCCGCGCCACAGGTGGAGGTGGCCAGGGCGTACCTGCCCGCCTTCCACCAGCGGCCGGCGGACCTCCGGCATGTGGCAGCCGACGCGATCAGCGAGTTGGCCACTGGCCTGGATCTCGGCCACCGTGCCGCACGGCGGGAAACGGAAGAAGGTGTTCCTCCGCTCGCCGCTCACCACATGGCAGCGAACACACACCTGGTTGGGATCTGTCCACGGAAGGCAGAGGGGTGCCGAGGCGGCCGATGGAGGGAAGGAGCGTGAAGCGGGATGGCTCCTACCGCGCCCCTGCGGCGAAGATGGCGAGGAGCAGGGGCGCTGAATTGTAAAGGGGGTCCGACAGCCCCCTACAGCCCCGCGAGCTCCGCGTGAACACCCTCGGCGGTGACCCGCTCGAGGATCGCCCCCTCCGTGGTTGCCTGCGGATCGTACGCCACCACCATCATGTGCGGCCTCTCGTCGTGAAAGGCGACGGAGACCACACCGGGATCCTGCCGGAGATTGGTCTCGATAGCCGCCAGGTGGTCGTGGTCGAGGGTCTCGTCGAGGTGAACGAGGACATCGGGGAGATCGATCTTCATGGCTACCTCCTGTGAAAAAGGTGACACATTCCCCTACCCCTTCGCCGAACAGCAGGTGGGCGGGACCGGCTCCTCCTCCACCGCCTCGTCAAGGAGCGCGAGGAGGCGCGCGACCCGCGGATCCTTCAAAAAGTAGCAACGCAACCGACCGTCCACATAAAAGTCCACCACTCCCGCCTTGCGTAGCACCGCCAAATGCTGGGAGACGTTCGGCTGCGGGACGCCGAGGTCGGGCTCCAGGTCGGAGACACAGAGCGGCTCGCCCTCCGCCGCCAGCCGCTCGATGATCTTGAGCCGCGTGGGATGGGCGACCACCCGCAGGAGCTGCACCTTGTCCTGAAGATCCATAAATCAACACTACAACGGCGATTATATTCTGTCTACGATATATATTTCGCACGCCATGCGCCAACCTTCTACCGGCAGAGCTGCGCTTTCCGAAGTTAGAACCCAGGAGCCCGTCGGACTTTGGCGATCGTCGTGAAGAGAGGCGTCCTTAGGGCCCACAGGCCGGGCGGGCCACCACCGGCGGGAGAACCGCACCGACGCCTGGGATCATCGCCAAGGCGCCGATCAGACCACCGCGGTGAGCCGCTTTTCGGCGGCGCGGATGCCGCCCAGACAACAGCTCCCCGATGGGTTCTCGGTGGGGCAGGCGCAGCCGGGGTCTTTCATCTTGCGCTTCACCTCGGCGGAGACGGCCTCGCCGCCGCAGGCGAGACGGTCGCGGACGTCCTGCTCGCTGAAGCCGAAGCAGTAGCAGAGCGGCCGTGGCTCCCCCATCCCCTTCTGGCCCACCGGAACCCGCAGGGCGCTCGCCGGGATGGGAGGTGCCTCCCCCGCGTCGGGGTAGTAGGCGACCCCACAGCCCGGCGTCACGCAGAGGCGGTAGCGGACCCCCGGCCGCACCCGGGCCCCCTCCTCCGGCCGAACCAGGGCGGCGGGGGTCTCCTCGGGCACCCGCTTGCCGGTGCGGCCGCAGGCGGGGCAGGGGGGCTTGGTGGGGGCGGCCGCCGTCTCGGCGGCGCAGCAGTCGTGATCGCTCATGGGGTGCCTTCCCTCGGGGATATGGAGTTACGTGAGGGGTCTGATTGATCCACCGGAGATCAGGCTACACCCCGTACCAAGGTACGGAGTCAAGGGCCGCCCAGATCTCGTTGTAGGCGACACAGAGTTGGGCGTCGTCTTGCTTCAGGCCGATCTTGAGGTGGAAGAGGATCCGCTCGCCGCCGGCCTCGGCCGGCAGCGTGGTGGCCGCAAGGGTCGCCACAGCGAGGGTGAGAGCGACGAGCGGTAACAGGCTGCGGATTTTCATGCGGGTGGCCTCGGGACGGGAGTCATTTCTTGGGGGTCGACGGGTAACCGGCCTGGGTGGTCGCCCGGGTGAGGGCGGTGACGTCGGTCTTGGCGGGGTCGAAGCGCACGGTGGCGCTCTTTTTCTCCACGTCGACCTGGGCGTCGACCACCCCGTCGACCCGCTTCAGGGCCTTGCCCACGGTGATCCGGCACATGGAGCAGGTCATGTTCTCCACCGCCAGGGTGGTAGTCTGGAGGTCGGGGTCGCCGGTGGCGGCCGCGGGCGGGGCGGTGGCGGCGAGGAGGGAGGCGGCGAGCAGGAGGGAGAGGATCGGTCGCATGGTGGTGCTCCTTTGAGCGGGGGGATCAGGCGAGAAAGAGGGGGGCGTACCAGGGGAAGGCGAGCAGCCCGATCAAGGCCGCGGCCACCACCCAGAAGATCAGCCGCTGGTTGCGCCGGGTCTGTGGCACGGCGCAGGCGGTGCCCGGCGCGCACCGCTCGGGCACCAGGTAGAGGCGGCGGAAGGCGAGCCCCAGGACGAGCAGGGTCACCCCGACGAAGATCGGCCGGTACGGCTCCAGGGCGGTGAGGGTGGCGATCCAGCCGCCGCTGATCCCGAGGGCGAGGAGCACCAGGGGGCCGACGCAGCAGGCCGAGGCGCCGATGGCGGCGATCCCCGCCACCCAGAGGGAGCGGTTGTTGGGGGGGTGAGGGGGGGCTTCGGTCATGATCAGTTCTCCAGTGGAGTGGATGGTTGACCACAGCCTACATCCCGTACTTGGGTACGGAGTCAAGCGTCTTTTTTGCGAACCCTTGGGTAGGAGCCTGTCGGACTTTGGACCGGATTTCTCACCAGGGATCGTCGCGAGGGCATGCAAATGGCCGGAGATGCTGGCTGGGCGGTAGGAGCCGATTCCATCGGCGATTCAGGCCCTGCGGGCCTGCCGCGGCCATCGGCCGCGGATCGCGGTGGTGGCGGCGGTGAGGGTGGCGGCATAGAGAAAGGCGGTAGGCGGGCCGAAGGCCGGCCACAGGAGGCCGAAGAGCAGCGCCCCGGGAAGGGGCGCCACGGCTCAGTCGCGATCGAGGCTCTCGACGATCGGACAGTGACCGGGGCCCCCCTCGGCGGCGCACTGCTTGACCAGCCCCTTGAGGGCACCCTGGAGGCGGCGCAGGTCGCGCAGCCGCCCCGCCACATCGGCGAGCTTGCGCTCCGCCAGGCGGCGCACCGTGTGGCAATCCTCGCCTTCGCGTAGCCACAGCAGCTCGCGGATCTCCTCCAGGGTGAAGCCGAGCCCCTGGGCCCGCTTGATGAAGCGCACCAGCCCCACCGCCTCTTCCGGGTAGTCGCGGTAGCCCGACGCCCGCCGCGGCGGCACCGGCAGCAGGCCGCGCCGCTCGTAGTAGCGGAGGGTCTCGACGTGGACCCCGGCCGCCTTGGCCAGGGCACCGGTGGTAAGGGGAGGCATGGCCACGATTCTCCTCTGGCAGACAGCCCGTCGCGAGCCGCGCCAGTCTCGCACCCGAAGGCCGGCCGCGCGAGAGAGGCCCAGAGCATCGCCTCAGATTTTCCCACCACCGCCACGGTGCTGATCTCACAACCACATGGCTCCACCCCTGACGGCAATCGAGTCGCCCCCGGGTCCCATGCCGCCCGGCAGGGAATTGGCCACGGAATCCACGGAAGCACACGGAAGGGGCGAGAACGCGCGGCGGGGGCAAGAGAACGGGGTGGCGCCTGCCATGGTTCGAGCAGGAACGGGGTCCGGGTTGCTCGCTCACCCCAACGGGAGGCCCCTACTTCCGTGTGCTTCCGTGGATTCCGTGGCCACAAATCGCTTTCCGAGCCGTTGCGCGCCGATCGTCCTCACTCGTGACGTCAGACTGGAGGCGCCCATCATTCGCGTCCATTCGCGCCCGATTTGCGGCTCGATCTGTGGATTGGCCTTCCGGGCCACCACCCCACCGCGTTGCAGCTCCGACGACGCCTGCCCACCCCTCCAACCTCTCCGCGCCTCCGCGCGAGGCCCGCAACCGACGACGGTGGGGTGGGGGCGATCTTGACGGCTCCGGCCGTCCGGCGCGATCCTTCCCGCTCCTTTTTTGGGGGATTAGCTCAGCTGGGAGAGCGCGGCGTTCGCAATGCCGAGGTCAGCGGTTCGATCCCGCTATCCTCCACCAAAACGATCCCAGGGGCCGGCGGCTGTCGGCCCCTTTTTTGTCCCCATGGCGCAACGAAACCCCGTGGTCGCGGCCCTCCTCTCCGCCACCGTCCTCCCCGGCGTGGGGCAGCTTTACCTCGGCCGCAGGCGCCTCGGCGGCGGCCTGATCGTCGCTACCACCATCGCCCTGATCGTCACCGCGGTGGCCGCGGCCACCGCCGCCTCCCACCTCTCCCTGACCACGCCGTTCACCCCGGACGAGCTGCGCGCCGCCGGGCGGCAACTCGCCGAGGAGGCGGGTGCTCCCCTGCGCGGCGGCACCCTCCTCCTGGTCGCCGCCTGGGTCGTGGGGGTGGTGGACGCCCTGTGGCCCCGGCGCAAGTCGGGCAACCCGGAGTAGCCGCGCGCCGCGGCCCCGCCGCCATGTCCGCCGCCCTCGCCGCCACCACCCACGGCGACCTCCACGTGGCCCGCGTGGCCCAGGGGAGGTGGGACCCGGCCACCCTCTTCGAGACGCTCGCGGAGACCGGCCCCGCCTGCCTCCTGGAGAGCGGTGTCCAGGCCCCGCACACCGGCCGCTACTCGATCGTCGTGGGGGCGGCGAGCGCGGTGGTCGTGGCCGCGGGCGGGTCAATCACCTTCGCGGAGGTCGGCGTCGAGGTGGCCCGGCCCCTGGCGGGCGACCCCCTCCACCTCCTGCGCCGCCTCCTGCGCGAGCGGGCGCGGCCCGCGGTGGCGGGGCTGCCGCCCTTCCAGTGCGGCGTGGTGGGGCTCCTCGGCTACGAGCTGGTCCGCCACTGGGAGCGGCTCCCCGCCACCACCGTGGACGACACCCACCTCCCCGACCTCTACCTCCTGGTCGCCGACCGGTGCGTGGTCGTGGACCACCTCGACGGGGCCATGTGGGTGATGGCCCGGGGTGACGGCGGCGATTGCTGGGTGGCCGAGACCGCCGCCCGTCTCGCCGACCCGCCGCCGGCGGCCGCCCCCGCGCCCCCCTTCGCCCTCGCCGCCCCGCCCCGCTCCCACTGGAAGCGGGAGGCCTACCAGCAACGGGTGGCGCGGGTCCTCGACTACATCCGCGCCGGCGACATCTTCCAGGCGAACCTCGCCCACCGCTTCGCCGCGGAGGTGGCCGAGGGGGAGCCGTGGTCCCTCTACCGGCGGCTGCGGGAGATCAACCCGGCCCCCTTCGCCGGCTTTTTGCGCGGCGACCACTTCGCGGTCGTCTCCTCGTCGCCCGAGCGGCTGGTGAGCGTCGACCACCGCGGGGTGGAGAGCCGCCCGATCGCCGGGACCTTTCCCCGCCCGGCTGGCGCCACGGCCCTGGCGGCGACCACCGCCGCCCTGTCGGCGGATCCAAAGGAGCGGGCAGAGCACCTGATGCTGGTCGACCTGATCCGCAACGACCTCGGCCGCGTCTGCCTCTACGGCACGGTGGAGGTGGACGAGCTGCTAGTGAGCGAGACCTACTCGCACGTGGTCCACCTGGTCTCCAACGTCCGCGGCCGCTTGCACCCGAAGCGCGACCGGGTCGACGTGGTCCGCGCCTGCTTCCCCGGCGGCACCATCACCGGGGTGCCCAAGGTGCGCTGCATGGAGATCCTCGACGAGTTGGAGCCGTTTACCCGCGGCCCCTACACCGGCTCGCTGGCCTATTTCAGCGACGGCGGCGCCATGGACATGAGCATCCTCATCCGCACCGTGGTGGTCACCGGCGGCCGCTGCCTCTTCCACGTGGGCGGCGGCATCGTCGCCGACTCAAACCCGGCGCGGGAATACCAAGAGACCCTCCACAAAGCGGCCGCCCTGATGGAGGCTCTCGGCGCGGAGCAATGACCGCCCCGCCAACGGTAGGAGCGGGCCGTGCCCGCGATCCGCGGCCGCAGGCCGCGGCAGGCCCTTCGGGCCTGGATCGCGGGCACGGCCCGCTCCTACCCCATCACCCCCACATCCCGTCTATCGCCCCCACCCCATCTGTAGGCCCCGCCAGCCACCCCAGATTTGTGCCGGCCCGCAGCCCGGGCGACGAAGCGTACTAGTTGTACGTTGAGGAGCACGGGCGAGGACACGACGCAAAGATGGGGTGCATCAGCCGCCCGTCACCGTCCCCGCGGGGGGGAGGGCCCCCGCGGGGGGCGTAACCAGGGGCGCGACGGGCTGCGCCATCCGTCACCGCTCTCGCTGGCACGCCACCGGTTGGGTGTCGCCGACGGGGTGGGACGTGAGGGGGCGGCCGCCTCCGCGGCCTCGAGCTCCTCCTCCCGACCCACGCCTCCATCCCGTCGGCGAGTGGGTGCGCAACTCACTATAGCAAAAACTAATTCGAAGTGTTTACGTTCAAATTAACGGACTACAAAACGTGTATCTTTTCCAAAGAAGTCCAAATAAACGGCACTCCCCCGACACCGTTTGGGAGTGAGATCGGACCTTGGGCCGAGACTCCGACCCTGCTCTCCAGACGCCGGCCGCACCACCGGGGCGGCAAGGTCCACGTTGCCCCTCCGGCGCCGCCGCCATCGGGCGCGGACGGGGAGTGCGGGGCGCGTTACCCCGCCTTCTGCACCCGATTGCCCTTGATGCACTGGGTGCAGACATGCATGTGCTTGCGGGTCCCGGCCACCAGCACATGGACCCGCTGGATGTTCGGGTGCCACCATTTCTTGCTGCGGTTGTGGGCGTGGGATACCTTCATCCCCACCTGATGTCCCTTGCCGCAGATCTCACAAGTATGTGCCATGGCTCCATCTCCCGGTGACGTCGTTCCGAACCGGATCGAAAAGGGCGCGGAGCCTACCACGACGCCGGGGGGGCGACAAGAATGGATGGCGACGTTGCCTGCCGCCTCCGACCTCCCCCTGGCCACCCCCATCGCCGAGCTTTCGGGGGTGACGGGACGCATGGTGGGGCCACTGAAGAGTCTCGCCATCGAGACCCTCGGTGACGCCCTCGCCCACCTCCCCCTGCGCTACGAAGATCGGCGCATCATCCAGGGCGCCCGCCACACCCGCCCGGGGGAGGTGGCGACGGTGGCCGGGGTGGTGGCCGACCCACGGGTGAAGGAGCGGCGCGGCCGCGTCAAGGGGTATTTTGAGTGTCTGGTGGTGGACGCCGGCGGCGCCCTGCCGGTGCGCTGGTACAACCAGACCTACCTGGCGCAACACCTCACCGAGGGCACGCCGGTGGTGGTCCACGGCCGCGTCGACTTCGTCGGCGGTCGGCCGGCGCGGCTGATGATGATCAACCCGGAGCACGAGCTGAGTGACGGCACCACCGGCGCCCACGTGGGTCGTATCTGCCCGGTCTACCCCCTGACCCGCGGCATCGCCCAGCGGACCGTGCGCGAGCTCCTCTTTCACCTCGCCGGCCGCCACGCTCCCGCCGTCCCCGACCACCTCCCGGAGCCGGTGCGCGCCGCCCATGACCTGCCGGGTCGGGGAGAGGCCCTCCTCGGACTCCACCGCCCCCCCGCGAATGCCGACCTCGACGCCCTCAACGCCTTTCTCTCCCCCTACCACCGCCGCCTCGTCTTCGAGGAGCTCTACTTCCTCCAGCTCGCCCTGTTGTGGGCGCGGCAACAACGGACCACCGAGGGGCGCCCCCCGTACCGGACACCACCCTCCCTCGGCGCCCGCCTCATCGCCGCCCTCCCCTTTTCCCTCACCGGTGCCCAGCGGCGGGCGGTGGCGGAGATCGAGGAGGAGCTGCGCCGCGGCGCCCCCATGGGGCGGCTGCTCCAGGGCGACGTGGGCTCGGGCAAGACCCTGGTGGCGCTGCTCGCCTGCCTGCGGGCGGTGGAGAACGGCGAGCAGGCGGCGCTGCTGGTGCCCACCGAGCTCCTCGCCCGCCAGCACCTGGCCACCGTGCGAGCCCTCGCGGAGCCCCTGGGGCTGCGGGTGGAGCTCCTGGTGGGCAGCCTCCCCGCCCGCCAGCGCCGGAGCGTGGAGGCGGACCTCGCCTCCGGCGACGCGGCGATCACGGTGGGGACCCACGCCCTCTTCTCCGACGGGGTGCGCTTCCGGCGCCTGGGGCTGGTGGTGGTCGACGAGCAGCACCGCTTCGGCGTCGCCCAACGGCTCGCCATGGTGGAAAAGGGGGAGCGCCCCCACCTCCTGGCGATGACCGCCACGCCGATCCCACGCACCCTCGCCCTGACCCTCTACGGCGACCTCGACCTCACCCTCCTCGACGAGCTCCCTCCGGGCCGCCAGCCGGTGGAGACGGTGGTGCGCGGCGAGGCGGCGCGCGCCCGCCTCTACGACGGGGTCCGGCGCCAGGTGGAGGCGGGCCACCAGGCCTACTTTGTCTACCCCACGGTGGATCGGGAGACCGCGGAGAGCGCCCGCTCCGCCACCCGCATGGCGGCGGAGCTCGCCGACGGCCCGTTCGCCGGGTTGCGGGTGGGGCTGGTCCACGGACGGATGGCGACGGAGGCGCGCGAAGCGACCATGGCCGCCTTCACCAAGGGGGAGATCGACATCCTCGTCGCTACCACGGTGATCGAGGTGGGGGTCGACGTGGCCAACGCCACGGTGATGGTGGTGGAGCACGCCGAGCGGTTCGGCCTCGCCCAGCTCCACCAGCTCCGCGGTCGGGTGGGACGGTCCACCGCCCCCGGCTACTGCGTCCTGATGGTCGGCGACGACGAGGAGGGCGAGGCGGCGAAAAAGCGGCTGGCGATCCTCGAACGGACCACCGACGGCTTCGCCCTCGCCGAGGCGGACTTCGCCCAGCGCGGCCCGGGGGAGATCGCCGGCCTGCACCAGTGGGGCGACACCGGCCTCCGCTTCGCCGACCCGGTGCGCGACCGCGACACCTTTATCGAGGCACGCAGGGCGGCGGCGACCCGCCTCGCCAAGGGGATCACCGGCGACGAGGTCGCCCGCGCCATCAAACTGTGGGGCGACCGTCTGGGGCTCGTGGAGGGCGGTTGACACCACGCCGCCGGACCGATGAAATCGCCCGCCCGCGATCGGGTGGAGAGGGGCTGGAGACGAGCGATGGAAAATGAGACACCGACACAACAGACGAGCTGGGTCGAGACCCTCTTCGATGGCGTCGAGCGGCTGAAGGCGAAGGCGAACCGCGCCACCCGTATCGGCCGGATGCGGCTGGTGATCCGCTCGATGCGCAAGGAGATGGACCTGACGCTGCTGGAGCTCGGCAGCCGGGTGCACTTCCTCGCCGGCGAGGCGGAGTCCGGCAACATCCTCAAGGACGAGACCGTCTCCCGCCTCATCCGCAAGGTGAACGCCTGCCGCCAGGAGATCGAGGGGCTGGAGCACACGATCCTGGCCCTGCCGCCGGCGTGAGGCGGCCCGTGGGCTCCCACGCCAGGAGCCCGTCGGACGGCCCGGCCCTGCCGCGCGGCGAGAGAGGACGTTGCCCCGTCGGGTTGATTCGGTTTTTTCCCGTACGGGCCGATGATGTATGTTTCAACGGTGGAGGAGCGCCGTAGCGGGGTGAAGAGCGCCCCTTAACCGTGAAACCCAAGAAGGAGGACGCGATGATGGCAAGGCAACGTTGGATGGTGGGATGTGTGGCGGCGGTCGTCGCCCTGACCCTGGGGACGGTGGGATGCGGCGACAGCGGCAGCAGCTCCAAGCCGGCGGCGGCCACCGCCGCGGAGACCGCCGGGGTGGCGGGGAGCTGGGGCGGCACCTGGACCGAGGGGGCGGAGAACTCCACGTTCTCGGCGACCATCAATTGTTCCGGTGGCCTCACCGGCACCCTCACCCCGACCGGCGGCGACGCCGAGCAGGTCACCGGCACGGTGACCACCTGGAACGCCACCACCGGCGCCTTTCAGGCGACCGTCACTCGCAATGGTGAGAGCCACACCCTCACCGGGGTGGTCAACGGCAGTGACCTCACCGGCTCCTTCACCACCGACACCGGGGCGACCGGCAACTTCGTCGTCACCCTCTCCGGTGACACGACCATCTGCACCGCCCAGCAGGTCGCCGACCTCGGGGCGAGCGAGTCGGTCTCCGCCGACCTCATCTCGGCGGTGGACGACGCAGCCACCACCTGCACCGAGGGTGGCACCGGCGCCGACCCGTATCGCGGCACCACCGCCACCGACAACGTCGCCATCCTCCTGAAGCCGAACGCCGGCGGCACGGTGGACGTCATCATGAGCTTCGCCCCCACCGGCACCACAGCGCAGGTGGGCGTCATCGGCACCTCCGCCGACACCGGCAGCGAGTTGCACTTCACCGGCGTCGGCACCACCTCCGGGACCAGCTACCTCGCCACCCTCGACATCACCCTCGCCATCGGTGGTGACGGCACCCTCACCGGCACCTTCACCGGCAACGTCGACGCCGACGGCGACGGCGCCTTCGATGGCACCAACGACTGCTCGGCGATCGCCGGCACCCTCTCCGGCGGCGCGCTGGTGCCCTAGGTCCACAAGCCAGGGCGGGGTGGCTGTGGCCGCCCCGCCCCTTTTTTTGTCACGGGCGATCGACTGCTCACCCGCGCCGGCGCAGGAATAAGGGGCCGATGGCGGTGAGCAGCAGGGCGGCGCTCGCCGGCTCGGGGACCGTGACCTCGGACCCGGCGAGGACCGGGAGGTCGCTGGAGAGGACCGGGAAGGCGTCGCCGCCGTCCTTGGTCACGAAGTAGACGTAGAGCTGGCTCGGGGCCGAGCTCCGCGCCACGGTGTAGCCAAAGCCGCCGAGGTGGTCGCCCTCGCCGATCCCCGGGCCGGCCGCGGCCCAGTCCCCGAAGTGGGCGGCGACGACACCGTCCCACCCGTCGGGCGACTCCACCGCCCCCACCACCGCCCCCTCGCTCCACCCGCGGATCACCGAGAAGCCGACGATCGCCCAGACGGTGGCGCTGGCGTCGTCGCCGAGGGCGACGTCGTAGGCGAGGTGGGTCGTCTCAGCCGTCGGGTGGGTGGCGTCGAGGGTGAGGTCGATGGCCAGGCCGGTGATGTCGTGGTCGACCGGCGCCCCCGCGCCCGGATCACCGGACGGCGCCAGGAGGGCGGGCGGGGCAAAGAGGGCGGCCCCAGCAGGTAGGGCCGTGGCCACCGTCAGGAGGGTGGTGGCGAGGACGAGTCGGTAGACGAGGGAGACCATGGAGATACTCCGTGGGTCGTGTTTGAGTCAGGATTAATGGCGCCGTGGGTAGGAGCCGGGGGCTGGGCAACCGTTTCAATGGAATCGAAGGCCACCCCGGACACAGCAACCGGCGTGCCACCCTCCCGGTCGTGGCGAAGCCGTGACGCCCGATTGAGCCACCCCCACCAGCCGACCCCTGCCCGCCGCCGCCGCCGCCATCGGGATGGCTTGTGGGTGCGCCACATGGCCTACAAAGGGGGCGTGCCAACCTGAGACGGATGGCGAGGCACCCCTGTCTCACCCTGAGATGGCGGGGGGCCATTCCCCTCTCCCCTCCACCCGTTACAATGGTCGCGGGTCGAAGCCGGCAAGGTGGTCGCCGGTTCCACTTTTGGAACGGGAGGAAAGTCCGGACTGCACAGGGCAGGATGGCTGCTAACGGCAGCCGGGGGTGACCCCAGGGAAAGTGCCACAGAGAGTAGACCGGCCCCCTTCCGAGGGGACCAAGGGTGAAAGGGTGCGGTAAGAGCGCACCAGTGCCGGGGGTAACCCCGGCAGCTCGGTAAACCCCATCCGCAGCAAGACCAAATAGGACAGCGTTCGAGGGCGGCCAGCCCAAGCTGTCGGGTTGGTTGCTGGAGCCCGTGGGCGACCACGGGCCTAGAGGAATGACCACCCCCCGCCCCACCGGGGTAACCCCGGGGCGGGGACAGAATCCGGCTTACCAACCGGCTTCGGCCCACTGTCCGGCCGCCCCCAATGGGGGCGGCCGGAGCAGATATTTTTTGGGGTCAGGCATGTTTTGGGGTCAGGCTTGCAAACTTGCAAGATTGGACCTCGCTGTTGGCCATCAACGGGCAAACTTGCAAGTTTGCAAGCCTGACCCCAAAACTGACCCCAAAACGACTAGAGGATCCGGCTGTCGAGGTTGAAGAGCTGGCCGGAGACATCGCGCAGGGTGGCAATGAAGGCGATGGCGCGTGCCACCTCCGCCACGGTGGAGAAGCGGCCGAGGCAATTCTGTGCCCGCGCCGCCTCCTTCGCCCGCGCCGGCACCGTCGCGGTCATCGGGGTCTCCAGAAAACCGGGGATCACCGCGTTCACCCGCACGTTGCGGCCCCCGAACTCGCGCGCCGCCGCCTTGGCCAGGCCGATCTCGCCGGCCTTGGCGGCGGCGTAGTTCGCCTGGCCGAAGCGGCCCTGGACGCCGCCGATGGAGGAGACCAGGAGGATGTGGCCGTCGCGTTGCCGCACCATCCGCCGCCCGGCGCGGCGCACCACCTGCCACGCGGAGGTGAGGTTGGAGGCGACCACCGAGTCCCACGCCTCCTCGCTGAGCCTCTCGACGCGGCAATCCGCGATCGTCCCGGCGCAGTGGACCACCACCGCGAGCGGCGGGCCCAGTCCGTCGATCTCCGCAAAGAGGGCCTCGGCCTCGCCTCCGTCCGCGAGCTCCCCCCCCACCGGCCACGCCGCGCCGCCGGCCGCGCGGATCGCCGCCGCAACGCTCTCCGCCCGTTCCCCCTGGCGGTGGTAGTGGACCGCCACCGGGAAGCCCCGCTCGGCGAGGGCCGTGGCCACGGCGGCGCCGATCCCCCCGGAGCCGCCGGTCACCAGGGCGAGGCCGGCCTCGCCGCGCTCCACCTCCGAGCCCGCCATCACAGGAGGTTGCGCCACCGGGCGGTGACCGTCACCACCGCCGAGTTGCGCACAACCTCGGTGCCGATGGCGGTGTCGCGGTACTGGAGGCGACGCAGGGCGAGGCCGCCGCTCCACTCGTCGTTGAACCGGTAGGTGAGGTTGGCGCTGCCGCTCAGGGAGCGGGAATCGCGGGAGATGATCCCCGCCTGCAGGGTATCGCTCTTGTTCGTGCTGTAACTGACCGAGCCCCCCACCTTCCAGTCGGGGGTGATCCAGCGGTCGGCGGCCAGCCGCAGGCTGCGCCGCTCCACCGTCCCCCCGGCGCCGGCGGTGGCGGTGAGATCCTGGCTCCCGTCGAGGGTGATCGAGCCGCGCTCAAGCCGGTAGGTCGCCGCCAGGGAGAAGGTGTTCGCGAGGTTCGAGCTCGTGTCCTGCTCCTCGGTAAAGCGGGGCGGAAAGGTGGTGGCGTCGAGGGCCGGGAAGCGGGTGGTCTGCTCGGTGAGCCGCTCACCGAGCTGGACGGAGAGCTGCAACCGCTCGTTCACCCGGTACCCGGCCCCGAGGAAGAGGCCGTAGTTGCGGGTGAAGAAGCGGGCTCGGCTCCCGGGAAAGGGGTTGAAGTCGTAGTCCTGAATATTCGCCCCGAGGCTGAAGCCGAGCTGTTCGGTCCACTGATAGCTGCCGGTGACCTGCCCCATGTGGAGGAGGTAGTCGGTGTTGCGCGGATCGGCGGACTGGGAGTTGTAGTTGGTGTAGGCGGCCGACACGGTGACCTGTTCGGTGGGACGGTAGGTGAGGGTGGCGCCGGCGTCGTTGGTGGTGCGCCGCTCGCGCTCGACCACGATCCCGCCGGCGGCGACCGCCTCGTCGAGGTTGCGGGTACGCTGGAAGTCCTCGCGCAGCTCCACGGTCCACTGCTCCGTCGGCTGCCAGGTGAGGGTGACCCGGTGGCCCGGGTCGTTGCCGTCCAGCTGGTCGTTCTCCATAAACCGCTCGATCCGCTCGCGGGAGCGCCCCGCCAGGCGCAGGTCGCCACGGTCGAGGGTCCAGTCGAGGGCGGGCTCCACGGTGAGAAAGATGTCGTTGACCGCGTCACGATCCTTGTCCGCGAAGGTGACGTTGTCGCTCACCTCGGTGGCGACGCGTACCCCGGGGGTGAGCTCAACCCGCCACGCCGCCGCCGCATCCGCCGCCAGGAGGAGCACGAACAGAGGGGCCGCGCCACCACGCAGGGCAGCAGCGAGACGGCGAGCGAGGGCGACGGTAGGCATCGTGGGCGGCGTTGGAACGGTGGGAGGCAGAACGGAATGGAGCAGCGACGCGGTGGCCGGAGCCGCCGCGCGGGAGTCAGGATCCCTGATCACCGCCACCGGCGACAAGGGGAGCCAGGCGATCACAGATCACCTTGCCGTCGCCGGGGAGGAGACAGCGGCAGTCGAGGAGGAGCTCCCCCCCGTCGATGCGACCGATGATCGGGACCTCGCCGCCGCGCAGCCAGGCCTCCAGCTCACGCGCCGAGCGGCCCGGGTGGCGCAACGCCACCGCCACGCTCGGCAGCGCCACCTCCGCCTGAGCACCGCCGCCGACCCGCGCCTCGACCCTCCGGCAGGAGACCGCCAGGGCCGGCGCCACCCGCTGGATCGCCGCCGCCAGCCGCCGGGCGCGGCCGGCCAGGGTGGACACCGGCGTGGTGAGCATCCTCAGGGTGGGAACCCGGCGCCAGCCGTCCGCCTCCAGGTAGCGGCGCAGGAGCACCTCCAGGGCGGCGAGGGTCATCTTGTCGCACCGCACCGCCCGCGCCAGAGGGTCGGCGGCGAGGCTTTCGACCAGCGCCCTCCGGCCCACGACGATCCCCGCCTGCGGCCCGCCGAGGAGCTTGTCACCGCTGAAGGTCACCAGGTCAACGCCGGCTCCCACCGCCTCGGCCACCGTCGGCTCCGGGGCGAGGCCGAGCTCCGCCGGGGGGACGAGGCAGCCGCTCCCGAGGTCTTCGAGACACAGCAGCCCGCGGGCGTGGGCGGCGGCGGCGAGCTCCGCCACCGCCACCTGACCGGTGAAGCCGACCTGGCGGAAGTTCGACTGGTGGACCTTGAGCCACGCCGCGGTGGCCTCGGTGGTCGCTGCCTGGTAGTCGGCGAGGCGGGTACGGTTCGTCGCCCCCGCCTCCACCAGGGTGGCGCCACCCTTCGCCATCACCTCGGGGATACGGAAGGCGCCGCCGATCTCCACCAGCTCGCCGCGCGACACCACGACCTCGCGGTCGTGGGCGAGGGCGTCGAGCATCAGCAGGACCGCGGCGGCGTTGTTGTTCACCACGTAGGCCGCCTCCGCCCCGGTCACCTCCACCAACAGCTCCGCCACCGCCTCCCGGCGGCTGCCGCGGCGCCCGGCCGCGACGTCGTACTCGAGGGTCGAGTAGCCCGCCGCCACCTCCCTCACCCGTGCCAGGCTCTCCCGGTCCAGGGGCGCCCGGCCGAGGTTGGTGTGCAAGACCACCCCGGTCCCGTTCACCACCCGCCGCAGGTTCGGCCGCGCCGCCACCGCCAACGCCCCGGCGAGGCGTGCCACCCACCCCCCACGATCGGGGAGCGCGCCGCCCGCCCGCACCTCCTCACGCACCGCCGCCACCTCGCGCCGCACCACCGCCACCGCCCGCCGGTGGGGCAGGGGGGCGGCGGCCTCGGCAAGCTCCGGCCAGCCGAGGAGGGCATCGATGGCGGGGATGTCGCGGAGGGGATTCATCAACGGTCAACGGTCAGCAAGCGAAGCCCGGGCGGTGGTACCAGCGTAACCCCTTCACCGACAGGGTGAAGATGGAGGCCACCACCGTTGTCGGTGGCCAGGCATGAATCGCACGTGGCCTGGAGGGGATGACTCACCACAGAGGGTTCAGAAGACGAGGCCCGGTCCACGGGCGGCACAGGTGCGACGCATGGCTCTACCCCGCCCGGCAGGAGGAACACCAGAAGAGTATGAAGGCCCTAATCGTCGGCTGGAAAGCTCGCGCCGAGACTCCGAGGGTGACGCCGGGAAGCAGGCGCCACCGGTGGCGCCTCCAGTCTGACGTCAGCGGCGCCACCAATCCGTACGTAACGGCCTGGAAGGCGGTTTTTTCGCCACGGAATCCACGGAAGGGCACGGAAGGGGCGAGAGCGTGGGGCGGGGAGAGGAGAACGAGGTGACGCCGGCCGTGTTTCGAGAAGGAATGGGGTCCGGTCCGCACGCCAAACCCAACGGGAGACCTCGACTTCCGTGCCCTTCCGTGGATTCCGTGGCCTATTCCCTGCCGGGCGGCATCGGATCCGGGGGCAACGCAGATTGCCACCACAGCCTGTCCCAACCCCATTGCGGCTTGCCGTCCACAACACCGACCTCGCTCTTCACCGGATGGGTGAACGCGATCACCGCCGGGAATGGCGCCTGGGCTTGTGAGGTCACCACCGTGGCCGTGGCAACGGATCAGACACCTAGATCACCCGCTCGTACCCCTCCAGCGCCAGCCGCCAGACGCGCACCCCGCAGTACCGCTCTCCTTCCGGGCAGATCGGCTTCACCCCGGCGTGCAGCCGGTGGGTGCACGGCGGCAGGAGGTGGCGGCCGAGCTCCGGCTGGAGCGCGCGGATCTGCAACGCCTCCTCCAGCGACGCCCGCCAGATCTCCTCCTGGGCGTTGTAGCACAGCCGCATCCGGTGCTTGTGGTGCAGCGCCCCGAGGTCGGCGGACTCGGTGAAACGGAGGTTGACCGCGTTCGGCAGCAGATAGAGGGCGACCTCCGGCGCCACCCCGTCGGCCAGCAGCGCCTCGATCGCCTCCCAGGTCGCCTCCATGGTGTCGCGGTAGCGCGCCGCCGCGGCCGGCGCCTCGGCGAGCAGGGCCGGGGTCACGTAGTCGGGCTCGCCGGTGTAGTGGCGCGCCAGGACCGGCCGCGAGGCCGGGGTGGCGCGGTGGCGCTGGTCCTGGGAGTCGGCGGTGTGGGAGAGCCGCTTGGCAAAGGTGAAGTGGGCGTGGGCGAGGCAGCGGCCGAGCTTGTCCATCGTGTGGAGATTCAGCGGCTCGCCCATCAGCGGGTTCCTCTCCGGGGCGAGGAGCAGCTCGATCGCTTGCGCGTCGGAGAGCGCCCCGGCGGGCAGGCCGAGGACCTCGCGCACCGCCGCCGCGGTCACCGCCCCGTTCTCCGGCGGCGCCGAGACGAGGTGGGCGACGCGGCCTTCGAGGCGGCGATCGAACTCCGCAGCGAAGGCGCGGGCGCGTGGCCGGTCGACCTCCGCCCCGGCGGCGGGGGGCGCCTCCCACCCCCGCGGCGGCTCCAGGACCGCTTCGTAGGCCGGGTCGATCGCGACCACCGCCGCCACCATCTGCGCCACCACCGCCCGCTGCTCCGCCGGCGCGTCCGGCTCCAGGCAGGCGCGCTGGTAGCGCAGGAGGGTGAGCCCGGAGATGGTGTGGACCAGGTGGGCGGTGGTCGCCAGGGGCAGGACATAGCGGGCCGCCTCCTGGGCACGGCGGCGGAGGGCGGTGGCGTACCGGTCGGGCGCCTTGGCGCGACCGGGGAAGCGGTCGAAGTAGGCGGCCGCCGCCACCGGGGCGAGGCGCTCGGTGAGGTCGCGGTAGGCCTCCATCTGCAGCGCCAGGCAGCCGCGAAAACGCGCCTCCGCGGCCGGCGCCAGGCGCGGCAGGAGACACGCCTCCGGGGCCACCGCCACGTACCGCTGGGAGACCTGCTCCGAGTTGTAGAAGGGGTGGGCGTGGAGCAGGGACCAGATCGCCTGGCGCGACACCCCCTCGACGGCGAACTGGAAGTAGGCGTGCTGAAAGGTGGTGTGGTGGCCGGCCCGGTAGAGGTCCCGCGCCAGGGCCTCACCGCGCTCCCCTACCTCCCCCCCCTCCACCACCCCCTTGGCCGCATAGCAGGTGCGCGCCGCCTCCACCACCGAGGCAAAGGGGCGGTCAAAGCTGCGCAGGAGGCGCACCCGCGGCGGATTGTGAAAGGCGGCGACCTCCTCCATGGGGCGATCTTGCCAGCCACGGCCGGCGGCGGACAGCTCCCGGCGACGAGCCATCCGCGTCGCCTCCCGCCCCCGGTCTCAGTTTGAGACGGGGATGTCTCACCAGGTGTCTCACCGACCGGTGGTTATTCACCACCCGGCCGCCCGATGCCCCCCGGCACCGACGGCCTAACGACCAGTTACATAAGCCTTTCTTGCCTCGTGTAGAGAATATTCAAGGCATAGGCATCCTACTTGCATCAACGCCGGTGGGGATAGCAGCCAAGACCGGCCGGCGTCATGCGGCCACCAACCAGAAGGGGGATTTTCATGGACCGGAAGAAGCGGCTCCGCCGCCTCGGGTGCGTTCTGTCCATCGCCATTGCCCTCGCCACCGCCACGGCGCACGCGGCCACGAGCTTCAACCTCACCCTCAACTTCACCGGCGGCCTCACCGCCACCCAGCAGACCGTCTTCGGGGACGCGGCGACCTTCTGGGAAGGCCACGTCACCGGCTACCAGCCGGGGATTGCCATCGGAGGTCTGACCATCGACGCCGGCGGTTCGTACATCGACGGAGCCGGCGGCGTCCTCGGTCAGGCGGGCCCGACCGCAGGGACCATTCAGGCCGGGTACACCCTCGCCACCACCGGCACCATGGCCTTTGACACCGCCGACCTCTCCGCCATGGAGTCCAACGGCTCCCTCTACGACGTCATCCTCCACGAGATGGCCCACGTCATGGGGTTCGGAACCCTGTGGGTGGACAACGGCGTCTACGTCGACGGCACCGGCGAGTACACCGGCGCCAACGCCCTCGCCGCGTATCGAAATGAATTCAACCAGCCCGGCGCCGCCTTCGTGCCGGTGGAGCTCGGCGGGGGCGCCGGCACCGCCAACGCCCACTGGAACGAAAACAACGGCGGCAGTGGTCTCACCGGGATCACCGACGGTCTCGGTCGCGACATGCGCGACGAGCTGATGACCGGCTGGATGAGCCCCAACCCCGCCAACACCTTCGTCAGCCGAACGACCCTCGCCTCCTTCACCGACATCGGCTTCTTGGTGGTGGTGCCCGAGCCCACGGGGGCGGTGCTCCTGCTGATCGGCGTTGCCGGGATCGCGATCCGTTCGCGCCGCGCCGCGGTGTGAGACGGCCCTCTCAAGCGGACCCGCGCCCCGCACCGCGGGTGCGCGGGTCAAGCACGCCGTAGAGGAGGTCGACCACCAGGTTCACCGCCACGTAGCCCACCGCCATGAAGAGGACGGCGCCCTGCACCAGGGGGTAGTCGCGTGCCTCGATGGCGGTGAGGGTGAGGCGGCCGACGCCGGGCCAGGCGAAGATCGTCTCGGTGATCACCGCGCCGCCGAGGAGCGCCCCGGTCTGCAGCCCCACCACGGTGATCAGCGGCAGGGCGGCGTTACGGCCGGTGTGCTTGAGGATGACCGATGCCTCCCCCACCCCCTTGGCGCGGGCGGTGCGCACGTGGTCGGCGGAGAGCGCCTCCAGCCAGCCGGAGCGGGTCATCCGCATGAGGATCCCGGCCATGCCGGTGCCGAGGGTGATGCTCGGCAGGATCAGGTGGTCGATGCCGCCGCGGCCGGAGACCGGCAGCCAGCCGAGGCCGATGGCAAACAGCAGCACCAACAGCGGCCCGAGCCAAAAGTTGGGCATCGCCACCCCGCCCACGGCGAGCCAGCGGAGCACCGTGTCCGCGGGGCGGCCGGCGCGCAGGGCGGCGACAATGCCCCCGGGCAGGGCGATGAGCAGGGCCACCACCAGCCCGCCGCCGAGGAGCTCCAGGGTGGCTGGGAGGTGGTCGGCGATGAGCCGCGCCACCGGCCGGTGGAGGCGGATCGACTCGCCCAGGTCGCCGCGCACCACCCCGGCGAGGTAGCGGCCGTACTGGAGGGGGAGGGGATCGTCGAGGTGGAGCGCCGCGCGCAGGGCGGCGCGGTCCGCAGGCGCCGCGGCGTCACCGAGCATCACCTCCACCGGATCCCCCGGCACCAGATGGAGGAGCAGAAAGACCGCCGTCACCACCCCGAGGAGGACGGGCAGCGCCAGGAGGAGGCGGCGAAGGAGGAAGAACATGGGGCTCGCTGCGCTCGCGGGGATAGGGAGACAGGGAGATAGGGAAGTAGGGGTGGACGGCCCTTCGGGCCGACGACAATGCCGATGGGAGCTGCCCACACAATTTGCCGGCCGCGCAGCGGCCGGCCCCCCCCTATTACCCTAACTGCCTATCCCCTTCACTCATGACGGACGGCGTACTTCATTCTGAGAACAACAAGATTGAGCATGGCGAGTGACATGGCATCCACCCGCGTAGGGGGGAGGCGTTTTCAAGGACGACATCTCACTCTTCTTCGATCGGGAAATGGCCGACCCCTCGAAGGGGACATTCACCACAGAGACACCGAGGGCGCAGAGAACTCCATCAGAAAACAGCATGATGTTTGCCGCGTCCGCGGTGGTCGTCCCTCCTTGACGATCTCTTGCGAAACCGACCCTCCAGCCCTCCGATTCTGAGCGGGGGGCCATCTCGATGGCGTGTGGGCAAGCGCTCGAAGAACGTCGATGAAATCCGTTGGAATAGACACGACATGAGAAAAGCGCCCTTCCTTTGCCGTTCTCTGTGCCCTCTGCGTCTCTGTGGTGAAATGGCCTTCAAGGCTGGCGCCGTGACCACCTGGTGGTTCCTTCGATCCTGATGGGTGGATCCCCTTCCCCCCTGAGCCCTTGCTGTCTTCCGATTGCCCTTCTCCGGTCATGAGCTAAGGGATAGGCGTACTTCCTATTTCCCTAAGCCTTACTGCAGCTCCTCCGGGAAGAGCGGCACCTGGTCGACCGCCTCGGCCGGGGGCTCGGCCGGCGGCGCGGGGCGGTGGGCGACCGGCGCCGGCGTACCCTGGGGGACCACCAGAAGGGTGAGGTGGGTGGTGATCGTCCCCTCGTCCACCGTCGCCACGACCACCCGATCGCGCTTCTCGAAGAGGAGGAGGTGGCGGTCGAGGTGGATCCGGCTCACCGGCCGCCAGCCGCTGCGGCGCATGTGGTCATCGAGGAAGTCGGCGAGGGCCTCGCCCTGGAACCGCCCCTTGAAGCGGAACTCGCCGAGGGCACGCTCCCCTGAGTGGAGGACCGTCGACTTGTTCGGCAGGTAGGTGAGACCGCGCGGCAGCTCCACGTCCGGGAGCCCCGCCGGGGTAAAGGTGCCGGTGGGCTGCTCGCCATAGAGGACCTTGTCGATCTTCTTGCCCGGCAGGGTCTGGCACGCCGGGAGGGCGAGGGTGGCGGCGACGAAGAGGAGGGAGAGGCGAGTCGGCCAGCGCATGGGTCTACTCCTTGGAGGGGGTGGTGCAGCGGGTCGGGCGGCGCCGCGGCAGGGGGTCGCGGCGGAGAGGATGGATTGCGCCCCTGTTCTAGCGCAAAGGGGGGAGCAGGCAAAGGTCGCGGAGAGGGCACACACTCGTCGGTTGGAAAGCTCGCGCAGAGAGCGTGGCGGGCCACCGGGTCATGCGCCATCGGTGGTGCAACCTAGTGGGGAGGCGGCCCGGCAGGCCAATCCATAGATCGAGCCGCAAGTAGGGCGCGAATGGACGCGAATGGTGGGCGGCGGCAGTCTGACCTCACCGGTGGAGACCGCCGGCGCACAGGGCGCCCGGAAGGCGATTTTTTAGCCACGGAATCCACTGTGTCTCTGTGGTGAGCCCCGGCCTTCCTGGCCCTCACGGTGCTCTGGCTTACCACCGGTGACGCCATCCCCCCCGCCCAGCCCCCCCCTTTCTACTTTCTACTTCCTAACTTTCTACTGCTGTCCCCCCCTTGCGTTGAAAGCCCCACTCGGCCCGAACCCCGTTTCTGCTCGAAACGCGGCAGGCGCCACCTCGTTCTCTTCCCCCCACCGCACCTTCACGCCCCTTCCGTGTGCTTCCGTGGATTCCGTGGCTAATTCCCTGCCGGGCGGCATGGGATCCGGGAGTAACGCGATCGCCGCCACAGTCCGTCCCAAGCCCATTGCGGCCTGCCCTCTGCGCCCGCCATGAGGAGGGCGAGCCCCCCTACCGGCCGCGCCCTCCCCGGTGCACGGTGGCGCCGCCGGGGCCGCGGACGCGGGAGAGGAGGTGGTAGGCGCGGTCGAAGAGGGCGGCGGGAAGGCCGAGGGCCCCCTTCAGGGCCACGTCCCGGTCGAAGGGGTTGCGGATCCGGCGCAGCTCCCGCACGCGCGCCCGGCCGAGGTCGCGGGCGAAGGGGAGGACCATCGGCTCGACCGGGTAGTCGGAGCCGTGGACCAGGCGGTCGTGGAGGTGGCGGCAGCGGGCGAGCAGCGCCAGGTGGCGGCCGCGGCCGGGGATCGACATCCCTGAAAGGTCCGCGTAGAGGTTGGGCCAGGCGGCCGACAGGGCGACCCGGTCGCCGAACCCCTCGCGGCCGGTGAGCGCCCCCAACGAGCCGGCGTGGGCGGCGATGACCGTCACCCCCACCTCCAGGGGGAGGACCAACCGGCGCGGATCCTCCAGGGGGAGAAAGCGGGGGGGAAAGACGTGCTCGCGGCCGGTGTGGCAGATGAGCGGCAGGGCGAGCTCGACGAGCCGCTCGTAAAAGGGGATGCAGCGGCGCTCCGCCGGGTCCATCCCCTGCACCGACGGCAGCCACTTCACCGCCACCGCGCCCCCGGCCACGCACCGCTCCAGCTCGTCGAGGGCGTCCTCGCGATAGGGGTGGATGGAGACACCGGGGAGCAGCTCCGGGTGGCGATCACACACCGAGAGCAGGTAGTCGTTGGGGACGAAAAAGAGGGTCTCATTGTCGAGGCGGTGGCCCGCCTCGTCGTAGCGAGCGTCGAAGGCCAGAGCCACCGCGAAGTCCACCCGCTGCGCCGTTGCCACCTGCGCGGCGAGGTAGGCGGCGAAGCGGTCGTCCGGGTCGTCGGTCCGGCCGCCCGGCGGAATCCCGTGGCGCCACAGCAGGTAACGAACCGGCAGCCGCCGTGCCAGGCGCGGCGCGATACGACACCCGGAGCCCCCGCCCCCCAGCCCCGCCAGGTGGACGTGGCAATCGATCACCGGCACGCGCATAGCGCCATTGCGCGGTAGGAGAGAGGGGAGGTCAAGCCGGGAGCAAACCACGAAGGGCACGAAGCGGATCAGCGAAAATAGTGGCTGTCGAGATATCCGCTGCTTCCGAGACTTCGCGTGAGCGGGCACACGAAGGCACGAAAAGCTCAAACCACGAAAGAATTCAATCGGTTGCCTTTCCTGCTTTTCCTCTTTCGCGTTTTCGTGTTCCAAAAGATGACGGAACGATCAGGGACCTTTCTGCTGACCCTCTCTACGCCCGCCGTGCCCCCGGCGGTGAAAATCGCTTCCGGCCCACGCCCTCCCCCGCTCCACCGCCGATGACACCGCTACCCCCGCCCCCCGGTAGGAGGGGGTTGCACCCCCGACCCCGGCCCCACGGCCCGGCCGCGCCAGCGGCGCGGATCGCGGGTACAACCCGCTCCTACCCCCCTCCCCGGCGCGCCCTCTCCGCGCCCTTCTGTGGATTCCGTGGCGGATGTCGCCTTCAACGACGCCGCCCAGGTCAACGTGG
>JAJRSX010000078.1 GCA_024278555.1 bacterium | reverse complement strand
CACGATCTACTGCTTGATTCGCGGATCTCGGCCCGGATCGCGCCCCGTTCTTCGTTACATAGGCCCGCGTAGCGCTCGAACGGGTCGCAATCCGGACTCGAGCCCGCTTTCCCTCGCAACGATCGCATAAGTCCGACAGACACCTAGGGGAGTCTTCCACTGAGAGGGGAGCGTAGAGGGTTTGGGGTGGGTCTCAGCCCGCGGCCCGATCGCGCCTCCCCTCGTCACCATCGCCGAAGTCCGACAGACTCGCAGGAGCATGATGAGCGCGGAGCGCACCCCCATCCCGGTGAAGGAGACCCGCGAGGCGGTGGTCAAGGCGGCCACCCTCGCCGTCGTCCTTACCGCGATCATCTTCGGCGTCCGCCACTCCCCCCTGGCCGTCTACCTCGACCCGGAGCACCTGGAGGCGTGGAACACCCTGGTGGGGGAGGCGGGGGGATGGGCGAAGCCGATGTTCATCGGTATCGGTGCCCTGGTCATCCTGGTGGGGGTACCGCGGATGGCGGTGTCGGTGGCCGGCGGGATGCTCTTCGGCATCGCCATGGGGCTGGCGACGGTCCTTGCCGCGACCCTGCTGTCGGCGATGCTCACCTTTTACCTGGGCCGCTGGCTCGGCCGCCACATCGTCGAACGGCGCTTCGGCAACCGGTACCGGATTGTTCGTCAGGTGATGCGCGACCACGGGGTGGCGGCGGTGGTCCTCATCCGCCAGATGCCCCTCACCGCCCTGATGGTCAACCTCCTCTGTTCGGTGAGCGGGGTACGGGCGCGCCACTACTTCTTCGGCTCGGTGATCGGCCTCCTCCCCGGCTCGGTGATCTTCGTCATCTTCGGCGCCGGCGTGCGGCGCGACTTCTATCTGCGCGCCGGCGGCGCCAGCCTCCTCCTCATCTTGGTGACGGTGGCGACACTGCTGGTGGTCAACCGCACCGCCTGGCTCGCCCCCCTGCGGGAGCTGGCGCATCGGCGGAAAAAGAATTGATCCGTTTGCCGCACCCTGTTGCCGGCAACGGTGGCGCGCCGGTCGGTGAGCCGCCCCATCCGGACGGCCCGGTCGAACGGCTGATCGAGCGGCTCTTTGCCCGCCACACGGCGTCGCTGCTGCGCTGGCCGGTCCGCTGGGCGGCGGTGGTGGCGGCGGCGACGGTGCTCCTCTTCGCCGGTCTGCCGCGCCTGGCCATTGACGTGCGCCTCAACGCCTTCGTGGTCGAGAACGACCCCGACTTTCTCGCCTTCCACCACCTGCGCGAGCGGTTTGACAACGACGAACTCCTCCTGGTGGTGATCCGGCCGCCGGCGGGGGTCTCGCCCCTCGATCCGGCGATGATCGCCGGCCTCGGCGCGGCCCACGACGCCGCCACCACCCTGGACTCGGTGGTGTGGGTGAGCAGCCTGGCGCGGGCGCGACGCCTCACCCTCGGCAACGACACCCTCTCCTTTCAGCGGTGGGTGCCGGCCGACGGGGTAGGGGAGGGGGAGGCGGCGGCGATCCTCGCCGACGGCCAGGTGCGCGGCCGCCTCGCCGGCCGCCACGGGGAGAGCCTCATCCTCCGCCTCGGCCTCAGCGACTCCGACTCGCCGACCCTGGTGACCGCCGTCGACCGCCTCCTCGCCCGCCACCTCCCCGCCGGCAGCCGCTGGGCGACGGTGGGGACGCCGGTAATCAAACAGGAGCTGCGGCGGGCGCTCTTCCACGACGCCCGCCTCCTGGTGCCGGTCGCCTCGGTGGGGAGTCTGGTAATCCTGGCGATCGGCCTCGGCTCGGTGCGCCGCGCCGTCCCCCCCCTGGCCACGGCGCTCCTCACCAGCGGCTGGACCCTTGGGGTGATGGGGTGGGTGGGGGCGCCGCTGACGGTGGTCTCGGCGATCGCCCCGGCCCTGATCCTCGTCCTCGCCCTCACCGACGGCGTCCACCTCACCGCGGCGGTCCACCGCGACGGGGTGCGCGCGGCGCTCCTGCGCGTCGGGCCCGCCTGCCTCTGGACCTCCGCCACCACCGCCGCCGGCTTCCTCGGCCTCTCCCTGATGGGGGTCCCGGCGCTGATCGCCACCGGCGTGTGGATGGCGATCGGCGTCGCCGTCGGCCTCTTCCACGCGGTCGTTACCCTGCCGCTCTTTCTCCACCTGCAGGTGGGCAACCCCCTGGAGAAGGAGGCGTGGGAGGGGAGACTGCCCCGGTGTCGGCGGCCGCGGGTGCGGGCGGCAACGGCCATCGTGCTGCTCGCCCTCCTGATTCCCGGGATCGGCCGCCTCCACGCCGAGACCGACATGGTGCGCTACTTCCCTGCCGACGGCTCCCTGCGGGTCGGTTACCGCGAGGCGGAGGCGGCCCTCGGCGGCTCCACCCCCCTGTCGGTGATGATCGAGCGGCGCGACGGCAAGCCGCTCCTGGACACCGCCACCCTCGGCGAGGTGGTCCGCCTGCGCGACGCCCTGGCGGAGCAGCCGCTCATCGCCTCGGTGCGCGCCCTGCCCGATCTCCTCGCCACCCTGCGCGGCGAGGGGAGCGGGGTGGTGGGGGAGGCGGAGGGGGCGCAGCTCCTGCTGCTCGCCGATCTCGCCGGTGCCTCGGGCCCGGCGCGGGCGCTCATCGACCACGACCACCGCGCCACCCGGCTGCTCCTGCTCCTGCCCGAGCTCTCCTCCGCCCGCATGGTGGAGATCGCACGCTGGGTCGACGCCACCGCCGAGGGCCTCCTCGGCGACGACTACCGGGTAACGGTCGCCGGAACCGCCCTGCACGAGGCGCGGATGATGAACCTGGTGAGCCAGGGGCTCCGGCGCGGCATGGTCGCCGCCCTGGCGGTGATCGGCCTCCTCTTTTGGGCGCTCATGGGGTCGTGGCGTTGGGGGTTGGCGGCGATGCTCCCCAACCTCCTGCCGGTGGGCGGCGTCCTCGGCATCATGGGGTGGACCGGGATGTGTCTCGACTTCTCCACCGCGATGATCGGCTCCGTCGCCCTCGGCCTGGCGGTCGACGACACCATCCATATGGCCCTGAGCTACCGCCACGCCCGCGGCCGCGGCATGGGAATGGACGCCGCCCTGGAGGAGACGGTGCGCACCAGCGGCGCCGCCCTCAAGCTCACCACCTGGGTCCTGGTCGCCGGCTTCGCCCTCCTCGCCCTCTCCACCTTTGGCCCGACCCGCCACTTCGGCCTCCTCACCTGCCTCTGCCTCACCGTCGCCCTGGCCGCCGACCTGTGGCTCTTTCCCGCCCTGGTGCGTCTCCTGGAGGGAGGCGAGGCAGCGCCAGCGTAGGAACGGATTGCCCCGCCCTCCCCAAACGCCTCCTTTATTTCCCGCAGGGAAAACAGGCTACCCCACCGTCCCCACGTGGATGGCGACGGTGCCGAAGGTGTACCGCTCGTAGGTGACGTCGCGCAGCCCCGCCTCACCCATCGCCTCGGCGAGCCGCGCCGGCGGCGGAAACGCGAGGGTGGAGTGGGGGAGGTAGCGGTATGCGTTGCGGCTGCCGGTGATGAGACGCCCGAGCCACGGCACCACATGGAAGAAGTGAAAGTGAAACAGCGGCGCGGTGAGGCTGCGTTTGCCCGGCGGGCAGATCTCCAGACAGGCGACCCGCCCCCCGGGCCGGGTGACCCGCACCTGCTCCCTCAGGGCGAGGGACAGGTCGTCGACGTTGCGCATGACAAAGGCGCTGGTAACCGCGTCGAAGGTGTCATCGGCGAAGGGGAGGGCGAGGGCATCGCCCTCTTGCAGGTGGACCCGCTCGCCGCGGCGGTTCTTGCGTCCCACCTCCAACATCGGGCCGGCCACGTCGCACCCCCACACCTCGGCATCCGGGTGGTGGTGGGCGATCTCGTAGGCCAACGCCCCGGTGCCGGTCCCCACGTCGAGGACCCGCGCATTCGCGCCGATCCCACAGCGGCGCAACAGGATCCGGCGCCAGCGCGTCACCTGGCCGAGGCTGATGAGGCGATTCATCGCCTCGTAGCGGGGCGCGATCTCGCTGAAGAGATCGCGGACGTAGGCGGCCTTTTCCTCGGGTGGCGGCAACACCCCTCCTGCCGTCACCACGGTGGCTGTCTCCTTCCCTGGCCGCTCGTCGACCTCCATGGACCGCTCCTTGGACCGCGTTGCCTACATGAACCGCTGGCGGCGGCAGCGAGCGAAACATCGATCTCGATGGTGGCCGGTGTCGCCCCGTCCGACCGCCCCCTCCGATGCGATGGCACTGAACTGTCCGTGTATCACGAAGCCGTGCATTGAAAAACATGGTCCACCTAACTCACCTCGAGTGGGGTGTACTCGACCCGCCCGACCCTCCCGCCTAGTGGTCCGCATCGGTCTCGGCCGCAACCGCGCGCAGGAGGGTGGCCGCCGCGCCGTTGCGCGCCGCCAGCTCGCCGGAGACCAGCCCCATCTCCCAGACACACCGCACCTCGCGGCTCGCGTCGCGCGCGGTGAGGGTGACCTCCACGACCCCGTAGACGTTGGAGGTGACCCGGCCGCGCCACTCCAGGCTGGGTCGCTGGAGGTCGAAGTGCGACGCCAACAAGCGGATGAGGCGCGCCTCGCCTGCCTCGCCGTAGAGGTGCGCCTGGACCGCCTCGACCCCGTGGCGCACGTCCGCGTGGCCGTAGCTGCGCGACAGATAGAGCGACACGGCGCCGGCCATGATGACCAGGAGGAGGGTGCCAAGGGTGCGGAGGGGAGGGGACACGGAGGCAGGAGTCTGTCGGAGAGCGGCGTTGGTGGGAAGCTTTCAGCTTTCAGCTCACAGCTTTCAGCGTTTAACAGGAAGCAGTCAGCGCCGGTAACACCGCGCTCCGGCGCCGACCTTGCAACTCGAGCGCTGTCCGCTGAAAGCTGAACGGTGTCCGCGCGCGCACAGCGAGCCCCCCATGACCCACCGCATCGCCATCGTTGGCGCCAGCATCGCCGGCAGCTACTTCGCCTACCTCATGGCGCGCAACGGGGTGGCGGTCGACCTCTATGACCCGCGTGCCCCGTGGTCGAAGCCGTGCGGCGGCGGCATCACCGCCAAGGCGATCGACGCATTTCCCCTCCTCGCCCCTCTGGCGAGGGAGGCCCAGGAGGTGTCGCGTTTTCGTCTCATCGCGCCGTCGGGCCGTACCGCGGAGATGGAGAGCGGCCGGCCCCTCCGGCTGCTCCCGCGCCTGGAGCTCAACCGATTTCTCCTCGATCAGGCGGTGGCCGCCGGCGCCCGCCACCGGCGCGAGCGGGTCATCGCGGTGGAGCGCGATGGGGGAGGGTGGCGGCTGGAGAGCGCGACGGGCGGGGAGGGCGGCTACACCTACCTGGTGGGGGCGGACGGCGCCGTCTCCATGGTCCGCCGGAGCCTCGATCGCCCGTTTTCCCGCGATGCGCTGATCCTCGCCCTCGACCACCACCTCGACGCCCCGGGTCTCGACCCCCACGTGGCCATCGCCTTCCTCGGCCGCGGCATGGGCTACATCTGGGCCTTTGTCGGCGAGCGGTACGCCTCCATCGGCATCGGCGCCCCGGCCGCCACCCACCGGCGCGCGGCGTTGGAGGCCACCCTGCACGAGTTTCTCGAGCGCCGTTATCCGGGGGTGGTGGCCGACGGCACGGAGCCGGTGCGCTGGGTGATCCCGCTGCATCGCCGCGGCCTCCTCGACCGGTACCGGATCCAGGGCGACGGCTGGTCGCTCATCGGCGACGCCGCCGGCCTCGCCGACCCGCTCACCGGCGAGGGGATCTACCACGCCATGCGCGCCGCCCGGCTCCTGGCCGAGGCCTTTCTCCTCGACCGTCCGGAGAGCTACGAGGCGGCGGTGCGTCGCACCCTGGTGCCCGAGTTGGAGAAGGGGTACGCGATCGCCCAGGACTACTTCCGGCCGACCATCCTCAACCTCCTCGTCGCCGGCGCGAAGCGCAGCCCCTCCCTGCGCGAGTTTCTCTCCGCCTACCTTACGGGGGAGGAGAGCTACCAGGTGGCACGGACCCTCCTCAGGCGGCGGCGGCGGGCGATCGTGCGGGAGTTTGTAGGGCTAGGAAAAAAGTTTCCATAATCTATCTTATCTGCGGTCTGCGAAGCAGGCCGCACGCGCACACCGCGTCGGATCGTGGTACACGGGGCCATGGACGACACCACCCCCCTCGTGCGTGCGGTGCAGCGCAACTGCGACATCGCCGACGCCCGCCACGCCGCCGATCACACCCTCTGCATCTTTCTCTTGAAGATGCGCGAGCACTACCGCTGGGAGCAGGGTCTCCCGCTTACCGCCTCCCTCCCCAAGGAGGAGGTGGGCGACTGGCTGAGCCGCCGCGAGGCCCTGTGGGAGGAGGTCGAGGGGGCGGAGCTGGCGCCGCTCCCCCTGCCGTCGGGGCCGTGTGGCCCCTTCGAGGCGGAGGCGGCGAACGGTGAGCTCCTCCCCCTCGGCCTCGTCTACGGCGCCGGCCTCGGGCGCGGCGGCCGCCCCACCTTCTTTCTTGCCGAGCTGGCGCGGGAGGAGCGCCGTGACGGCTTCCCGGTCCTCGTGGCGGGTCGCGAGTTGGCGCGCGACATGGCCGCGCCGCCGGCCATGCTCCAGGGGGAGACGATCACCGTGCGCACGGACGCGATCCGCCGGGAGGTGTGGTCGAAGGTCGAGGAGTGGCAGTGGCAACACCGCGACGGCCCGCTGGATCGCGCCATGCGCCTCTTTGACGCCGTTGGCGACGGTGGCCCGGAGGGGCTGCTCGAACGGGTAACAACGGCCCAGGTGGAGGCGGCAACCCTTCATGAAGTGGGTGAGGGTTGCGCCGGAAGGGTGCTTGGAGGCAGTTGGCTTGAGATGCAGGCCGCCCTCGGCTGTGGCCGACCGGAGATCTGCCTGCGGGCGGTGCGTGACCTCCTCGCCGACGCCCTCTCCACCCTCCCCCACCTCGCCGCGGCGGGCGCAGCGGCGCCGATCCACCTCTACTTCGCCCACCTGCGCGGCCTGCGCCGCGAGCTCGCCTCCGACTGGATCGCCGCCTACGAGCGGTTCCACGCCACCGGCGACGCCGCCCCCCTGGCGGCCGCCGCCGAGGCGGGCGCGATTCGCTGGCAAGGGGCGGCCGAGGGGCTGCTGGAGGCGTGGCGCTCCGGTGAGGCGGCGATCACCGCGGCCACCGAGGCCCTCTTGGGGTAGGAGCCGGCTCCCGCCGGCGATCCAGCCCCGCAGGGGCTGCCGCGGCCGCGGTTCGCCGGTACCACCCTCCGGTATCCCGCCACCCGGCCTCCACGGTGTTGACAGGGAGCGGCCTCCTCATGGAAGACACAGAGGACACGGAGAACTGCAAAGGAGAGGTGCTTTCCTCCTCTTGGGCCTCGCAACGAAGCGTCACGGAGTTGCCGTGCACGAGGACGGCGCAAAACCGTGTTGTTTTCTGATGCAGTTCTCCGTGTCCTCTGTGTCTCTGTGGTGAAATCGCCTTCCAGGCCGCTCCGCTCTCGCCCACGCCCCGTCGCGACACCGCCCTGCCGGCCTCCCCCTTTGTGGGCTTCGTGGCTTTGTCCCGGGGAAGGGGGTTTGTCCGGAGGGCAGCAGATCGAACCGACGATCATGGGCGGCCCTGCCCCCCCTGACAGGCGCCGCCCCTGTCGATGTAGGATGGGCGCCGTTTGGTGTCGCACACTCGAAGATCGAGGGAGCGGAGCGATGGTCAACCACCAGTTCGAAGTCGTCGACATCCAGGGCCGTCAGTGGCTGGTCACCATCCGTGGTGGCGATCTGAACCACTGCGAGGTACGTCTCCCCGCCTTCCTGGTGAAGGCGGCCGAGGCGGACCTCGGCATCAAGGGCGGCGGCTGGATGCGCATCGGCAAGGGCTCCACCGACGGCCTGGCGTGGCTGGGTGACTTCCTGGAGCGGCAACGCGACGGCGGCTTCATCCACGGCTTCGAAGAGGTCACCGGCGGCCACCTTCACGTCCACCGCAATCCACGCCAACCGTGGGAGCGTGACCCGGAGCTGGCGCGCCGCGGAGAGCTGCCCAAGTGAGCACCGCCAACGTACCGCCCGAGGGTGAACTCCTCCCGGCCCTGGAGCGGCTCCGCGATCGCCGCCCGGACCTCCACCTCGAGTACCCCATCGCCGAGCGGTGGCTGGCGCGCGGTGAGGTTGAGGCGGCGCGGGCGATCTGCGAAGAGGGGCTGCGGAGCAAGCCGGACTACTACCAGCTCCACCTCACCCTCGGGAAGATCGCCGAGGCCGAGGCCCGCATGGACGACGCGATCGCCGCCTATCGGGCGGTGGTTGCCGCCTGCCCCGCCAACCTCTACGCCGCCCGCCGCCTCATGGAGCTCGCCCCCATCGAGCCGACCGCGGTGAGTTCGCGACGGAGCGCGCCGGGTCACGACCCCTTCGTCAACCCGACCATGGCGCAGCTCTACGCCAGCCAGGGCCACACGGGCAAGGCGATCGCCATCTACCGCACCCTGTTGCGCCGCAACCCGGGTGACCCGGCCCTCGTGGCGCGCCTCGCCGCCCTGGAGCAGGAGGGATCGTGACCACCATCCACTGCCTCCACGGCCCCAACCTCGACCTCCTCGGGAGGCGCGAGCCGGAACGGTACGGCCACCTCACCCTGGCGGAGATCGATGGTCTACTCGCCGAGCGCGCCGCCGCCCTCGGGGTGAGCTTGGTGTGCGGCCAGCACAACAGCGAGGGGGGGCTGGTGGAGGCAATCCACGCCGCCGCCGATGTTGACGGCCTGCTGATCAACGCCGCCGCCTACACCCACACCAGCGTCGCGGTGCGCGATGCCCTCCTGGCCATCGACCGCCCCTTCGTCGAGGTCCACCTCTCCAACGTCTTCGCCCGCGACCCCTTCCGCCACCACTCGTACCTCTCGGACATCGCCGTCGGCGTCATCACCGGCCT
>JAJRSX010000077.1 GCA_024278555.1 bacterium | reverse complement strand
TCTTCGAAGCGGGCCCGTCCAACCGCATGCTCATCGACCAGGGTCTGGAAGCGGGCGAGCTGACGATCCCACCGGTCGCGATTGGAGCGTGTCTTCGCCACCTGCGTGCGGGCCGCCGCAACCATCGCCTTGGCCGCGGCGATCGCTGCCGGGACCCGGCGGCGGGCCAACAGCAGCCCCTGGCGTGCCTGCTCCACCCCGGTCCGGGCGGTGGCCACCGTGGCCTCTCCCTGCTTCACACGCCGCTCCTGTGCGGACGGGTCGATCTCCACCAAGGGATCGCCCTTGCGGAGCTCCTCTCCCTCAACTACCCGCACCGCGAGGATCTCGCCGGCCACCTGCGGAGCCACATTGGCGATCTCCGCCTCGACGAAGCCCGCGTTGGTGGTTACATGGCCGATTCTCCACGCCATCCAGCGGCCGCTCCACACGAGGCCGGCGACCAACACGAGCGCCAGCGCGAGACGCATCAGCCAGGTACGCGGCCGCCTCTCCTCACAGGGCTCGACCGCAGGGTCCGGGGTCTCGTCAGCCATGGCTCGCCTCCCTCTCTGCCGGGGCGGCCTTGGGCGCCGCCTCCTCATGGGTCACCACCGCGGCGGTGACGTCGCGGCCGGTCAGATTTTCCAGGGCGAGGCGGGCGGCGACCCGCTCCGCCACCGCCACCGCCAGCCGCTGGCGGGCGGCCACCGCCACCGCCTCGGCGTCGAGGAGCTCGCGGTTGGTAATCAGCCCCTCCTTGTAGCGCAGCCGCGCCTGGCGCAGCGCCTCCTCTGCCGCGGCGCGGGCCGCGTGGCTCGTCGCCACCGTCTGGCGCGCCGCGCCCAGGCGGGTGACGCCGTCTTCCACCTCACGGCGGATCTGGCGGTGCAGCGCGTCGAGCTGGGCGTTGATTCGGCGGGCCGCCGCCTCCTGCTCCGCAGCCTGCGCCTTCGCCAGCCCCCCCTCGAAGATCGGGATGCGCACTGCCACGGTGGCCTCGGCGTTGTTCTGGTGGAGCTGGAAGTCGTCCTCCACGTGGCTCGCGCCGCCGGTGAGCAATAGGCTCGGCCGCCGGCCGGCCCGCGCCGCCGCCGCGCGGGCGGTTCGCGCCGCCGCTTCATCCGCGAGGGCGGTGAGTTCCGGCCGCCGTCGCTCGGCGCGCGCCACCCACCCGGCGGTGTTCAGGGAGGCGGGCTCCGCCAGCTCCGGCAGGGGCGCCACCGTCGTTACCACCTGCCCCACCAGCTCCTCGAGTGAGGCGAGGGCACGGGCTTCGCGGGCGCGGGCGTCGATGAGGACCAGACGGGCCTGGGCCGCCGCGGCTTGTGCCTGTAACCGGTCCGCCTCCGGGAGCTGCTCTTGGTCTACCAGGGCCTCCACCTGGGCAACCACCGCATCGAGCTCCTCCACCTGCTTCTCTGCCGCCTCGGTGAGTCGCGCCGCCGCCACCGCCCCGGCGTAGGTCTCGATTGTCGCCCGCTCCACTGTTCGCGCCGCCGCCTCGCGCCCGGCGGCCGCGGCCTCGCGGGCGTGGCCGGCGGCGGCCAGCAGCGCGCGGGTGCGGCCACCGTCCCAGAGGAGCTGGGTGAGCTCCACCGAGGCGACCCACACATCGCGCTCGCTGGCCGGAAAGCCGAGGGCGTCAGGGTTTCCGAAGGTGCCCGGCATCACCCGGATCCCCGGGTCGCGGGCCCGCTGCACATAGCTCCCGGCGAGGTCGAGGTGGGGGCGAAAGGCACTGCGCGCTTGGGCCCTTAGGGTGGCGGCCTCGTCGATCGCCGCCGCGGCCGCCGCCACCACCGGGCCGGAGCGGGCGAGGGTGAGGGCGCGGCCGAGAGTAAGCCGCCCGCCCGCTGCGGCCGGCACGGCCACGGCCAGGATGAGGAGGGGGATGAGGTGGCGGGTCATGGGGCCACTCCGTGCAGCAGGAGCTCCGTCAGGACCGGGAGCTGGTCGGCCAGGGGGCGGTCGGTGCGTTCCACCACCCACTGGAAGATGAAGGCGTTCATCAGGCCGGCGATGGCGTGGGTGATCTCGCCGGCCGGGAGCGGCTTTACCTCGCCGCGGGCGATCGCCTCGGTGACGATGGACTCCATCAGGTCGAGGTACCGGTTGTAGATCCGGTTCACCGCCTCCCCCAGGTCGTCCTTTACCGTCCACTCAAAGCCGGAGCGGGTGGAGATGAAGAGCTGGAAGAAGGCGCGGTGGTCCTCGAAGAAGGCGACCACCCGCTCGACCACCGCGAGCAGCCGCGCCAGCCCCGGCTCGGCCTCGCTGGAGGCCGCCTCCACCGTGGCGAAGAGGTCGGCGGCGCGCTCCTCGATGAGGGTGAAGTAGATCTGCTCCTTGGCGGGGAAGAGGGTGTAGATGGTCGCCAGGGGGAGCTCGACCGCCTCGGCGAGGGCGGCCATGGTGGTCCCCTGGTAGCCGCGCTCGTGGAAGAGTGCCTCGGCGGCGGCGAGGAGCTCCCCGCGGCGGGCGGCACGCTCGCGCTCACGGCGGTTCAGCGGGGAGGGGTTGGAGGAGATCACGACTCGGGAGTATGGTTATTGAAAGTGAGCATTTCAATAGCAGAATCGAAGTTCTGTTCCGGGGCGCCGAGCAGGTGGGGGCGAGGTAGGAGCGAGCTCCCGCTCGCGACCCGCGCCATGGGCGCGGTCTTGAATCCTGAGCCGCCCGAAGGGCAGGCCCTTCGGGCCTGAATCGCCGGCAGGAGCCGGCTCCTCCCCCTTGATGGGCCACTTCCTCCCGGGTCGCGGGGCTACCCGGCGCCGTAGCCCCGGCGTCATGCCGGCCGCTAGTCGTCACCGCGGAAGGGGAGGCGCAGGGCGGTGAGCAGGGAGAAGGCGGCGGGGACCAACAGGAGGGTGAAGAGGGTGGAGACGATCAGGCCGCCCACCACTACCCCGCCGAGCCCCCGGTAGAGCTCGCTGCCGGCGCCGGGGAAGAGGACCAGGGGCAGCATGCCGGTGACCGTGGTGGCCACCGACATGAAGATGGGACGCACCCGGCCGGTGACCGCCTCGCCGAGGGCGGCGTGGCGCTCCACCCCGGCGCGGCCGAGCTGGAGCGCCCGGTGGACGATGAGGATGGCGTTGTTCACCACGGTGCCGGCGAGGAGGATGAAGCCGACCATGGTGAGCATGTCGAGCGCCTGGTAGGCGATCAGGTGGCTCACCAGCCACAGGCCGAGGAGGCCGCCGGCCACCGCCAGGGGCACGGAGAAGAGGATCGCCACCGGGAAGAGGAAGGAATCGAAGAGGGCGGCCATGAGCAGGTAGGTGATCGCCACCGCCAGGACGAAGTTGCCCTTTACCACGTCGAAGGTGGTTCGCAGCTTGTCCGCGGTCCCGGAGAGCTGCGCCCGCACCGCGCCGCCAAGACGGCCCGCCTGGCGCAGGGGGGTGATGACCTCGGCGTCGATCTGCGCCATCGCCGCGGCCAGGGGCAGGGTGCGCGGTGGCCGCACCTGCAGGGTGATCGCCCGCTCCCGTTCGAGGTGGTGGATCTCCGCCGGGCCGGGGGCGAGGCGGAGGAAGGCGAGCTCTCCCACCGGGACGATCCGGCCGCCCGGGGTGCGGATCGGCAGCCGCGCCAGGGATTGGGTGTGGGCGATCGCCGCCGGATCACCCTCGAACTTCAGGTCGATCTCTTCGCCGTCGACCCGCACGGTGGTGACGCGCACCCCGTCGACCACCGCGTCGACGGTGAGCGCCAGGTCGCGGGCGCTCACTCTCATCTCGGCGAGGCGCAGGCGGTTCGGGGTGAGGCGTAGCTCCGGGTTGCCGAGCTCGAGCCCCGGGGTGGGACGGACCTGGGCGTCGGGGAGGCGGTCGCGCAGGCGGCCGTAGGCATCGCGCGCCACGTCGAGGATCGGTGGCAGGCTGCTGCCGGTGATCGCCAGGTCGATGGTACGGCCGCCGGAGACGACCCGGCCGAAGAGCGACGCCTGGGTGACCACCGCGATCATCCCCGGCTCGCGTGCCAGGCGCGCCCGGACCACCGGGATCAGCTCGCGCACCCGCGCCGGGGTGCGCGCGGCGAGCCCCATGAAGAGGCGCCGCGGTGAGGTGACCGAGAAGAAGTTGGCGACCGCCGGGGCGCCGTGGCGGAGGGCGGCGTCGTCACCCCACAGGGGGGCGAGATCGCGCTCCACTCCGTCGGAGATGCGCTGGAGCTCCCCCAGGTTCATCCCCGGCGGCGGCAGGAGCATGGCGATGAGGAGGTTGCGGTTGCCGGCGGGGAGGTACTCGGGGGGCGGCGCCAGGGCCACGGCGAGGGCGACGGCGACGGCGGTGAGTCCGGTGAGGGTGGCGAGGCGCAACAGGGGCCGGCGGCTGATGGTGGCGGCCGCGCCGCCGATGGCGGCGGCGATCCGCGACGGTGCCCCGCGCCGCTCGGCCCGCTCGGCCCGGCCGCCGGCCAGCAGCAGGGCGGCGAGGGCGGGGATCACCGTCACCGAGACGACGAGCGACAGCCCCACCGCGCCGCAGATGGCGATGGCGAGGTCGCGGAAGAGCTGCCCTGCCTCCTGGGCGACGAAGAGGATCGGCAGAAAGACGGCGATGGTGGTCAGGGTCGAGGCGAGGACCGCCCCCCACACCTCGCGGGTGCCGTCGAGCGCCGCTCGCGCCGGGCTCTCCCCCTGCTGGTGGTGGCGGAAGATGTTTTCGAGCACGACGATGGCGTTGTCCACCACCATGCCGGTGGCGAAGGCGAGGCCGGCAAGGGAGATCACGTTGAGGGTGCGGCCGGTGGCGCGCATCACCAGGAAGGTGCCGACCACCGAGATCGGGATCGACACCGCCACCACCGCGGTGGGGCGCACCGCGCGCAGGAAGAGCAGGAGGACGCCGATGGCCAGGGAGCCGCCGAGCCAGACGTTCTGCACCACCAGGTGGATGGCGGCACGGATGTAGCCGGTCTCGTCGTAGACCTGCTCGAGGACCAGGCCGCGATCGGCCAGCGGCCCCGTGTTGAGCTCCGCCACCGCGGCTTGTAGCCCCGCCATCACCTCGATGACGTTGGCGCCCGGGGCGCGCAGGCAGTTGAGGGCGACCGCCTGGACGCCGTTCTGGTGGACCACGGAGGTGGCGCGGGTGTAGCCGAGGCGGGTGGTGGCGATGTCGCCGACGGTGATCCGTTCGCCGGTGGCGGTGGGGATGGCGACCTGCGCCACCGCCTCGGGGGTGGTGAGCTCGCCCACCGTGCGCACCCGGTAGCGCCGCTTGCCCTCGTCGAGGGTGCCGGCGGAGCGGTTGACGCTCTCCCGCGCCAGGGTGGCGGCGAGCTCGGCGACGGTGACGCCGTGGGCGGCGAGGCGCACCGGGTCGACGACTACCTGCAGCTCCCGGTCGCGGCCGCCGAAGACGTTCGACCTGGCCACCCCCGGGACTCGCTCGAAGCGCGCCTTGATGAGGTCCTCGGCGAGGCGCTGGTAGTGGTCCACCGGCTCGGTATTTCCCGGCAGGGCGCGCAGGGCGAACCAGGCGATCGCCTGGTTTTCCGTGTTCACCGTGGAGATCACCGGCCGCTCCGCATCCACCGGGGTGGTGCGCACCTGGCTCAGGTGGTTGGAGACGCGCAGGGCGGCGGCGTCCATGTCGGTCCCCGGGCGGAAGGTGAGGACCACCCGGCCGCTCCCCTCGCTGGACGCGGAGCGCATCTCCACCACCCCCTCCACCCCCTTGAGGGCGTCCTCCTGGCGTTGGACGACCTCCCGTTCGACCTCCGCCGGTGCCGCGCCCGGCCAGTCGGTGGAGACGGTGATCTGCGGCCGGGTCACCTCCGGGGTGAGCTGGACCGGCAGGGCGGCGAGGGCGAGCAGACCGAAGAGGGCGAGGAGCAGGACCCCCACCGCCACCGCCACCGGCCGCCGGATCGCCGCCTCGATGGGGCTCATGGCGGTCCGGCCACGGTGCCCTTGGCCGTGTCGTCGCCACCCTCCGCGGTGGTATTTGCCTCGCTGACCCGTTGGCCGGAGCGCAGCCGCTCGTTGCCCCGCACCACCACCCGGTCGCCGGCGGCGAGCGTGTCACCCACCGGGCGCACCGCCACGCGGGTCCCCGTCTCTCCCACCACCTCCACCGCCACGATCCGGGCGAGGTTGTCGGTGACCCGCACCACCGTGTCGCCGTGGCGGCCGGCGACGACCGCGTCCTTGGGGATGAGCAGCGCGTCGGCGAGGCGCGGGCCGGGGAGCCGGGCGCGGGCGACCATGCCGGGGAGCAGCCGGCCGTCCGGGTTCGCCACCGCCACCTCCACCGGGAAGGTGCGGGCCTCGGCGTCGGCGCGCGGGACGATGGCGACGATGCGGCCGGTGCGCTTCTCGCCGACGGCGTTGGCACGGATGGTCACCGGCTGGCCCACCCTGAGACCGCTTACCGCCTGCTCGGGGACCGGCAGGCGGATTCGCACCGGGTCGAGGGCGACCACCTCCGCCACCGGGTCGCCCACCCCCACCCACGCCCCCACCTCGGCGCGCTCCGCCACCACGCGCCCGGCGAAGGGGGCGCGCACCACCATGTGGGCGAGGCTGTCTTCGAGGCGGGCGATCTGCGCCTTGGCCGCGTCGCGCCGGTGGCCCAAGGCGTCGCGGTCGGCGCGGGTCGCGTCCACCTCTTGCTCCGCCACCAGGGTGCGGGCGAAGAGGCGCTCGCTGCGCGCGGTATCGGCGGTGGCGCGGGTGAGCCGCGCCTCCACCTCCGCCAGACGTGCCCGTGCCTCGGTGAGCTGCAGCTCCACCGGTCGGGGCCGCAGGCGTACCAGGACCTCCCCCTCGGCGACCGTGTCGCCGCGCCGCGCCTCGACCGCCGCCACCGCGCCGGCCACCTCGGCGGCAACCGCCACCGAGCGGTCCGGCTCGACGCTCCCCACCACCACGACCTCGGCGCGGGTCGCGCCGCGTTCCACCACTGCGGTGACCACCGGCGCCGGCGGCCGGGCGAGGGCGGGGAGGAGGGGCGCGGTGAGGAGGGTGAGGATGAGGATGAGGAGGGGGAACATGGGGGAGGGTAGGAGTGGGTTGCGCCCGCGATCCCGGGCGGGGGGGCATCGACCCTGAGGCTCAGAGGATCAGCGGAAACAAGATGGGGTTACCAGACCGTAGGGTCGGCTTCAGCCGACCGACGCCGGCATCTCAAGAGATGGCGATTGTCCTTAGCTCATGCCCGGCGACGGGCAATCGGAAAGAGGGCAAGATTCCGGGGGGAGGGGAGACCGCTAACAGGGTCGAGGGAGTCACGAGGTGATCACGGCGCGAGCCTGGAAGGCGATTTCACCACAGAGACACAGAGGACACAGAGAACTGCAAAGGAACAGAGAACTGCAAAGGAGAGGTGCGTTCCTCCTCTTGGGCCTCGCAACGGAGCGCCACGGGGTTGCCGTGCAAGAGGACGGCGCAAAGTCGTGTTTCTAATGGAGTTCTCTGTGCCCTCCGTTTCTCTGTGGTGAAAGATCCCTTCCGGGAGCCCTCCACCTCCCGGCCGAGGCGTGGAGCGACGCCGTACTTGGCCTGCATTGCTATTTCCGCTGATCCTCTCAGCCATGAAGGGCAGGCCCTTCATGCCTGGGTCGGGGGTGCACCCCCCTCCTACCTCACCACGATCGTCGCCTCCTCGATGGCCAGGGGCTCGCTGGTCTGGCCGTTGGCGGAACCGCACTGCTCCAGGGCCCGGAGGACCTCCAGCCCCTCGATGACCTCGCCGAAGATGGTGTGCTTGCCGTCGAGCCAGGTGGTGGGGACGAAGGTGAGGAAGAACTGCGAGCCGTCGGTGCCGGGGCCGGCGTTGGCCATGGAGAGGAGGCCGGGCCGGTCGTGGCGTACTGCTGGGTCGAACTCGCCGTTGTACTGGTAGCCGGGGCCGCCGGTGCCGGTGCCGCGCGGGCAGCCCCCCTGGGCCATGAAGTCGGTGATCACCCGGTGGAAGGAGAGGCCGTCGTAGAAGCCGAGGCGGGTGAGGTAGAGGGTCGAGCTCACGTGCATCGGCGCCACCTCGGGCATGAGGCGGACGGTGATCGTTCCTTTGTTGGTTTCGAGCTTCCACAGGTAGCGGTGGTCGCTATCGCACACGACCTGGGGTGGCGCCGGCAGACGTTCGCGCCAGCCTGCCTGGTCGCGGTCGATGGCCTGCTCGGCGATGAACTGGTCGATGGCGGCGAGGGCCGGATCGGTGGTGGTGTCGGACATGGGGATCTCCTGATGGTGGGTCACGGAAATAGATGTGAGCCATACGGTAGCCGCCCGCCGGCGGGTGCGGAAGACGGTGGCTTCAAAGTGGTGCGGATAGATTATGCGTGATGAAAAAGGGTCGTTTGTGATCACGAAAAAAATATCCATAACGACAACATTATCAAGTGTCAATAAACGCGGTTATGTGTTTGTGAAGGGGTGCCGATGAGTGTTGCCAATTCAGTAGTGTCACGTCCCGTTGTGGGACGTGACGGCCCTTTTCATCTTCCTCTTCCCCAGCTAGGAGGCACACGATGTTCAGGAAGTTCGGCTATTTTCTCGCTGCGGTCACCGCCGCACTTTGGCTTACCGCCTGTGGAGGTGGCGGTGGGAGTGGGAGCGGTACCACCACCGACACCACCACCGACACCACCACGGATACCACCACGGATACCACCACGGATACGACAACGGGCACCACGACGGACACGACGACCGGCACGACCACCGATACCGGCGGTACGGTCACCGTCTCCGGCCTGGAGCTGCCGACGCAGATGGACGTGGTGACCGCTTCCAGCGGCACCGGCACGGCCGCGGTCCATGCCGCCTCCCTCGCCGACACCACGGGCTTCGCTTCGACCGCCGATTACAACGTCGATCCCACCCGGACCTTCGCCTACGACCCCTCGATGGAGCCGTTGGACACGGTCAACATGATCCTCTGTTTGATGGATCAGACCCAGGCATCGGAGATGGTGAACCAGGGTGCGTACATCGCTCTGGTCAACGAGGATGCCTGTGAGAAGGGGGGCAACCAGTCCGGCGGTGGGGTGGAGCAGGGACAGTCCACCAACGACAGCCAGGTGGTGCACCTGAACCGTTGGACCATCCTCTCCACCCGCGCCGACGATGCCTCACCGATGATCGTGAAGTTCTGGGTTCCGGGGAAGGCGGGCGCGACCAATCCGGGTGATGGCCAGAACATTATCGGTGAGGTCATCGCTACCGAGGGGGTGAGCGACACCAAGCCGTTCGGTTCCTTTTCCATGAACTATCTCGGGGTTGTTGATGGGAGCATGGTGGGTGGAACCCCGGGAACGCAGGTAGAGATGATGAAGGGCAACCTCTCCACCGTGGACAATGCCATGAACCAGCCCCAGTTCACCCACGTCGAGGTGGATGGCCTGGCCCTCGATCCCACCATGGGTGCCCCGTGGGGACAGGAGTCGGCGGCCAACGTGGTCCTCGATGACGCCACCGGCAGCGGCGGTGTCGCCCGCACATCCAGCCACCAGATCGACCCCATGGGGGAGATGTACGGCTCCTTCGCTGTCGCCTTCAATGCCACCAACCTCCTGCGCGGCGAGGACACCGACAACGACAATGTGGCGGATGTCTCGACCTGTCTGTCGCGGGTCGATTTCAATACCCAGGTGTGGCGTTACGGCCTCTATGACATGGCCGACGGCTCCCGGGTGAAGCTGAAGAGCGGCTTCCCCTTCCACTTCACCAAGACGGACGGCAGCCAGGCGCACGGCTACCTCGGTTTCTGGGGTCCGTGGGTGGACGACGGCTCGTCGCTCACCGACGGCACCACCATCGTCCGCGACACCTTCGACGGCACCAGCTCCGGCGCGAGCTACACGGTCCACGTCTCCCACGGCAAGCTGGGGCGCAACACCTCCCATACGGCCACCATCGACAAGCTGGTGGGGCAGAAGCTGTGGTACTGGATGCCCTACCCCCTCCAGTCGGGGGATCCGGACTATGACGCCGCCCTCGCCGGCCAGATGGACTGGGTGGTGGAGGTGAATCCGACCACCTATGCCTTCGAGATCACCGGTGCGGTGACCTGGGGTGATCAGGGGCCGAACATCACGGCCCTCGCCTCCCCGATGGACGTCACCCCGAGTATGGATGGCGAGCAGCTTAACTTCTGGGCCGACGGTCTCGGTGGCAACGTGATCTATATCCACGACTCCACGGTGGCCGCGGCGAGCCGCCAGGTGACCTACTTCGTCCGCGAAGAGGTGATGCCGGGAGATACAACCCTCTTCCCGAGCGGCACCACCGCCACCCTCACCTGCTACGACCGGTGCATCAAGGGCGGCCTGACCCAGGCGGATGTGGATGCGATGACCTCGGATCAGGACCTCTTTTACACGACGATGGATTACTCCACCGGCGCGGTGACCCCGCACACCTACACCCTCACCAGCGCCGACGGGACCCTCAACCTCTCCGATAGCAACGGCGATGTCTCCCTCGACGGTCTCGACCTCTCCGGGATCGGGGTCGATTGGGGGATGGAGTCGGGCGACATGGTGGTGGACGCATCCAGCGTCACCGACCCGTGGATGATCTACACCCTGTCGGAGACCTACCGTTGGTCCACCGGCTCCAGCGACTGGGACCATCTGGTTACGGTGGTCGACGACACCGGCGCTCCGGTTACCTTCGATCAGCCGATCCACTTCAACTACACCCTGGAGGCGGCGGACGAGGCGAACGGCGATCCCAACGGCCACGCCGGCACCGCCTACCTCCTCGACTACGCCGGCCCCAACGACTTCGGCGGCTTCCCGTGGATCGAGGATCCCAACACCCACCGCTGGTACTCAGAGGTGACCCTGAACAGCGGCGTGCTCCTCACCGATGTGGACGGCAACCAGTATGTGGTGAAGGCGCTTGAGGGTGAGCAGGTGATGAAGCCGGTCAATGCCAGCGACTGCTCAGCGCTCAACGTGGACTCCCTGTTCACCGGTACGGGTTCCCTTACCCTACCCACCACGGCCGATATCGGGGCGATCTCCTTCACCTGGGCGGACAAGCCTGAGGTGACGGATCCCCCGGCGGTGATCGAGGGCGCCCTGCAGTAGATGCAGGATTCTGGTCGCGGGCTGCGCTGCCGCGCTGCGGGCCCCGCCCCCTTTCGGGGGGCGGGGCCCATTTATTTGGGTGTCATCTCGTTTGACACCCTTTTCGGCCGCTGCCTACCCTCCGGCGCCCCGTTTTCCGTGGCTTGAGTGGGTGAGGAGGTTGGGGGAGCGCCCCCACGTGTCGATCTCTTCACGGGGGCGCCGTCGCCCCGCGTGCCTGGGAGCTCTTTTGTGATCCTTTCCACCGAGGGCCTACCTCGTCAGACCGTCCTGCTGATCCACCTGGGTCTGGTGGTGGCGGCGGCGTGGCTGTGTGGTGATCTCGCCGTGCGGTTGATCACCCTGCGTCTCGTCGGCCCGACGGCGACTCCGCCCGCACGGCTCGCGGCCGCCCCACCGAGTGCCATGCGGGTGGCGCGCCAGGGGTATCAGCCCCTCGTGTCACGCAACCTCTTTGGAGCCAAGGTGCGTGAAGATGTGGTCGCGGTGGCCCCCGCGGGAGGCGGCGCACCTTCTGCTGCGGCGTCGCCGTCGGCGCCGGTGGCGAAGAGCGCCAAGGAGCTCGGCCTCACCCTCCTCGGCACGGTGGCCGGACCGCCGACGGTGGCCTACGCGGTGATCGTCCACTCCGGGAAGCAGGAGCTCTACCGTGTGGGTGACGAGGTGAGCAGCGGCGTGGTCCTGGAGGAGGTCCGCCACGGTGAGGTGGTCCTTCGGCGGGGAGCCGAGCTTCTCCTGCTGGCCATGGAGGAGGGGGGGGAAGGGGCGGGGCGCCCTCTCGCGTCGGCTGGTCCACCAGACGGCCGGTGCCGAAAAAGGCGGGGACGGAGGGGATTCGCCAGGTTGCCCCCAACTCCTACCTCCTGGACCGGGAGACGGTGACCGGGTCGCTCCAGAACCTCTCCACGATGATGCGTGACATCCGCGTCGTCCCCAGCTTCGACGCGGCGCGCCAGCCGAACGGCTACCGGGTGGCGTCGATTCGGTACGGCTCGTTGCTCGATAAGCTCGGCCTCAAGCGGGGCGACGTGATTCAATCGGTCAACGGCCTCGCCATCAGCGACCCGGACCGTGCCTACCAGGCGTATCAGCAGCTCAAGGACGAGAGCTCGATCCAGATCGACATCCTTCGCGGTAGCCAGCCCCAGACCCTCACCTACGAGATCCAGTGACCATGACCCCTCTCGACCGCCGGCCGATGGCGAGCCGTCGCCTCCTCTCTCTCCTCCTCTGCGTGGTCGCCCTCGGCTGGTTTGTGGCCACCGCGCCGCCCGCCACCGCGGCCTCGAAGGAGAAGATCACCCTCGAGTTCAATGACGTGGACATCAAGGTGGTGGTGAAGTTCATCAGCCAACTCGTCCACAAGAATTTCATCGTCGACGACGCGGTAAAGGGGAAGGTGACGGTGATCTCGCCGGTGCCGGTCTCCGCCGACGAGGCGTACGAGATCTTCCTGTCGATTCTCGACGTGAAGGGGTTCGCGGCGGTCCCCTCCGGGCGGGTGGTGAAGATCATCCCGGCGGCGGAGGCGCGGGCCAAGCGGCTGCCGATGGTGACCGCCGGGGGCGGGCCGACGGACGATCGGGTGCGGACCCAGCTCATCCAGCTCGAGCACGTGGATGCGACGCGCGTCGTCCCCCTGCTCAAGCCGCTCATCGCCAAGACGAGCCATGTGGAGGCCTTTGCCGCGGCGAACACGATCCTGCTCACCGATGTGGCGTCGAACATCGACCGGATCCTCAAGATCGTCGCGGTGATCGACACCCCGGGTTTCCAGCAGCAGCTCGCCCTCATCCCCCTCCAGTACGCCACCGCGGACAAGTTGGCGGGTCAGATCTCCTCCATCTTCGGGGGGAGCCGCGCGAAGGCGGCGCCACGGCCGGTGCGCCGGGGAGCGCGCGGCGCGGCGGCGAAGACCGGCTTGTCGGAGACCGAGGTGAAGGTCTTCGCGGATGAGCGCACCAACTCGCTGATCGTCTTCGCCACCAAGAATGATCTCGCCAAGGTGCGCGATCTGGTCAAACAGCTCGACATCGCGCCGCCGGCGGACAACAGCCGGGTGCGGATCTACCGGTTGCAGCACGCGGTGGCCGAGGATCTCGCCGGTGTCCTTACCGGGGTGGTCAATGCCCAGGCGAAGGCGGGCGGCGCGGCCGCTCGGGCGCCCGTGGCGCGTGGGGCTGCGGCGGCCCGGGCCGGTCGGTCGAGAGGGGTTCTCGGCGAGGGGGCCTCCATCGTCCCGGATGCGGCGACCAACGCCCTCATCGTCACCGCCTCTCCCGAGGAACACGCCGCTATTGAGGCGCTGATCAAAGAGCTCGACGTCCAGCCCCTGCAGGTCTTTGTGGAGGCGCTGATCGTCGAGGTGGCGATGACCACGGACTTCAACCTCGGCGTCGAGTGGCGTGCGCTTGGAAAGGTCGGGGATAACGGGCTGGCGATCGGCAATGCCACCAACAGCGGTACCCTAGACTCCCTCGCCGCCGCGAGTTCCGGGGATGCCGGCGCCCTCGCCATCCCCAAGGGGTTGGCGATCGGCTTCCTCGGCGACACCATCGAGTTCAACGGTGTCACCCTCCCGAGCCTCGGTGCCCTGGTGACGGCACTCAAGGGGACCAGCGGAGCGAACATTATCTCCACCCCGCAGATCCTCACCCTGGACAACAAGGAGGCAGAGTTCGACTCGGTCCAGACGATCCCCTTCCAGACCGGCACCTCCACCGGCACCGGGGTGAACGTTGTCTCCACCTTCGATTTCCGCGACGTAGGCACCAAGCTGAGGATCACCCCGCACATCAACAAGGAGGGGTACGTGCGGCTGGAGCTCAATCAGGAGGTCTCTAATGTGGTCGACTCGTCGGTCATCGGCCTGCCCACCACCTCGAAGCGGAGCGCCAACACGGTGGCGGTGGTGAAGGACAACAACACCATCGTCATCGGCGGTCTCATCTCCAACCAGGTGACCAACTCCCAGAGCAAGGTGCCCATCCTCGGCGACATCCCCTTCCTCGGTGCCCTCTTCCGCTCCACCCACACGGGCTCCAATAAGACCAACCTGTTGATCTTCATCACCCCCCACGTGATCCAGCAGGCGGAGACGCTGGCTCCCTTCACCGAGGAGCGGTCACGAGAGAACAACCTGCTCCAGGGAGAGGAGTTCAAGGGGATGATGCGGGAGACCTTCCCGAAGGGCTTCCCGGGGATCGACGCCCAGGGGCTGCGCGAAGAGAGGTCGGCGGCGCCGGCGGCGGATGGCCCGGCCGCGCCGATCGATGAGGGGGCGCTGCCGGCGGTGGTCGCCCCGACCCCGGCCTCGGCCTCGGCGGCTCCCGCGGCGGTGATGCCTGCGGCCACGCCGGCCGCGGTCGCACCGGCGGCGCCTCCGACTGCTTCGCAGCCGGCCGCCCCGGTGGATCTCACCGAGCGTCTGCGCTCCCTCCTGTCGGTGGAGGCGAAGGGTGGGACCGCCGCCCCGGCCCAGCCGGCCGCGGCGACGCAGCCGGCGTCCCCCGCAGTAAAGTCGCCGGCGGCGGGGACGGCGGAGGGGGATGAGCTGATGCAACGGCTGCACCAGATCCTCGAAGAGCCCGCCGCCGCCGCCGTCCCTGAGGCGGTGCCGAGCCCGCCGCCGACCGCCGCGGAGGAGCTGCACTTGAAGGAGGTGGAGCAACCGCTCTTCGAGCCGCCCAAGAGGCGTGGCTGGTTCGGCCGGACCCTCGACCGGATCCTTGGCAAGGGGAAGGGGGCGGAGTCGCCCGAGACGACCCCGGACGCGGTGAGCCCCATCTATCGCTACACCCCTGAGACGCCGCCGCCCGCCACCGGCGACGACACGGACGGACAGTAGGGCGGGGGGATCGATGGCGAACGAGGCGAGTGAATCGGTTGAGCTGGCGGCGGTGGCGGCGCGGCTGGGTATCCCCTACGCGGAGGAGCTCGGCGAGGGGGGGGAGATCGATCCGCACGTGGTCGAGCGGCTGCCGCGTGCCTACCTGCGCCGCTTTTGCGTCGTGCCGGTGGGACCGGTGGGCGGCGGCTACCGGGTCGCCTTGAGCGATCCGGCCAACCTCGCCATCGTCGACGAGGTGGGCGAGCTCCTCGGCTGCCCGGTGGAGCCGGTGTTGGCGAGCGAGCACGAGGTCCACCGCCTCATCAACCGGCTCCACGACGCCGGCGAGGATGCCGCGGAGAGCGCCGTCGACACCCTGGAGAGCGGCGACTACGCGACCCTGGAGGAGGAGCTGGAGGAGATCGAGGATCTGCTCGACGTCGACGACTCGGCGCCGATCATCCGGCTGATCAACATGATCCTCTACCAGGCGGTGGAGGCGGGCGCCTCGGATGTCCACATCGAGCCGTACGAGCGGGAGGTGGTGGTGCGCTATCGGATCGACGGCGTCCTCTACGCCCGCCTGCGGCCGCCGCGCCGCTTCCACGCCCCGATCACCTCGCGCATCAAGGTGATGGCGAACCTGAACATCGCCGAAAAGCGGCTGCCGCAGGACGGTCGGATCAAGATCAAGGTGGCGGACAAGGAGGTGGACATCCGTGTCTCGGTCATCCCCACCGCCCTCGGGGAGCGGGTGGTGATGCGGCTTCTGGACAAGGAGACGGTCCTCTACGGGCTGGATGAGATCGGCTTCGACCCCCACCACCGAAAGATCATCGACCACCTGATCCACCTCTCCCACGGCATCCTCCTGGTCACCGGCCCCACCGGCAGCGGCAAGTCGACGTCGCTCTACGCGATCCTCCAGGAGATCAACCAGCCGGACAAGAACATCATCACCATCGAGGATCCGGTGGAGTACCAGATCGCCGGGGTCGGCCAGATCCACGTCAACACCAAGGTGGGGCTCACCTTCGCCGCCGGCCTGCGCTCCATCCTCCGCCAGGACCCGGACGTGGTGATGGTGGGCGAGATTCGCGACCGGGAGACCGCGGAGATCGCCTCCCAGGCGTCGCTCACCGGCCACCTCGTCTTCTCCACCCTGCACACCAACGACGCAGCGAGTGCCATCACCCGCCTCATCGACATGGGGATCGAGCCGTTCTTGGTCGCCTCATCGGTGGAGGCGATCATTGCCCAGCGGCTGGTGCGCCGGGTCTGCCCAAGCTGTGCCGAGCCCTTTGAGGCGCCGGCGACGAGCCTCGCCCGCCTGGGGATCGACGCCGCCCAGGCGGCGGCCGGGAAGCTTCGCCGCGGCACCGGCTGTAGCAAGTGCTTCAACAGCGGCTACGCCGGGCGGATCGCCATCTACGAGATCCTCCGGGTCGACGAGACCATCCGCCACCTGGTGATGGAGAACGCCGAGGCGAGCCGGGTGAAGCAGGCGGCGATCAGCGCCGGCATGCACACCCTCCTGCAAGACGGTGCCGGCAAGGTCCTCGCCGGGATCACCACCATCGAAGAGGTCCTGCGGGTGGCGAGTGAGTGAACGACAGAAGACAGTAGACAGTAGGTAGTAGACAGGGGGGAGGTTCCTCCTGATTTCGGCGGGAAAATCGCCTCCCCGCGACGATCGCCCCTGCTGCCAGCAAACACCGTACCCGAACATTTTCACGCTCGCGAAAGACCACCCGCACCCCCACCCCCTGTCTACTGTCCACTACCTACTGTCTACTGCTTCCCATGCCTGTCTACCGTTACGAAGGGCTCGATTCCACCGGCAAGCGGGTCAAGGGGGTCGAGGACGCCGACTCCTCCCAGGGGGTGCGGGCGAAGCTGCGCAAGCAGGGGGTCTTCCCCACCGAGGTGGAGGAGGAGCGGGCGAGCTCGGCGGAGACCCAGTCCTCGCGCCTGGCGCGGATCAACGTTGAGCTCTTCGCCCGGGTGAGCCCGCGGGAGATCTCCCTGTCGGTGCGCCAGCTCGGCACCCTCTTGAGGGCGGGGATGCCCCTGGTGGCGGCCCTCAACGCCCTCATCGAGCAGGGCGAGGGGAGCCGTCTGGCCCACACCCTCACCCTTGTGCGCGAGTCGGTCAACGGCGGTGCCTCCCTCGCCGACGCCTTTGCCGCCCACCCGCGGGTCTTCTCGCCGCTGATGGTCAACATGGTCCGCGCCGGCGAGGCGGGCGGCGCCCTGGACGTGGTCCTGGCGCGCCTCGCCGATCTGATGGAGACCCAGACCGTTCTGCGCGCCCGGGTCCAGTCGGCGCTGGCCTATCCGGTGGTGATGATGACCATCGGCCTCGGCGTCGTCGTCTTCCTGCTCGTCAAGGTGGTGCCGTCGGTGGCGAAGATCTTCACCGATATGCAGGCCGATCTGCCCACCCCGACCCTGGTCCTGATGGCGGTGAGCCGCTTTTTGGAGCACCGCTGGTGGGTGATCTTCCTGGTGATCGCGGCGGTGGCGGTGGGGCTGCGCCTGTGGGGGCGGCGCGACTCCGGGCGGCGCGCCATCGACCGCTTCAAGCTGCGCATCCCCCTCTTCGGCAACCTCATCCGCAAGGTGGTGGTGGCCCGTTTCGCCTCCACCCTCTCCACCCTCATGGCGAGCGGCGTGCCGCTGCTGGCCGGCCTCGACATCGTCAAGAGCATCGTCCTCAACCGGATCTTCGAGGACGCGGTGGGCGACGTCCGCGCCCACGTCCAGGAGGGGGGGGGGATCGCCTCGGGGCTGCGCGCCACCGGTGAGTTCCCCGCCATCGTCCTGCACATGGTCGACGTGGGGGAGCGGTCCGGCTCCCTGGAGGAGATGCTCGACCGGGTCGCCGCCGCCTACGAGGAGGACGTCGGGGTGACCGTCTCCGCCCTCACCTCTCTGGTGGAGCCGGTGATGATCGTTGTTCTCGGTCTCTTGGTGCTGTTCATCGTTCTCGCTATCCTGCTGCCCATCTTTGAGATCAACGAGCTCATCCACTAGGAGCAAGATGTACACGAGAGAGCAGGTAGATCGGAGGCGGGATGAGGCGGGCTTCACCCTCATCGAGGTGATCGTGGTGGTCCTCATCCTCGGGCTGCTGGCGAGCATCGTGGTGCCGCGGATTGTCGGTCGCACCGACACGGCCAAACGCACCGCCGCCACGGTGACCATCCGCCAGCTCGAGAACGCCCTGAAGCTCTATCGGGCCGACAACGGCTTTTACCCCACCACCGACCAGGGGTTGGAGGCGCTGGTGAGCGCACCGACCACCTCGCCCCTGCCCCTGCGGTACAACGCCGACGGCTACCTCGACAAGGTGCCGAAGGATCCGTGGGGCAACGACTACATCTACCTGTCGCCGGGGATCCACAGCCGTGACTACGACATCGAGAGCTACGGTGCCGACGGCGAGGACGGCGGCGAAGGTGCCTTCGCCGATATCGAGAGCTGGAACCTGGAGTAGGAGCGAGGGTAGTAGAAGGTAGAAAGTAGAAAGGGGGTGGCGAGCCGGAGGCCTGGTGGATCGCGACACCTCTCTTTCTTGCCCCTGCCGGGTCGTCATTCGCATCTCGTATCCGACCCTTCGCCGTCGGTCATCCGGACCGCTTGTTCCCTTGTCCCCCCTCCCTTCCAGATCGTGCCGGCCCTCCCCTCCTCCGCCCGTGACGGCCGGCCTTCGTCCCGCCACCCCCATCTCGATTTCGGCCGCAGGCCGAAATCGAGGCTTCACCCTGGTGGAGGTGATGGTGGTGGTCCTGATCCTCGGCCTGATGGCCGGGGTGATGCTGCCGCGCCTCATGCGGCCGCTGTTTGCCTCCGACATCCGCCTCGCCACCCGTCGCCTCGCCTCCCTCACCGCCCTGGTGCGTGACCGGTCGGTGCGTACCCACCGGACCTACCGCCTCCACTACGACCGGGAGAAGGAGAGCCTGTGGGTGACCTATGTCTCCCCCTCCGGCGAGGAGAAGGAGGATGAGGGGAGCCTGACCTCGAAGCAGCGGTGGCCCGGCAAGGTCGACCTGGTGGAGGTGCGTACCCAGTTCCAGGGCAGGCGGCCCGAGGGGAGCGAGGAGACGATCTTCACCACCTTCCTCCCGAACGGCTATGTCGAGCGCACCCTCCTGCACGTGCAGGCGGAGGGGGATAAGTACACCCTGGTGATCGAGCCCCTCACCGGTCGGGTGCGGCGCCTCGACGGCTTCCTGGAAGAGATCCCGGTGGGGATTCAGTAGGAAGTGGGTAGAAAGTAGAAGGTAGAAAGTAGAAAGGGGCTGGTGGGAAAAGAATGTTTCGCAAACGCGACAGATTGATGGCACGGCAGCCGCTGGCAGCAGCCACCATGGCCGCGGTTAGGCTGGTTCCCCACCGAGGTGAAGAGCGGCGCCCCCCTTTCTACTTTCTACCTTCTATTCTCTACCGGCGTGAATTCGGCGCCGCGGGATTCACCCTCCTCGAGGTCCTCATCGCGGTCGCCATCCTCGGGACCACCCTGGTGGCGGTCCTGCAGCTCCACGCCTCGACCGTCGACATGGCGTCGCGTGCCCAGCAACTCGCCACCGGGGCGCGCCTGGCGAAGAGTCGAATGGTCGATACCCTGAAAGACGGCACCCCGGCCCCGGGCGAGCAGGAGGGCGACTTTGAGGCACCCGATCCGCCTTACCACTGGACCACCCGGGTGGAGGAGACGCCGTACTCCACGGACAAGGCGAAGGTGTACGAGGTGAGCGTCGAGGTCTCCTGGGGCGACGCCCCCAACGAGCGGGTGCGGGTACGGACCTTTCGGGTGAAGTAGGGCAACCGCAGTAGACAGTAGGCAGTAGACGGTAGATCGGGGGTGATGTGAGGCGATTCTTTCGCAACCGCAACAAGGTGATGGCACGGCAGCCGCTGGCAGCGGGCGTCAGGTCTGCGGCCGGGCTGGTTTCCCGCCATCGCCGGGAAATGCGCCCCCCGTTCTACGTTCTACGTTCTACGTTCTACTCGCCTAAACCTGCTTTCTACCGGCGTGAATTCGGCGCCGCCGGCTTCACCCTCGTGGAGGTGATGGTCACCCTCGGCCTCATGGGGATGGTCTTCGCCCTCGTCTACGGCTCCCTCTGGTCGACGGTAGGGGGGCTCCAGCGGATGGAGCGGCGCGGCGACCGGGAGCAGGCGGTACGCATCCTCTTGGAGATGATCGACCGGGAGCTGCGCTCCACCCTCTGGGTGAACGACGACCCGCGCCTCACCTTTGTCGGCGAGAATGCGGTCACCGACGAAGGCTGGCCCGCCGACCGCCTCACCTGGGTCCACGCCTCCCACCTGAAGCTCCACCCGGAGCTGCCGGAGTCTGACGTGGCCGAGGTGACCTACCGTCTGGACGCCGCGGGGGAGTCCGCCTACGTCCTGGTGAAGCGGGAGGACGCGACCCCCGACGGCGACCCCATGAGCGGCGGCATCGACTACCTCCTCAGTGATCAGGTCGTCGGCATCGACTTCCACTACTACGGCCCCACCGGCTGGGTGGACGAGTGGAACTCGACCCAGAGCAACACCCTCCCGCGGGTCGTCCAGATCTCCCTCTTCCTGCCGCCGGAGGAGGAGGAGACGGCGGACGGGGAGAAGGCAGAGCCCATCGAAATTCGGTCGATCGTGGAGATCCCCATGGGAGAGCAGCGGTGAGCCCGGGCGCGGATCCGATCTTCCCCGTGGGGGATGGCAGAGGGGGGGGGCCGGATGGTCGGCAGCGCCGGCCACCGAGTTTTTCTCTCTCTTCGCCAAGCTCCCAGACAACAAGGTCATGGCGGCCCGCAGGGCCGGCTTCACCCCCTCACCCCTCACCCCCCATCCCCCACCCCCCGTTCGCCCCGGCCGCAGGCCGGGGCGAACGCGGCATGGCCCTCGTCCTCACCCTGGTGGTGGTGGGGCTGCTGGCGGCGCTGGTGATCCAGTTCAACTACTCGGGCCAGGTGGAGCTGGAGCTGGCGCGCTCCTATGTCGAGTCGGTACAGGCGGCCTACCTGGCGGAGGCGGGGGTGGAGGTGGCCAAGGCGCTCATCCGCACCGACGACCAGAAGAGCGACAGCATGGAGGACCAGTGGGCCATGGCGATGCCGGTGATCCCCGTGGAGGAGGGGTTTGTCGCCCTCGCCATCGTGGACGCGAACCGCAGGCTCGACCTCAACCGGCTGATCAACGCCACCGGGACCAAGGTCAACGAGCCCCTCGTCGGGGTGGCCACCGAGCTGTTGAACCGGCTCGGTCGCGACGACGCCGCCGCCCTGGTGGACGCGGTCATCGATTGGATCGACCCGGACGATCAGGTGCGCCCGGAGGGGGCGGAGGAGAACCACTACCGTGGCCTCGACCCGCCGGTGGTGATCCCCAACCGGCCCCTGTTGAGCCCCGGTGAGCTGGCGCTGGTGAAGGGGTTCGACCGCGACCTCCTCTACGGCCACGACGACCTCCCCGGCCTCCTCTCCCTGACCACCGTGTGGGGCGACGGACGGGTGAACATCAACACCGCCGACCCGGATGCCGAGGAGAAGCCGTGGATCCTCCAATCCCTTGCCGGTGCCGATGCCAAGGGCGAGGTGGTGATCGACGAGGAACGGGGCAACGAGATCCGCGACGCCCGCACTGACGAGCCGTTTGCCACTCCAATCCAGGTGAAGACCCGGGGTATCCTGGCGCAGGACGAGTACAATGCCATCCAGACCCAGGCGGCCGGAGTCCTTGCGACCACGTCCAAATACTTCATCATCCATGCGACCGGCGCGGTGGGAAACACAGATGCGACAGGGGGGGGGGACCTCACCCAGAGGACGATCACGACGGTGGTGTCGCGTGGGACCAGCGGCAAGTTGGAGACCCTGTACTGGCGGGAGGAGTAAGGCGTATGGCAAGGCAGCTCACAGCGGTGGAGATCGACGGTGGGGCCGTACGCCTGATGCGCGGCGTCCCCGGCGGCGATGGGGTGAGCGTCACCGCCTACCATAGTGAGCCGGTGCCCGAAGGGGGCATCTACGCCGCCTTCCTGGGCGATTTTTTCCAGCGCCACGGCTGCCTCGGGGAGAAGGTGGCGAGCGTGCTCCCGCCGGGGGTGGTGGTGGCCCGTGACCTCTCCTTTCCGTTCAAGGAGACGGCCAAGGTGCGCGATGCACTCCCCTTCGCCCTCGAGCCGCTCCTGCCGTACCCGGTGGAGGAGGCCGTCTTCGACAGCTACCCCTTGGCCGGCAGTAACCCGTGGCCGATCCGGGTCCTGGCGGTACGGCAGGAGGCGATTACCGCCCACCTCGGCCTCTTGGAGGCGGCCGGGGTGGTGCCGACCCTGGTGGGCGACCCGGTGACCAGCCTCCTCAACGGCGTCGACGGCTACGGCGCCCTGCCCGCCGAGGGTCCGTGCGGGGTGGTGAATGTGGGGGCGACGCAGGTGGTGGTC
>JAJRSX010000076.1 GCA_024278555.1 bacterium | reverse complement strand
GGGGGGGGGGGGGGGGGGGGGGGGGGGGGGGGGGGGGGGGGGGGGGGGGGGGCTTGGCCGGGTCCGCCGCCGTTACGGAGGCGTAGGCCAGGCGGTCGCCGAGGTGGCGAGCGAGGCAGGCGTGGATCTGTTCAAAGTAGAACGGCTTGCTCACCACCTCCCCGAAGCCGGCGGCGCGCAGGGCATCGCTCTCGTGGGCCAGCCCGGCGGCGGTGACCGCCACGCACACCGGCGCATCGCCGGCCGCGCGGATCGCTTCGAGGGCGGCGACGCCGTCCATCCCCGGCATCCGGATGTCGAGGAAGCAGATGTCCGGGGTGCGCTCCGCCACCAGGGCGACCGCCTCGCCGCCGTCGGCGGCGGTGCGCACCGTCACCCCCAGCTCGGCGAGCATCTGCGACAGGATCGCCCGGTTGTCGGCCACGTCATCCGCCACCACCGCCTCCACCGAGGCGCCAAGGGCGAGCCCCACCACCTGCGGCGTTGCCGGGCGGTCGGCGCTCGTCGTTACCGCCTCTCCCGGTGGGAGGGTGAGGGTGAAGGCGAAGCGGCTGCCGCGGCCCACCTCGGTGTCCAGCTCCAGCACCCCGCCCATGATCTCCACCTGGCGCTTGGCGATGGCGAGGCCGAGGCCGGTGCCCCCCTTGTCGCGCCCCTCCTCCGCCTGGCTGAACGGCTCGAAGATCCGCGCCCGCGCCTCCGAGGTGATGCCGGCGCCGGTGTCCTCCACCTCGAAGCGGTAGGCGTCGTCCCCGGCGCGGCGCAGACGGAGGACCACCTCGCCGCGGTCGGTGAACTTCACCGCGTTGCCGAGAAAGTTGATCAGGACCTGGCGCAGCTTGCCGTTGTCGCCGCGCACCACCACCGCGGCGTCGACCCCGTTCTCCACCCGCCAGCCGATCCCCTTCCCCTCGCACCGCACCGCAAAGAGGTCCGAGAGCTCCTCCACCAGCTCCGCCACCGAGAAGTCCGTGGGGCGGAGCTCCATGGCGCCCGCCTCGATCTTGGAGAGGTCGAGGATCTCGTTGACCAGCTCCATCAGGTGGTTGCCGGCGCCGAGGATCGCCCGCACCGCCCGCCGGTGGCCGGCGGGGATGGTCGCGTCGTGGTCCATGATCTGGGCGTAGCCGAGGATCGCGTTGAGCGGCGTGCGCAGCTCGTGGGTCATGTTGGCGAGAAAGAGCGACTTCGCCCGGTTCGCCTCCTCCGCCGCCTCCTTCGCCCGTTGCAGCTCGTGGGCGGCGAGCTCCCGCTCGCTCAGGTCGCGGATGGTGCCGACGAAGATCGACTCGCCCCCGTGGCGCGCCTCACCCACCGCGAGCTGCAGCGGGAAGGTGGTGCCGTCCTTGCGGAGCCCCTCCACCGTGCGACCGGTCCCGATTACCCGGCGCACACCGGTGGCGCGGTAGCGGCTCAGGTAGCCGTCGTGCTCCTCCCGGTAGGGGGAGGGCATGAGCATGGAGACGTTGCGGCCGACCACCTCGGCGGCGGCGTAGCCGAAGAGCCGTTCGCCTGTGCGGTTGAGCTCCTGCACCGTGCCCTGCGCGTCGATCACAATCACCCCGTCGGCGGTGGCGTCGATGAGGGCGCGCAGGTGGCCGGCGCGGCTGGAGCGCGCCACCGCCCGGCGGTACCCGCCGATGGCGATGGCGGCGATCCACACGGTGGCCATTGCCACGCCGCGGCTGCCGACGGCGAGCCACGGGGTGGTACCGGCGGCGTGGGCGGCGTAGCCGGCGCCGATGAGCACCGTCCCGGCGGTGGCCAACACGACCGGGGCGCTGCGCCACGGCAGCCACAGGGCCGGCATCACCAGCGCCACATAGGCGGCACCGCCCGCCTGGGCATACGGCGTGGTCAGGTCGAGGGCCAGACCGGCCGCGGCGATGGCCACCGCGAGGAGGGTGGCGATGGTGGTCTGCGACCGGCTGGCAGTGGTGTGCGGCATGGATCTCCCCGGAAAACGGTGTCTCCGTTCATGACCCAAGTGGGGCCGCAAGACAAACCCCGGGAGGCAGGCACCACCTCGTTCTCCTCACCCTCCGCCGGGCGCGCTCGCCCCCTCTGAGTGCTTCCGTGGATTCCGTGGCCAAGTCCCTGCCAGGCGGCATGGCGTCCGGAGGCGACTCGATTGCCGCCACAGCCCGTCCTGAGCCCATGTTATGGCCGTGACGGAAGAATCAGGGCCGACGATCTTGGGCTCCGCTCCCCTAGCCGCGGGGGTGTCGGTATCCTCGCGCCCCCTCTCCTGTCGATGTTCCCCACCATGACCACCCACCTCTCTCCCGAGCAGATCGACGAGCTGGACGCCACCGGCGGCCGCGCCGGCCGGCCGCGCCTGCTGCTCCTGCTGGCCACCCGCTCGTACCGGACCGCCGACCTCCTGGCGGCGGCCGAGGCGATGGGGGTGGAGATCACCGTCGGCTCCGACGGACCCACCGCCCTGGCCGGCCTCGCCCCCGGGGCGACGATCACCCTCCCCCTGGCCGACCCGGAGGCGACCGCCCGGGCGATCGCCGCCTTCCACGCCCACTACCCGGTGCGGGCGGTGGTGGGGCTCGACGACAACACGGTGGTGGCCGCCGCCCGCGCCGCCGAACTCCTCCATCTGCGCGGCAATCCGGTGGCGGCGGTGAAGGCGGCGCGGGACAAGCTCACCACCCGGCGGCTCCTCACCGAGGCGGGGCTGGCGCAGCCGTGGTGTCGGCCGGTGGCGTGGAGGCGCGAGCTGGCCGCCGTCGCCGCCGCCGCCACCTACCCGTGCGTCCTCAAGCCGCGCGACCTCGGCGGCTCGCGCGGGGTGGTCCGCGCCGACGACCCCGCCGCCTTTGTGGCCGCGGGGGAGCGGATCGGCCGGATCCTCGAAGCGGTGGCGGTGGAGGAGGGGGAGCCGGTGGAGGAGACGCTGCTTTCCGAGGGGTTCATCCCCGGCGTCGAGGTGGCGGTGGAGGGGCTCCTGGTGGGGGGCCGCCTCCACCCGATCTGCCTCTTCGACAAGCCCGACCCCCTCGACGGCCCCTTCTTCGAGGAGACCCTCTACACCACCCCGTCGCGCCTCGGGTCGGCGACCCAGGCGGAGATCTGGCGGACCGCGGCGGCGGCGTGCGACGCCCTCGGCCTGGTGGAGGGGCCGGTCCACATCGAGGTCCGCGTCCCCCCCGAGGGTGGCTGTCAGGTAGTGGAGGTGGCGCCGCGGACAATCGGCGGCCTCTGCGGCCGGACCATCCGCCTCGCCGCCGGGGTACGGCTGGAGGAGGTGGTCCTCACCCACGCCCTCGGCGGCGGTGCCTCCGCGGTGCCGGCCGCGGTCCCCCCGGCCGGGGTGATGATGCTGCCGATCCCCCACGGCGGGGTGCTCCGCGCGGTGGGGGGGGTGGAGGCGGCGCGGCGCCTGCCGAACGTCGCCGAGGTGGCGATCACCGTGCCGGTGGGCAGCGAGCTGGTGGGGCTCCCCGAGGGCGACCGCTACCTCGGCTTCCTCTTCGCCCGCGGCCCCGACCCGGCCACCGTGGAGCAGACCCTGCGCGACGCCCACGCCCGCCTGCGCTTCGAGATCGAGCCGCCGGCAGGGTGAAAAAAAGGGGAGCTGACGGTGATGGGCCCGCGGCACCCGCTTGCGCCGAGGCGCCGTGTTCCCTAGCGTTCCTCTTTCCGTCGCCGATACGGCGTGGACTGAAAATTCCTCCCCGTGTAGGAGCCCCCATGGCCGAGCGTTACCTCTTTACCTCTGAGTCCGTCACCGAGGGCCACCCCGACAAGGTGGCCGACCAGATCTCCGACGCCATCCTCGACACCCTGCTCGCGGATGACCCCCACTCGCACGTGGCGTGCGAGACCCTGGTGACCACCGGCATGGCCTTTGTCGCCGGGGAGATCACCACCACCGCCTACGCCGACGTGCCGAAGATCGTCCGCCGTACCATCCGCGACATCGGCTACACCTCGGCCCACTACGGCTTCGACTTCGAGACCTGCGCGGTGATCACCTCGATCGACGAGCAGTCCCACGACATCGCCCAGGGGGTCGACCGGGAGACCGAGGAGAAGCAGGGGGCCGGCGACCAGGGGCTGATGTTCGGCTACGCCGCCGACGAGACCGACGAGCTCATGCCCCTACCGATCCACCTCGCCCACGAGGTGACCCGCGAGCTGGCGCGGGTGCGCAAGGACGGCGAGCTCGACTACCTCCGCCCGGACGGCAAGTCGCAGGTGACCGTGGAGTACGACGACGGCAAACCGGTGCGCGTCGACACGGTGGTCGTCTCCACCCAGCACGCCGACACGGTGACCCTGAAGCAGATCGAAGAGGACATGGTCGAGCGGGTGATCAAGCGGGCGATTCCGGCGGAGCTGATCGACGATGAGCACATCAGCTACCACATCAACCCCACCGGCCGCTTCGTGGTCGGGGGGCCGATGGGCGACTGCGGCCTCACCGGCCGGAAGATCATCGTCGACTCCTACGGCGGCGTCGGCCGCCACGGCGGCGGCGCCTTCTCCGGCAAGGACCCCTCCAAGGTGGACCGCTCCGGCGCCTACATGGCGCGCTACATCGCCAAGAACATCGTCGCCGCGGAGCTTGCCTCGCGCTGTGAGGTCCAGGTCTCCTACGCCATCGGCATCGCCGAGCCCACCTCGATCCTGGTGGACGGCTTCGGCACCGAGCAGGTCCCGCGTGCCACCCTGGAGCGGGCGGTGCGCGAGGTCTTCGACCTGACCCCCGCGGGCATGATCCGCTCCCTCGACCTCCTGCGCCCCATCTACCAGCCCACCGCCGCCTACGGCCACTTCGGCCGGCCGAGCGTCGATGTCACCTGGACCGACTACAACGACCACCACGACGGCCGCACCATCACCGGCCCCGGCTTCACCTGGGAGCGCACCGACCGGACGACCGACCTGCGCACCGCCTGCAAGGTGTGACCCGCGTGACGCAGAGGCGCAAAGGATGACCATCTGCTTCTTCGCGTCTTCCCGCCCTGGCGTCTTGGCCTTGAGTCCTTATTGTCTCCTCGTTCCTGGAATGCTGCCATGAGCACCACCGTCACCGATTGCAAAGTTGCCGACCTCGCCCTCGCCGCGTGGGGGCGCAAGGAGATCACCATCGCCGAGACCGAGATGCCCGGCCTCATGGCCCTGCGCGAGGAGTACGCGGGCGAGCAGCCCCTGGCCGGGGCGCGGATCGCCGGCTGCCTCCACATGACCATCCAGACCGCGGTCCTCATCGAGACCCTCACCGCCCTCGGGGCGGAGGTGCGCTGGTCCTCGTGCAACATCTTCTCCACCCAAGACCAGGCGGCCGCCGCCATCGCCGCCACCGGGGTGCCGGTCTTCGCCTGGAAGGGGGAGACGGAGGAGGAGTACGTGTG
>JAJRSX010000075.1 GCA_024278555.1 bacterium | reverse complement strand
GCGGCCGCCGATGATCAGCGGGGCGACAAAGATCGCCACCCGGTCGACCAGCCCCGCCTCCACGAACGCGGCCGCCACGGTGCCGCCTCCTTCGATAAGGAGGTGTATTACCTCTCTGTCGTAAAGGTCTGACAGAACAGGCACGGGCTCGACGCGCTCTTGGCCCGCAACGACCACCTCCACCCCTGCCTTCAGGAGCCGGGCGCGGCGCGGCGCCGGCGCCGCCTCGGTGCAGTAGACCACCGTTGGGAGCCTCTCCTGGTCTTGGAAGAGGCGCAGCCGCAGGGGGAGGCGGAGGCGGGAGTCGAGGACCACCCGCAGGGGGTGGCTCGCCCTCCCCGGGGCGCGGTCGGTGAGGCTCGGGTCATCGGCGAGGGCGGTGGCGCGGCCCACCAGGATGGCGCCGGCACGCCGCCGGAGCCGGTGGCCCGCCCGTCGTGCCTCCTCGCCGGTGATCCACTGGGAGTCGCCGGTGCGGGTGGCGATGCGGCCGTCGAGCGACATCGCCCCCTTCCAGGTGACCAAGGGGCGGTGCTCGGTGATGGCGCAGAAGAAGTCCTCGTTGAGCGCCTGCGCCGCCTGCTCCTCTACCCCCACGACCACCTCGACCTTGCGGCGCCGGAGATAGGCCACCCCCTTGCCCGCCACCTGCGGGTTGGGGTCCAGGGTCGCCACCACCACCCGGCGGACCCCCGCCGCCGCCACCGCCACGCAGCACGGCCCGGTCCGCCCCTGGTGGGCGCACGGCTCCAGGGTGACGTAGAGGGTGGCGCCGGCGGCGCGGCCGCCGGCGCGGGCGAGGGCGTGGACCTCCGCGTGGGGGGTGCCGGCGGCGCGGTGAAACCCCTCACCCACCACCTCCCCGTTGCGCGCCACCACCGCCCCCACCGCCGGGTTGGGGGCGGTGTGGCCGAGGCCGCGCCGGGCCAGCCGCAGGGCGCGGCGCATGTAGCGGGTGTCGTCCGAATGCATGGGGCTGTTCCTATAACCTGCCTATCTTGCTAGTTCAGCAAAGCTGGAGAGATCCGCCAAAACAGGAACACGAGAACACGAAATCGAAAAAAGCACGAAAAACTTCATCAAGACTTTTCGTGTCTTCTCCCTTTCGTGTCTTCGTGTCTTCGTGTCTCCATCGGGTCATCCACCTGAGCTGAGGGTACAGGCACTATAAGTTGTCAGGTGGCAGCTTAGGTGCTACATGTCACGAGATGAAAGAGCTTTCGATCCGTGAGGCCCGCGAGAAGCTGGCCCACCTCGAGGACCTTCTCGACCGGGAGGGTGAGGTTACCCTCACCCGGCGCGGCAAGCCGATCGCCCGTTTCGTCCCGGTGGTGCGGCGTCGAGCCATTCCATCGCACCGGCGTCTGCGTGAATCAATGGCGCCTCTCGCCACCCCCAGCGAGGCGCTGGTTCGTGAGGACCGTGAGCACCGTTGAGCCATGGCCGAGGCGATCTACCTGGACACCAGCGGGCTCGCCAAGTGGTACCTGAACGAGGCGGGCTCCGACGAGGTGGAGACCTTTCTCCTGCAAGAAGCCCCGGTCGCCATCAGTACCCTCACGGTGGTCGAGATGCGCTGCCTGCTGGCGCGCCGCCGTCGTGGTGGAGAGATCGATCCCATGCTGGAGATGCGCATCTTTGCGACCTTTGAAGAGGACATGCGTGCGGGCCACCTGGTCCGTCACCCCGTAGACGATGCAATGGTGGGCTCGGCAGCAGGGCTGATCGCCGCCGTCGCGGACCATCCCCTCCGTTCTCTCGACGCCCTCCACCTCTCCATCGCTATCGGCCTGGGGGTCACGACGGTGGCCACCGCCGACCAGGTCATGGCCGGCGCCGCCGAGGCCCTCGACCTGCAGGTGAAACGGTTTGGTTAGCCCACGCACCGAGACCCTCGCCGGCCTCACCGTCCGGATCACCGGTGGCGTCGATGGCGCCGGCTCCGGGGACGGCCCCCTGGTCTGCCTGCTGCACGGCTTCGGCGCCCCGGGCGACGACCTCGTCCCCCTGGCCGAGGCGCTCCACCCGCCGGTGGGGACCCGCTTCGCCTTCCCCGCCGCCCCCATCGCTCTCGCCGAGGGGTGGTGGGACTCCCGTGCCTGGTGGCCGATCGACGTAGAGGCCCTGGAGCGGGCGGTGGCCACCGGTACCTTCCGCGACCTCACCCGCACCGACCCGGAGCCCCTCCCCACGGTGCGGGCGCAGCTTCTGGAGGCGCTCGACGGGGTCGAGCGGCTTCTCAATGTTGCTCCGGAACAGGTTGTGGTTGGAGGGTTCTCCCAGGGTGCGATGCTCGCCACGGATACATTTTTGTCCACCGACCGCCCCTTCGGCGGCCTGGTGATCTTGTCGGGGACCCTGCTGGCGGCAGCGCGGTGGCTTCCGGCGATGGGGGCGCGTGCCGGCCTGCCGGTCTTCGAGAGCCACGGCCGCAGCGACCCCCTCCTCCCCTTCGCCCTGGCCGAGACCCTGCGCGACGAGCTGCGTGGGGCGGGACTGGGGGTGACCTGGGTCGACTTCCCCGGCGGCCACCAGATCCCCCCCTCGGTGGTCGACGGCCTCGCCGCCTTCCTGGGTGATCTCGGCGGGTGAGGCCACCCGTTGGTTGGAACACGCGCGCAACGCCCCTGGATGGCGATCTTTTGGCCACGGAACCCACGGAAGGGCACGGAAAGGGGCGCGGCGTTGCGCGTCGTCTCGATGAGCTCTCTACCTCCTCCGTGCCCTCTGCGGTGACAACCGCTTCCGGCCCGCCACCGATGACGCCACACCCCCGCCCCCCTCGGTAGGAGGGGGTTGCACTCCCGCCCCCGGCCCCACGGGCCGGCGGCGCGGATCGCGGGTGCAACCCGCTCCTACCGCCCCCCCTCCCGGGCGCGCCCT
>JAJRSX010000074.1 GCA_024278555.1 bacterium | reverse complement strand
CGCCCGCATCCTCCGGCGGCGCGGCTACAAGACCGACGCCGTAGACCGCCCGGAGGCGGCCATCGCCCGGCTCGAGGACGCGAAGCGGCGCTACTCCCTCGCGATCTTCGACCTCGACCTCGGCGGCGGCGCGGAGGAAGGCCTCGAGCTCCTGCGGCGGGCCCGCGAGATCCGCCCCGAGCTCCCGCTCCTCGTCCTCACCGGCAAGGGAACCGTCGACCTGGCGGTGCGCGCGCTCAAGATCGGCGCCGAGGACTTCTTAGAGAAGGACATCTACATAGAGGACACCCTCGGCGCATCGCTGCACCGGGTCGAGCGGCTCGTCGAGGTGGTGGGGAAGAGCCGGCGGCTCGAGAAGGAGAACGCGGATCTCCGCCGCACCGCGGCGTTCGTGCGGGAGATCCAGCACCTCAAGTACCGCCCGATCGGCGAGTCTCCGGCGTTCCTGGACGTGCTGGAGCGCGCGGGCCGCCTCGCCTCGATCCCCCGCCCCGTGTTGATCCTGGGCGAGCGCGGGAGCGGCAAGGAGCTCGTCGCCGCCGCGATCCACTACGCCGGCGACCGCCGCGGCAAGCCGTTTATCAAGGTCAACTGCGCCGCCTTCAGTGGCACGCTGCTCGAGTCGGAGATGTTCGGCCACGAGAAGGGCGCCTTCACCGGGGCCAACCAGCGGCGCCTCGGCCGATTCGAGCTGGCCGACGGAGGCACGCTCCTCCTCGACGAGATCGGCAACATGTCGGCCGAGTTCCAGGAGAAGGTCCTCCGGGTGATCGAGTACCAGGAGTTCGAGCGCGTCGGCGGGCAGAAGCCGGTCCGGGTCGACGTCCGGGTGATCGCCGCTACGAACTCCGACCTGAAGAAGCGGATCGAGGAGGGGACGTTCCGCGCCGACCTCTACGACCGCCTGAGCTTCGAGGTGCTGCGCGTGCCGCCGCTGCGCGAGCGACCCGAGGACATCCCGCTCCTGGCGACCCACTTCGCCGATCGGTTCGCCGCCGAGGTCAAGCTCCGACCGCGCACGTTCTCGAAGGCCGCCATGGCGGGCCTTTGCGGGTACCGCTGGCCGGGCAACGTGCGCGAGCTGAAGAACCTCTGCCGCCGCCTCGCCCTGCTCGCCGGCAGCGCGCGGATCGGCGTCGACGACCTGCCCAAGACGATCCTCGCCCCGGGCGGGGGACGGGTGGAGACGACCCTGGCGGGGGTGGAGCGCGACGCGGTGGTCCACGCCCTGGAGGAGCACCACTGGAACCAGTCCGCCGCGGCCCGCGCCCTCGGCGTCCCCCGCCACGTCCTCCTCTACCGGATGAAGAAGCACCAGATCAGGCGGCCCGAGCGGCCGTGAGCGCCCCCTCCGGGAGGGCACGGGGGACACAGGCGGGCTTGGGTGACACCTCACCGCGGGCGAACGCGGTGGGTTGGGGCGGCGCAGGACGCCCCCACCTTCGGATCCCCGGTAGGAGGGGGCCGCGCCCCCGACCCCGGCCCTTCGGGCCGGCCGGCGCCGTTGGCGCCGGATCGCGGGTACAACCCGCTCCTACCTCCCCCCCCTCCCCGGCGCGACCTTTCCGCGCTCTTCCGTGGATTCCGTGGTCAATTTTTCCCTCCCCGGCCACCCATCCCCATGCCTCGGTTTGCACCCATGTGAGTCATTTATTGCTTACCTGCGTTGGTTTCCCACTACGGTGGTCAAGCTCCACCCCCTCCATCCTGTAAATCCTGTTCATCCTGTCCAATAAGCGGTTCTCTGCGTCGCGGCGCCTCTGCGCGAGCCCCGCCTTCCAGGCCGTTGCCGGCCCCCGGTGTTCACCACCGGTGACTCCCCTCTCCCGGCAGCCCTCCCTTTCCGTGCCCTTCCGTGAATTCCGTGGCTGAAATAGCCTTCCAGGCCCCCGCCGTTCCCCGGTTTGCGGCCGGCGACGCCTCCCCCCCCAATTATTCCCCCCTTTGCGCCCTGGCGTCTTGGCGCCTTTGCGTTGAGCTGTTCAGCCCACCCCCGCTCCCGCCCCTCTCCTTCGTGGTCTTCTTGCGAGCCTGCTTTCAGAGCGTTGTGCGTGATATTGCAAGTTTGCAAGCCTGACCCCAAGGCCCCCCCGTGTCCCCCGTGGTGAGCCCGCCCGGTGGTGTCTTGCTCCCCGCCGCCGTGCGATCATCCGCCGCCGCACTGCATCTGCCCCTCTTCTCCCGGAGTACCCGCGCATGGCCGACGAGCCGAACAAGGTGATCTACTCGATGGTCCGGGTGAGCAAGTCGTACAACGACCGGCCCATCCTCAAGGAGGTCTCCCTCTCCTACTTTTACGGCGCGAAGATCGGTGTCCTCGGCCTCAACGGCGCCGGTAAGAGCACCCTGTTGCGGATCCTCGCCGGGGTCGACACCGAGTTCGACGGCGAGACGATCCTGTCGCCGGGGCTCACCGTCGGCCTCCTGGAGCAGGAGCCCTACCTGGACGAGACCAAGACGGTCAGAGCGGTGGTGGAGGAGGGGATGGCGGAGGCCGTCGCCCTGATGGCCGAGTTCAACGCCATCAGCGAGCGGTTCGCCGAGCCGATGGATGACGATGCGATGGCCGCGCTGATCGAGCGCCAGGGGGAGGTGCAGGAGCGGCTCGACGCCCTAGACGCCTGGGACCTCGACGCCCGCCTGGAGCAGGCGATGGACGCTCTGGGCTGCCCCCCGGGCGACACCTCGGTGGTCCACCTCTCCGGCGGTGAGCGGCGGCGGGTGGCCCTCTGCCGCCTGCTGCTGCAGAAGCCGGACATTCTGCTGCTCGACGAGCCCACCAACCACCTCGACGCGGAGACCGTGGCGTGGCTGGAGCACCACCTGCAGGAGTACTCGGGACGGTGATCGCCGTCACCCACGACCGCTACTTCCTCGACAACGTCGCCGGCTGGATCCTCGAGCTCGACGGCGGTCGCGGCATCCCGTGGCGCGGCAACTACTCCTCGTGGCTGGAGCAGAAGGAGCTCCGCCTGCAACAGCAGGAGAGGCGGGAGAGCGATCGCCAGCGCACCCTGGCGCGTGAACTCGAGTGGATCCGGATGTCGCCGAAGGGGCGGCGGGCGAAGGCGAAGGCGCGGGTCACCGCCTACGAGGAGCTCCTTGCGGACGGCGGCGGCCGGCGCAGCCGCGACCTGGAGATCTACATCCCGCCGGGGCCGCGCCTCGGCAACCTGGTGATCGAGGCGGACGGGGTAGCCAAGGCGTTCGGTGACCGGCTCCTGGTGGAGGGGATGTCCTTCTCCCTGCCCCCCGGTGGGATCGTCGGGGTGATCGGCCCCAACGGCGCCGGCAAGACGACCCTCTTTCGGATGATCACCGGCGACGAGCAGCCGGACGCCGGCACCCTGCGCGTCGGCGACACGGTGAAGCTCGCCTATGTGGAGCAGAGCCGCGCCTCCCTCGACCCGGACCAGACCGTGTGGGAGGTGATCTCCGGCGGCGAGGAGACCATCACCCTCGGCAAGCACGAGGTGAACTCACGCGCCTACGTCGGGCGGTTCAACTTCTCCGGCAGCGACCAGCAGCAGCGGGTCGGGACCCTCTCCGGCGGCCAGCGCAACCGGGTCCACCTGGCGCGGATGCTGAAGAGCGGCGCCAACGTCATCCTCCTCGATGAGCCCACCAACGACCTCGACGTCAACACCATGCGCGCCCTGGAGGAGGGGCTGGAGCAGTTCGGCGGCTGCGCGGTGGTGGTGAGCCACGACCGCTGGTTCCTCGACCGCATCGCCACCCACATGCTCGCCTTCGAAGGCGACAGCCGGGTGGTCTGGTTCGAGGGCAACTACTCCGAGTACGAGGCAGACCGCAAGCGCCGCCTCGGTGCCGCGGCGGAGCGGCCGCACCGGATCAAGTACCGCCAGCTCACCCGCGGCTGACACACGCCGCCGGCGGTGCGGTGATCCCGGCGCGAGGGGGTGTCGCTACTCCGCGCCGAGGGTCGCGGCGAGCTCGGCGAGGTGCGCCGAGTCGAGGTGCTCCTGGGCGTAGCGAAAGAAGGTGTGCTCTTCCAGCTCCGAGTGGTCTCCGAGGAGCCGCAGGTAGCGGCTCGCGCAGGTCGACGCCTCCTCGACCGCTTGCGGATCGTCCGGGATGCGCTGGAGCGCCGCGAGCAGGGTGTTGATGAGGTAGCGCATGTCGTCGTGCTCGGTGAGCAGGCCGTTCACCGGCCCGGCGATCTCCGGCAGCCGCTCCACCAGGAGGGGGAAGAGGTGGAGCTCCTCCTGCTGGAAGTGGTCCTCCACGGCGGAGCGCAGGGCGATGACGTGGCCGATGAGCTGGGCCACCACCGCCCGCTCCGGCGGTCCGCCGCCGGCCATCCGGTGGAGCCCCGTGGCGATCGCCGGGAGCTGTGCCCGGAGCGCCGTGTGGGTGTGGTAGAGGAAGTCGAGCGCGGTGTTCGCATCCATGGCCTCTCCTCTCGAACGTGCGGTGAGATGTGGGCCATCTTGGAACATCCCTATGCAGTTGCACCAGGGGTCGACCCATCCCCCGACACCCCCCACGTTGCACGGACCGCTCCGGGTGGTCGCGTGCCGGCCTCCGGACAATAACGACGGGTGAAGCTCTCTCCCGAGCACCGCGGGTGCCGGCGACCTCGTCGGTCCGCTGGAGGGAAGGAAGAAAGTAGGAAGTAGAAAGGGGGAGGACAGCCCTCCGGGCTGATGGGGTGCCAGTGGAAGCCAGCCCCAAGGAGAGGATTATCTGGCCGCGCCAGCGGCCAACCATCCCCTCACCCTCCACCCCCCACCCCGCGCTAGTCCAGGGTCGGCACGGTAAGCCCCGCGGCGAGGGCGGCCTCGGCGCGGGCGATGGCGGCGAAGTCGCCGGTGTCGAGCCAGGTGCCCGGGTGGCGGTAGAGGGCGACGCGGCCGCCGGTGGCGATCTCGGGGAGGAGAAAGTGGCGCAGGATGCAGGCGGGGGCGGGCGGGGTGTGGCGCGCCAGGAGCGCCGGGTCGAGGCAGTAGCACCCCATGAAGAGGGGGCCGTTGCGGCTGCCGCTCGGGGCGAGGCCGGTGAGCCGGCCGTGGTGCTCGGCGAGGCGACGGTGGGGGAGGTCGTCCGTTCCCACCACCGTTGCCAGGGTCGCCATGGCGCCGGTGGTCCGGTGGTGGGCGATCAACCGGGTGATGTCGAGGTCGGTGATCTGGTCGGTGTTGAGGACCACCGCCAGGTCGTCGTCCAACAGGGGCGCCAGGTGGCGCAGGCCGCCGCCGGTGCCGAGCAGGCGCGGCTCGCGCGAGTAGCGCAGCTCCACCCCCCATCGACGGCCGTCGCCGAGGGTGGCCTCGAGCCGGTCGGCGAGGTGGTGGCTGTTGAGGACGATGCGGTGGATGCCGGCGGCGCGCAGGAGCGCCAGGGGGTAGTGGACCATCGGCCTCCCCGCCACCTCCACCAGGGGCTTCGGGATTCGCTCGGTGAGGGGGGCCAGGCGGGTGCCGCGGCCGGCACAGAGGACGACGCCGGTCATCTTCGCCGCTCCCAGACGGCGGCGAGCTCCGCCAGGAGGGGGGCGAGGTCGGGGTGGTCGCCGGCGATGCGGCGGGCGGCGCGGCGGGCGCGGGCCAGGGCCGGGGCGACGTAGGGGAGGTAGCCGCCGTTGTGGTGGGCGACCTGCTGGTTGCAGTAGGTCCCCGCCGCCTTCACCAGCCGCTGGCAGGCGGCCAGGTCGTAGCCGGGCGTCGCGCTGGCGGTCGTCGCGTAGCGCGCGCGCAGCGCCGCGCGGGTCGACTCCCCCAGGCTGGTGTACGGGTCTTCGAGGAGAGAGGCGAGGTCGTAGGCGGCCGGTCCGAGGCGGGCGTCCTGGAAGTCGATCACCCGCAACCCGGCGGCCGTCACCATCAGGTTGCGGCGGTGGTAGTCGCGGTGGCAGATGACCCGCGGCAGGCGGGCGAGGGCATCGCACACCGGCGCCAGCAGGGTCGCGGCGCGGTCGGTGTCGCGCCAGCCGGTGAGGGCGGAGAAGGTGTCGAGGAAGAGGCGGAGCTCGGCGCGGAAGAGGTGGCCGTCGAAGGGGGGCGCGAGGGGGGCGCCGGCCGGGTCGAGGCGGTGGAGGTCGGCGAGGAGGTCGACCGCCTCCCCATAGCCGCCGGATTCGGATTCCGCGGACAGGTAGTGATCACCGAGGTCCTCGAGGACCACGATGCCGGCCTCCACAAGGGCGGCGACCACCCGGACCACCGGCCAGCCTGCCTCTGCGAACCACCGTTGGAGGCGCAGGAAGGGGTCGTCGGCCCGGATCGGCCCCGGGTGGAGCTGGAGGACGACGGTGGTCGAGTTGTCCTCGGCGCGCAGGTAGCGACGGCTGGAGGCCTCCGGGGTGAGGGGGGTGAGGTGCGGCGGATGGTCGCGCCACGCCGGTCGCCAGGCCACCACCGCCGCCCACTGGGTGGGATTTAGGCCGTTGGCTCGGGTGTCCGTGGCCGGGTGTCGAAGAGTCTCTCCCATGGGGGTAGCGCGTATGAGGAGAGTCGTCGTAGCCGTGGGGATCGTATTCGTCGTGGTCGCATCGCGGCCGGTGTGGGCGGTGGACGGGGAGCGTCTCTTCGTTCACCGGTGTGGCTTTTGCCACACCTTCCGCACCCTTGGCCACCGCCAGATCGGCCCGGATCTCACCGATGTGGGGTCGCGCATGGAGCCGGAGGCGATCCGCCAGTACATTGAGGGGCCGCGTTCGGTGGACGCCCGGAGTCGGATGCCCGCCTCACGGGGGCTGCGGCCCCTGGAGCTGGAGGCGGTGGTCCGCCTGTTGAGCAGCGAACGCGTCGCCAGCGTCGGCGGCGGTTCGTGAGGGGGCGGGCTCACTGCAGAGACACGGAGGCCACAGAGGGGAGGGCGTCGGCAGCAGGGGGCGGACTCAGGGTCCACTCCTCTCTCCTCCTCCTGTGGCGCCCCTGGTCTCCACCGGTGTGCCGTGGTGGTTCAGCCTTACCCGCCTGATCCCGCCGGCGGCGTGAGCCGGTGGCGGTTTGGTAGTCCCAAGGGGAATTGAACCCCTGTTTCCGCCGTGAGAGGGCGGCGTCCTAACCCCTAGACGATGGGACCAAGGCCGGGCATGAGATCTGTCTGTCGTTAGTCTGTGGGCGGTCGGCTACACGGTGTGCGACGAGAGACTGGTTCGGGGGCAGGGATTCGAACCCCAATAGGCAGATTCAGAGTCTGCAGTCCTACCATTAGACGACCCCCGACCGGTGCGGCGGTTTATAGCGATGGCCTTTGGTGAGGTCAAGCGAGGGGCCCCTGCCGCGGTGTTCGGAGGTACGGTGGAGGCGGTGGAGGCGTCGGCTACATGCCGATGACGTGGTAGCCGCAGTCGACGTGGATGACTTCGCCGGTGACCGCGCTGGAGAGGTCGGAGAGGAGGTAGAGGGAGGTCTTGGCGACATCGTCCTGGGTGATGAGCCGCCGCATGGGGGCGTTGTCGCGGGCGGCCTTGCCGATGCTGTAGAAGTCGGAGATTCCCACCGACGCCAGGGTCTTGATGGGGCCGGCGGAGATGGCGTTGATGCGCATCCCGTCCTCGGCGAGGTCGGCGGCGAGGTAGCGGACGTTCGCCTCCAGGGCCGCCTTGGCCGCCCCCATGACGTGGTAGTTGGGGATGACCTTCTCCGCGCCGTAGTAGGTGAGGGTGATGACTCGGCCGTCGCGCCCCTCCATGAGGGGACGGGCGAGGCGGCAGAAGTGGATGAGGGTGTAGGCGGAGACGTCGAGGGCGTAGGCGAAGCCGTCGCGGCTGGTGTCGCAGAAGCGCCCCTTGAGGTCGGCGCGATGGGCGTGGGCGATGCCGTGGACCATGGCGTCGAGGTGGCCGAAGTGGTCGCCGACCTGCTGGAAGACCGCCTCCACCTGGTCGTCGTTGACCGCGTCGCAGTCTAGACAGAGCTCGGCACCCAGCTTCTCGGCCAGGGGCCGGACCCGCTTTTCCAGAGCCGGTCCCTGGTAGGTGACGGCCAGCCGTGCGCCCTCCGCGGCGAGGGCCTGGGCGATCCCCCAACAGATGCTGCGCTCATTGGCGATGCCGAAGATGAGGGCGACCTGGCCGTCGAGCAGACCCATGGGTGTTTCCTTTCCGTGGTGGAAGAGTGCCTCGTGAACGGCGCGAGAGGTTACCATAGGGGACTATGGGGGCTGGAAGGGGGCGATGGTGGGCGCGGGCGGGGCGAGGGGTGGTCGACCTCCTCTTTCCGTTGACCTGCGAGGGGTGCGGCGTGGAGGTCGCCGACGGGGTGCTGTGTGCGGCGTGCGGTCGCGACCGGTGGGTGGTGGAGCAGCAGGTGGCGGGGTGCTCGGTGTGCGGCCGTCGGTGGGAGGGGGGGGCGGCTGCCGGTGTCGATCTTCCTGGCTCTTTGCTGGTCTGCGGTCGCTGCCGTGCCGATCGCCCGCCCTTTCGGTCGCACCGGTCGGGCCTTGTCCACGGTGGTCCGGTGCGCGAGCTGATCGCCGCGTTAAAGTACCGGCGCCGCCGGGAGCTGGCGCCGCGCCTCGCCGACTGGGCGTGGGGAGGGTGGTCGGGGTGCGATGGAGATCTTCTGGTGCCGGTGCCCCTGGCGGCCGCGCGTCTGCGCGACCGCGGCTTCAACCAGGCGCTCTTGCTGGCGCGCTGGGCGGGGCGGCGATGGGGGGTGGAGGTGGAGGCGCGCGGGGTCGTGCGCCGTGCGGGGCCACCGCAGGTGGGGCTCACTCGCGCCCAACGGCGGATCAACGCCCGCGGCCGCTTCCGGGTGGTGGAGGGGGCGCGGTTTTGCGGCCGGCGGGTGGTGGTGGTGGATGATGTCTTCACCACCGGCTCGACGGTCGCCGCCCTCGCCCGCGCCCTCACCGGCGCCGGGGCCATGGAGGTGAGGGCGATCACCCTGGCGTATCGGGAGTAGGAGGGGGCCATGCCCCCGATCCGCGCGTAGCGCGGCGCGCCCTGCGGGCGCGGGTCGCGGGTACAACCCGCTCCTACCCCCTCCCACCACCGCTGCCCGACCCTCCATCCCCCCGGCCTTCCGGTAGGAGGGGGCCATGCCCCCGATCCGCGCTGCACAAAAAAAGGCCCCGGGCGTTGCCGCCCGGGGCCTCTCATCTTGCTGCTGGTCTGAGGCTACGCCGAGAAGGAGGAGCCGCAGCCGCAGGTGGTCTGGGCGTTCGGGTTCTGGATGGAGAAGCCGGCGCCGGTGAGCCCCTCGGTGTAGTCGATGACCGCACCCTTGAGGAGGGGGGCGCTCATCGGGTCGATGCGGACGGTGAAGCCGTCGGCGGCGATCACGTTGTCGCCCTCGCGCTCGTTCTCGTCGAGCCCCATGCCGTACTGGTAGCCGGAGCAGCCACCCCCCTCGACATAGAGGCGGAAGGCGGCGTTGGGCTTCTCCTCCTGCTTCAGGTAGTCGCGAATTTTGGCCGCTGCGGCGTCGGTGATGGTGACCATGGTGTGGTTCTCCTTGGGTTCCCTGGGGGGTCGATGGTGTGCCCCGGCCGGGGCGGTGAGCTGCATACCACGATGCAGGTGTCAACAACGTAGGTACGGTCCCCGTTCTAGTCAATCGGCCACCCCATCATCGTCGGTTTGGATTCTCGCGCAGAGAGGCGGAGGACAGCGGGGGTGGGGAGGGGGAGGCGGGAGGGGGAACAGCAGGAGGTAGTAGACAGAGGTAGTAGACAGTAGATAGGGGGGGAGGCCGGGGCGGGAGGGTGTCGCCGGTGGTGGACCGGGGGATGGCGTGGGCCAGGAAGGCCATTTGAGCCACGGAATCCACACAAAGACACGGAAGGGAAGCGAGCCACGGGTAGAGGCGTCGCTGGTGGTGAAGACCAGGGCACGGCAGGGGCCTGCAAGGCTGGGCTCACCGCGAAGACGCCAAGGGCGCGAAGACCACGAAGAGGATCAGCGGAAACAAGATCGGGTTACCAGACCGTAGGGTCGGCTTCAGCCGACCGACGCCGTCATCGCAAGAAATGCCGATTGCCCCTAGCTCATGACCGACGATGGGCAATCGGAAAGAGGGCAAGATGTCAGGGG
>JAJRSX010000073.1 GCA_024278555.1 bacterium | reverse complement strand
TCCACCGGCGGCGCCACAGGAGGGGGGCGGCGAGGTGGGTGGCAATCGTCGCCGCACCGCAGAAGGCGAGACCGGAGAGGAGGCGGCCGAGGAGGCGTTGGGCATCGCCAGGGGTGCGTTGGAGGGCGTAGTGGGCCGCATGGCCGATGAGGCCGTCGCCGTAGAGGTGGTGGCCGAGAGCCTCGTAGCCGGCGAGCAGCGCCACCGGCAGGAGGAGGGGGAGGAGGAGGGGGAGACCACGCCGGTGCCGTGTCGCCACCGTGTAGAGGGCGAGGAGGGGGATGAGGGTGATGCCGTAGTACTTGGTGAGGGCTGCCAGGGTGGCGAGGAGCGCCCCGGCCCAGGCGTGGGTGATCGACTCGCGGACCACGGCGCGGTGCCACAAGAGGACGGCGCCCATGTAGAAGGCGAGCATCATGGTGTCGGACATGAGGTTGGTGCTTGAGGTCAGGAAGACCGGCGACAGGAGCACCACCATGGCCGCGGCCACCGGCCGTGGCGTGAGCTCTGCCGCCAGGAGGTAGGTGGTCACCACCACCACCATCGCCGGGAGGAGAAAGGCGGTGTGCAGGGCCCCCTCACCCCAGCCGGCGATGCACGAGGCGAGGGCGATGTAGTAGGAGACCAGAGGCGGATTCTCGTTGATCTCCGCCATCGGCATGAGATGGCCGTACCAGTTGGCCTGGAAGCCGAAGAAATCCAGGGGGTGGCTGCGGATTTGCCGTGCGACCCAGAGGTAGACCGGGTCGTCGATGTGGAACGCCTTGTGGATGAAGGGCAGCAGGAGCAGGCCGGTGAGCGCTGCCAGGAGCGCCATGGTGCGGCGGGAGGGGTGGATGGAGCGGTCCATGGGCGTGGTGTTGAGCGAGGCGGTGGTGCGTCACCGCGGTCGCGCCCGTGGTGGCCGGGCGTTTACGGCAGCAGCCGCTGGCCGTGGCCCAGGTGGAGGGCGGCGGCCAGCCGGGCGAGCAGGTGGTCGCGGGCGCGCTCCACCGCCGCCGGCAGATCGTCGCCGAGGGCGAGGTGGGTGGCGATGGCGGCGGTGAGGCAGCAGCCGGTGCCGTGGGCGGCGACGGCGAGACGCGGCGTGGGCAGGCGGCGGGCGGTGTCGCCGTCGAAGAGGAGGTCCACCACCTCGCCGCCGGGGCGGTGGCCGCCGGTGATCAGGACCGCCCCGGCGCCGCGGCCGTGGAGGGCGCGCGCCAGCGCCTCGGCGCTCGCCCCCGCGGCCTCGGGGCGGCCCGCGAGGTAGGCGGCCTCGGGGAGGTTGGGGGCGATCAGGGTGGCGCGCGGGAGGAGCTCGGCGACCAGGGCCTCCGCCCCCTCCGGGTCCAGGAGCGGCCCGCCGGCGGTGGCGGCGAGGACCGGGTCGAGGACGAAGGGGAGCTTTGGGTGGGCGTCGAGGAGGCGGGCGAGGGCCTCCACGTTCGCCGCCGTGCCGAGCATCCCCGCCTTGATCGCCTTGATCGGCAGGTCCCCGGCCAGGGCCGCGAGCTGGGCGGCGAGGAGCTCTGCGCTCACGTCTTCGCGGGCGGTGAGGCCGCAGGTGTCCTGCACCGTCACCGAGGTGATCGCGCACACCCCGTAGCCGCCGAGCCGGTCGATGGTCTTCAGATCCCCCTGCACCCCGGCGCCGGCGGTGGGGTCGGAGCCGCCGATGGTGAGGACGATGGGGGGGCGAGCGGGCATGGCAGGGCACGGGTGACGGGTGGGGGTGAGCTAGTTACTTTCGGTCACCTTTCGCCTTTTTTCGCTGCGCGAAAAAAGATGTGTCACGCCGCTGGCAACGAGACGAGTCGTCATTCTCGCCCTGCCGCAAAGGGTTTGGTGATACGGATGCCGTTGATCCGCTGTCCATGTTGAAGGTTGTTGGCTCGGAGTCAATCAGGATGTTGGTGTGGAGGAACGCGCGCTCCTTTCCTCTCCGCACATGTTGTGCACTTCGAGGTTTTCTGCGTCACAGTGGCGGCAGGTCGTCGAGGAGGCGGTCCAAGGCGATGGCGCGGGTGTCGTCGGCGAGGGGGAAGGTGTGCTGTCCAGCATGGATCATGTAGAGGTGGTCGAGTTGCAGGGCTTCATGGGCGCTGTGCATGGAGCGGCCGATCCCGGCGCCATTCCAGGCGCGCCAGGTCGTCGGGGTCTTCGAGGTCGAAACGTGTGACCGGGCCGGCGGCACGGGCCATGAGCGCCCGTGCCAGGGTCGTCTTCCCCACCTGCCGTGCCCCGAGGATGGCGACCACCGGGTGGTCTGCCAGAAGGTGCTCCAGCCGGCGGAGGTGGCGCTCACGCGAGATCATGGAGGGTGTTTTACCTTGAAAAACGGACTACTGGTAAACGTTTTTCAAGGCAAGATCCCTTCAACCGGTCGCTGGGAAGGCGGCGGCGAAGGCGGTGGCGCCGCCGCCGGCGTGGAGGGCGCGGATGGCGGCGACACCAAAGCAGCCGGTGGCGGCGACCTCCCCGAGGTGGGCGGCGTCGATGCCGCCGAGGGCGAAGAGGGGCAGCGTCGTGGCGGCGACCGCCTCGGCGAGGGCGGCGGGGCCCGGGGGGGCGCCGTAGGCCGCCTTCGACGGGGTGGGGTAGAGGGGGCCGAAGGTGGCGTAGTCCGCCCCCTCCGCCTGCGCCGCCTGCACCTCGGCGAGCGAGTGGCAGGAGCGGCCGATACGGCGCGCCGGGCCGAGGAGCCGCCGGACCACCCCCACCGGCAGGCCGGCGGCCGGCAGGTGGACGCCGTCCGCCTCGGCGAGCAGCGCGATATCGGCGCGGCAGTTGATCAGCAGGAGCGCCCCGCGGTCGCGGGTGAGCGCCCGCAGGCGGCGGGCGAGGGTGAGGAGGGGGCGGTCGGCGAGCCGCTTCTCCCGAAGCTGGACGATCCCCACGCCCGCCTCCACCGCCCGCTCCACCGCGGAGAGGTCGGCATCGCCGTCCGCGGCGCTGCCGTCGGTGATGAGCATCAGGCGGGGGAGAAGGGGCATGGGAGGTGTGGTCGGTGGGAGTGGTGACCGGGTTATGATGGCGCGATGGTCGGGGAAGTCGAAGAGGGTGTGGCGGCGCTCGATGCCGTGGCGAAGCAATGCGAGGGGGAGAGGGCCGAGGCGGAAGAGGATGGATGACGAGCGGCAGACCGCTGAGGATTCCGGCTTTGACCGTGGCTGGTCGGGCCACGCGGCCCGCCAGGCGCGGCGTGGTCTGGCGATGACGCCGGCCGAGCGGCTGCGCTGGCTGGAGGAGACGATGGCGGAGATGCGTCGTCTCCAGGGGCGGGCGATCGGCGCGCCGCGCCGGGAGGAGGCGGATTAGCTTGTCGCCCCAGGGATGGCCTCCACCGGGAGGAAGAGGGGCCGCGGTTGTGGGCGGTCCCCGAGGCCCCCTTCGACGATCTCGAGGGGCTCGAAGCCGTACCGGCGGTAAAATTGGACCGCATCGGGTTTGGCGTCGACGACCACGCCGATACAGCCGGTGCGGTTCGCCTGCTCACGAGCGAGGATGCACGCGGCCCGCAGGAGTGTGCGTCCCACACCGCTACCCTGGACGGACTCGGCCACGGCGAGACGTGCCACCCGGAGGATGGGCAGGGGGTAGCGAGGGAGGCGCCGGCGGTGGGATGGGGGGAGCTCCTCGATCTCGATGTGGGAGGCGGCCACCGTCACGTAACCTAGAATCGCTGCTCCCTCAATGGCGACGTAGGTGATGCCCACGTAGTGGCGAAACTGGTTTTGTCCTGCATATCGGTGAAAAAAGCGGTCGAGGTCTGGGTTGCCGGAGCGGAAGGTCGATCGGTTGTCATCGGGCAGTAGCCGCCGTACCTCAACCGTCGTCATCGTCGGCCTCGGTGAAGAGCTCCTTCATCGCGGGCGTGGGCTCGGGCGGGGTGGCGAGGCGATCGACAAGCGCCTCGCCGCTGGCGCGGCTCACCACCAGTCGCGGCGGGATGATGACGTCTGCGGGGATCTCCTGGAGCGCCTCCAGGTGGTGAAGAAGGGCGGTCTCAATGAGGAACCCCTTCTTGATGCCGTGCGCGCGTGTGTACCGTTCCACGAGCGCCTTGGTTTCCGCCGAGATGTACGCCGAGATCTGTGTTGGAGGCGTAGCCATTTTTCAACTCCAAATTAATCTACAAAAATGTAGAACCAATGCGATGGGAGGTCAAGGCGAGCCATTCGCCCCACCACCGCCGACGATCTCCCCGTGGTGACTCGGTGGCCTGGGGGGGGGCGTGTCACCCGCGTCCCTACCGCACCACCCCCTCCAGGGGCGAGGAGGCGGTGGCGTAGAGCTTCTTCGGGATGCGGCCGGCGCGGTAGGCGAGGCGGCCCGCCTCGACGCCGAGCTTCATGGCGCGGGCCATGGCGATGGGGTCCTCGGCACCGGCGATGGCGGTGTTCATCAGGACCCCGTCGGCTCCCATCTCCATGACCACGGTGGCGTCGGAGGCGGTGCCCACGCCGGCGTCGACGATCACCGGCACGGTGAGGATCTCCAGGAGGATGCGCAGGGTGTAGGGGTTGCAGACGCCGAGCCCCGAGCCGATCGGGGCGGCCAGGGGCATGATGGCGGCGGCGCCCGCATCGACCAGCCGCTGCGCCACCACCGGGTCGTCGGTGGTGTAGGGCAGGCAGGTGAACCCCTCCTTGGCGAGGATCTCGGTCGCCTCCAGGGTGGCGGCGGTGTCCGGGTAGAGGGTCTTGGGGTCGCCGATCACCTCCACCTTCACCAGGTCGGTGATGCCGGCGGCGCGGGCCAGGCGGGCGGTGCGGACGCACTCGTCGGCGGTGGTGCAGCCGGCGGTGTTGGGGAGGATGGTGGTGCGCTCGAGGTCGAGGGCGTCGAGGAGGTTCTCCTTGGCCGGGTCGGTGATGTTCACCCGCCGCACCGCCACGGTGATCATCTCGGCGCCCGAGGCGTCCAGCGCCGCCCGGGTCTCGGCAAAGTCCTTGTACTTGCCGGAGCCGATGATGAGGCGGGAGTGGAAGGTGTGGTCGCCGATCTGCAGGGGGGTGTCGTCGGTCATGGGGGGCTCGCTTGGCTCGCGGGGGGGTGAGGGGGGTGGTGCCGGCTTGCGGCCGGGGAGGACTTCGGTTGTTGGGGGTGTGGTAGGAGCGAGCTCCTGCTCGCGAACCGCGCCGCGGGCGCGGCCGGCCCTGCGGGCCGGGATCGCCTACGGGAGCCGGCTTTTAGCCGGAGGCAACCTCGGGAAACCGGCTCATCCGCCCCCCACCATGGTGACGATCTCCACCTCGTCACCGTCGGCCAGGGGCTGCGCCGGGGCGGTGGTGCGGTCGAGGATGGCGCGGTTGTGCTCGACCACCACCCGCTCCGGGTCGAGGGCCAGGAGGGCGAGGAGGTCGCCCACGGTGGTCCCGGGGTTCACCGGGTAGGGCTCGCCGTTGAGGGTGATGTGCATGGGGCTCGCTCTGCTCGCCGGGGGATGGGGATTAGGGGTTGAGGTTGGCTGGCCGCTGCGCGGCCAGAGGGTGGCGCGCTACGCGCGCCGGGAGGAGGGCACGGTGCGCGTAGAGTGGGTAGGAGCGGGTTGCACCCGCGATCCGGGGCCGCAGGCCCCGGCCGGCCCGGAGGGCCGGGGTCGGGGGTACAATCCCCTCCTACCACGCGGCCGGAAGTCGTGTTTCGTGACGGCTACCATTGGCATTTCATCCGGCCCACAGGGCCGTCCTCCCTAACCTGTACGCCCTAATTCCTAGCCCCTTCGCCCGCTCTGTTCCATTCGACACCCCCACCCCCTTGTGCCGCCTCAGCCCCCCAGATACTCCCCGAGGCGCTCGGCCAGGTCGGCGCAGGTGACCCCTTCAAAGCGGAGTACTTTATCACGGCCGGTGTCGCCGCGGGCCACGGTGATCGACCCCTTGGGGAGGCGGAGGAGCTTGGCGAGCAAGGCGATGAGCGCCTTGTTCGCCTTCCCCTCGACCGGCGGGGCGGTGAGCTGCACCTTGATCGCCCCACCGTGGAGGCCGGTGATCCGCGAGCGGCTTGCCCGCGGCTGGACGTGGAGGGCCAGGTGGGCGCCGCCGCGCCCGTCACGACACGGCAACGGGGCACTCAATGGAGCCGCTGGCCCAGCTCCCGCAGGGTCGCCACCAGGAATTGGTCGACAAAGAGGAGGCCGAGGAGGACCACGAGGGGGGAGAAGTCGATGCCGCCGGAGGCGAGCCACGGCAGGCGGGCGCGGATGCGGCCGAGGATCGGCCCGGTGACCGCGTTCAGGGTGCGGACGATCGGGTTGTACGGGTCCGGGTTCACCCAGGAGATCACCGCCTGGAAGATGAGGACCAGGTAGAGGAAGAAGATCACCAAATGGAGCAGGGTGGCGACGGCGGTGAGCAGGTTGCCGATGATGAACATGGGGGGGGCGCGCTTTGCTCGCAGGGGTGGGGGATGGGCTCGCTTCGCTCGCGGGATGGGGGATGGGGGGGCGGTTGGCCGCTGTGCGGCCAGCGGTCTGTTTCGTGGGGAGCGTTCATTGAAGGGTCCATTCAGCCCGACGGGCTGTCCATCCCTAGCTCCTACCTCTCCCCCAGCTCCCGGGAGCGGGCGGTGGCGGCCCGGACCGCGGCGGCCAGGGCGGCGCGCACGCCGCCCTCCTCCAGGGCGGCGAGGCCGCGGGCGGTGGTACCGCCGGGTGAGGTGACCCGTTGGCGCAGGAGGGCCGGGTGGTCGTCGGACTCCAGGGCGAGGGTGGCGGTGCCGCGCAGGGTCTGGGCGGCGAGCTCCAGGGCGAGGGGGGCGGCGAGCCCCTCGGCGACGCCTGCCTCGGCGAGGGCCTCGATGATCAGGAGCCCGTAGGCGGGGCCGGAGCCGGAGAGGCCGGTGACCGCGTCCATCTGCGCCTCGTCGACCGCTTCGACCCTGCCCAGGGGGGCGAGGAGGGCGGCGACCGTTCGCCGCTCTCCCTCGGGGAGGTCGGGGGCGCAGGCAAAGCAGACCATGCCCTCGCCGATCAGCGCCGGGGTGTTGGGCATCACCCGGACCACCCGGTCGCTGCCCAGGGAGGCAGCGAGGGTGGCGAGGGTGATGCCGGCGGCGACGCTCACCCACAGGGTCTCCGGGCGGCCGGCAGCGGCCATCGAGGCCATTGCCGCGCCCATCTGCTGCGGCTTCATCGCCAGGAGGACCACCTCGGCCTCGCTTACCACCTCGGTGGCGGCGGCGCACGGGTGGGCGTTGTAGCGGCTCGCCACCGCCCGCAGGTGGTCGGCGCGCAGGTCGTGGAGGAGGAGGGTGTGGCCGCCGGCGCCGTGGATCCCCCGTACCAGCGCCTCCCCCATATTGCCCACGCCGATGACGCCGATCTTCATGTGCGCTCCGTAGCCGGGAGTTGGTGGCTTTCTTGACACCCTCGAAGGGCGTGTGAGACCGTGCATTTTCTTAGACTTGCGTACCGTGCCCCACCCACGTGGGGAATGCAACGGCCGCCCGTGCCCAGGCCCTGTGTGGAGCGGCAAGCGGCAAATTGAAGGTAGGGATCGGCCTACGAGGAGTGTGTCATGTCGACTGTCGTCGTCGTCGGAAGTCAGTGGGGTGATGAGGGCAAGGGGAAGATCGTCGATCTCCTCACCGAGCACGCCGACGTGGTGGCGCGCTTTCAAGGCGGCCACAACGCCGGCCACACGGTGATCAACGACAAGGGGCAATTCATCCTCCACCTTGTCCCCTCGGGGGTCTTCGCCGAGGACAAGCAGATGGTGATCGGCAACGGGGTGGTGATCTCGCCAAGCGACCTGATCGAGGAGATCGACGGCCTGGAGGAGCGCGGCATCCGCCTCGCCGGCCGGCTCTCCATCAGCAACGCGGCGCACGTGATCATGCCGTGGCACGTGGTCATCGATCAGGGGCGCGAGGCGCAGGCGCAGAGCGGTACCACCAAGATCGGCACCACCGGCCGTGGCATCGGCCCCACCTACACCGCGAAGATGGACCGTAGCGGGATCCGCATGGGGGATCTCCTCGACCCGGCCCTCTTGAAGGAGAAGGTGAAGCGGGTCCTCGACGAGGTGAACCCGATCATGGTGCAGCGGTACGCCACCCCGCCCCTGGTGGTGGAGGAGGTGTGCAAGGTCTACCTCGGCTACGGCCAGCGGCTCGCGGACCACATCACCGACACGGTGACGGTGGTGCAGGAGACGATGGCCGCGGGCCGCAACCTCCTCATCGAAGGCGCCCAGGGGACCCACCTGGACATTGACCACGGCACCTATCCTTTCGTCACCTCGTCGAACTGCACCGCCGGCGGGGCGTGCACCGGCCTGGGCATCGGCCCGACCCAGATCGACGGGGTGGTGGGGATCGTCAAGGCGTACACCACCCGGGTGGGCGAGGGCCCCTTCCCCACGGAGCTCAACGACGAGATCGGCGTCCGCCTGCAGACCACCGGCGGCGAGTTCGGCGCCACCACCGGCCGCACCCGCCGCTGTGGCTGGTTCGACGCGGTCCTCGTGCGTCGCTCGGCGCAGCTCAACGGCCTCACCACCCTGGCGATCACCAAGCTCGACGTCCTCGACGAGCTGCCGACCCTGCGTATCTGCACCGGCTACCGGGTCGATGGCGAGGAGCTCGCCACCTTCCCCACCCAGGGGAAGCTCTTCGCCGCCTGCGAGCCGGTCTACAAGGAGATGGCGGGGTGGGAGACCACCACCCACGGGATCACCGATCTGGCCAAGCTGCCGAAGCAGGCGCGTGCCTACCTGAAGGAGATCGAGCGGCTGGTCGGGGTACCGATCGGCCTGGTCGCCACCGGCCCGGAGCGCGAGTCGACCATCATCAACGACTTGCCTTTCTAGGGTCCCTTGCCTATAACCCGCGACTCGTCGGCATCTCATCGCCTGGAGGGAGCCGTTAGCTCAGTCGGTAGAGCAGCTGCCTTTTAAGCAGCGGGTCGAAGGTTCGATCCCTTCACGGCTCACCACACCGCCGGGGGATAGACCCGAGGAAGCCAACTGAAGAGGAACCCTGTCCCCATCGTCTAGTCAGGCCTAGGACACCGCCCTTTCACGGCGGCGACAGGGGTTCAAATCCCCTTGGGGACGCCATATTTTTTCGCTGGCTTTATTTGCGCACCGGGCGAATAGCTCAGCTGGGAGAGCACCGGCCTTACAAGCCGGGGGTCACAGGTTCGAGCCCTGTTTCGCCCACCATGCGTGTCCGTTCCGGCTGGTAGCGCAGCCGCTCCGAAGGGGGGAACCGTGGGCCTCGGAGGGCTGAGGTGACGAGGGGTGAAGCGGGCCTTCGGAGCGCCTGCTGCGGCGTACGCGCCTCCGGCCGGACGCCGAGTGGACCGGTGAGGTCACCCGCGCCCGCGGTGGTCGGGAGAGAGCTTCGCGGCTTCGCGTGCGGCCCTGCCCTCCGGGCCGGAATGGGCGTCCGGGGTAGCGAGGACGGCGCCACGCCCTCCATATCTCCCTCCCTCCGAGGAGCAGCGGAAATCATGGCTGGCGAGAAAGTCGATGTTCCCGAGACCTCGAGGGGGTGGGAACACGAAAGCACGAAAAGTTCAAAACACGAAAGAATTCAATCGGTTGTTTTTCGTGCTTTCCTCCTTTCGTGGTTTCGTGTTCCAGCGGTGTGAAGGACGACGGAACGCTCGGGGCTATTTCCGCTGATCCTCTCTGCGCGAGATTCCCACCCGACGATTAGGGGCGTACGTAGTATCGTTGACGTACGTACGTGGTTGCGATACCCTCGATTTCGTGCTGTTGGGGAGAGTGGAGATCGAGGAATTGGCCATGCCCATGAACGCATCGAAGCTTCGGGCGAATATCTACCGCCTTCTGGACCAGGTGCTGGAATCGGGCATCCCCCTTGAGGTGGAGCGGCGGGGTCATCTGTTGCGCATCGTGCCGGTGGGGGGCAGCCCTCTCGACCATCTCCCCAGGCGCTCCGACTACCTCAAGTGTGACCCCGAGGAGCTGGTGCACCGAGACTGGTCCGGCGAGTGGAGGCCGTGATCCACCTCGACACCCACGTGGTCGCGTGGCTCTTTGCCGGCGACCTCGAATGCCTCGGAGAGGGGAACCGGGCCCTGCTCCAGGACCACGCTCTGGTGATCTCCCCCATGGTCGAGTTGGAGCTGGAGTACCTCTGCGAGATCGGCCGAACCGCGATCCCCGGTGGTGAGGTGGTCGAAGATCTGCACCGACGTCTCGGCCTCACCCGCAGCGATAGGCCGTTTCCCGAGGTGGTCGCCGTGGCCCTCGGCCAGACGTGGACCCGGGATCCCTTCGACCGGTTGATTGTCGCCCAGGCCGCCATCGACAGTACCCCCCTCCTCACCAAGGATGTGCTCATTCGAGAGCACTACCCGGAGGCGGTCTGGGAGGCGTGAGCGGCCCTTTACCTTTGCGGGAAACACGATAAGATTCCGCCTCCAACGCACCACCCTTCGGAGCGGTAGTTAAGATGGTTATAACGCCGGCCTGTCACGCCGGAGGCCGCGGGTTCAAGTCCCGTCCGCTCCGCCATACGTAAAGGGGGGCGCCACCTAGTAGGTGGCGCCCCCCTTTTTTATGGATCGCGAGGATCGCGATTCATTGGTGGTAGATGTTGGGCAGCGGCGCGCTGGCGTAGGCGGCCCGGTTGCCCACGTAGGCCTCGGTGAGGCTCTTGGTGATCAGCGCCGTGCTGGTGTGGGCGCGGGCATCGAGGACCACCGCCTCGCTGGCGTAGCGCATCGGGCCGGCCTCGGCGAACAGGGTGTTGTCACGGATGAGGTAGAAGTGGTCCCCGGGGCGTACCTCCTGGTCGGTGCCGACGTCGAGGAAGATCACGTCGTTGGTGGCGATCGCCACCCGCTTGTCCGGGGTGGCGACCACCGTCGCCTTGAGACCGTCGGGGCCGTCGCCGCGCGGTCGCGCCGCCACCGGCGGCGGGCTGGGTACCGGCATCACGCGATCTCCCGCGGTCATCGGGGCGAAGGCGCGGATGATGCGGCCGGAGGAGGTGGCGTCGTGGATCTCGGTGAGCTCGATCTCACCGACGACCCGGATCAGACGACCCACCGGTTCGTCGGTCACCGGGTGGCGGATGACATCGCCCCTCTCGACCACCTGGAAACGGTCCCCCGCGACTACCCCGTCGCGGTTCCCGAGGTTGAGGTAGACCGAGGCGTCGGTGGCGAGCATCTTGCGCTGGCCGTGCCAGCTCCCGAGGATGCGGCCCACCCCCACCTCTTCGTGGAGGCCGGCGAGCCAGCCGGTATGGGCGATGCGATCAGTGGAAGCCACCAGCGGCGCCGGTGGCGCCGGTGGCGTCTCGGGGGCCGCGGCCTCGGCGGACGTCGGCGGGGCCGGTGGCGGGGCCGGGGCGGCAAGGTGGGGCAGGCGGGGGGTCGGTGGCGTTCCCCGGGCGTGGCCCGGGAGCTGGACCTGGTTGCCGGGGTAGATCCGGTCCGGGTCGTCGATCTGCGGATTGACCTGCCAGATCTCCGGCCAGATGAAGGGGTCTTTCAGGTAGTTTCCCGAGAGGTCCCACAGGGTGTCGCCGTGGACCACCACGTGCTCCTTGCTCGGGTAGAGGCCGTGGATGTGGTCTCCATGGTTGAGGCGCTCCTCCATGGTGGTGGCGCTGGCGGCCATGGCGAAGGAGGCCACCACGAGGGCGATGGCGGGGATGAGACGGTCGGCGGTAGGGGACATGGGCAACCTCGGTGTTGGGAGCATGTCAGGTTTAGGACACGGTGCTCCTCATGGACCCGCCTGGCGAGTCCATGAGGGCTTATCGGCAATTGGCGCTGCAGGTGAATCGTTGGGCTCCTTGTTGGTTCTTTACGGCTTGCACGAGAGCACTGTGCCATCTTGGCATCGGCAGTGGCTGTGATTTCCGGCAGGTGGTTCTCGTGTGCCCCCGTACTTGGCATTGTAGGGTGTGGTAAGCGAACATCCTGTCCCCTTTGAAAATCTAATGGAGCCAGCACATGAGTGAGTTGACGTTGACGGATGACAACTTCGATGCCGAGGTTCTCCAGTCCGACATCCCCGTCATGGTGGATTTTTGGGCCGAGTGGTGTGCCCCGTGTCGGATGTTGGGGCCGACCATCGAGGAGGTTGCGAAGGAGTTTGACGGTCGGGTGAAGGTGGGCAAGTTGAACACCGACCACAACCGCGCTGTTGCCGCGAAGTTCGGGATCATGTCGATTCCCACGGTGATCTTCTTCAAGGACGGCAAGATCGCCAAGCAGACCGTGGGTGTCCAGCCCAAGTCGAGCTACGTGAACATCCTCAACGAGCTCGGGGCGTAGCCTCTCATTGGGCCGTGCCCCGTCGCGGGGCATCCCCAGACAGTGGGCCGCGGTGGCCGGGACCCTTCCCGTGCCGCCGCGGCCCTCGCTGTGTGGCTCGTTGCAGGGCAGCCTCAGCCGTTGGCGGCGGCGGCCGCCTCGACCGGCGTCGGCTGGCCGAGCTTTTCGTAGACAGCGATCGACTTGATCAGGTCGATGGCACGCTGGAGCTGGTAGTCGCGCCGCTCCTCCTCGCCGGTCGCCTCCTGGTCGTCACCCTCTCCCGCGTCGCTGGGAGCGGCCTCCTCGTCCTTGGGGAGGTCCTTGTTTTCCAGGCGGTGGCGCAGGTCGCGCTCCTTGATGTGGAAGGAGGCGCCGTTCTCTTGGTGGGCGACGATCAGCTCCTGGGCGACCTCGATGTCCGGGGTGATGCCGGTGTTCTGGATCGAGGTGCCGCGCGGCGTGTAGTACTTGGCGGTGGTGAGCCGTAGGCCGTAGCCGCCGGAGAGGGGGATCACCGTCTGCACCGACCCCTTGCCGAAGGTCTGGGTCCCGAGGATCACCGCCCGGTGGTGGTCCTGGAGGCAGCCGGAGACGATCTCACTCGCCGAGGCCGAGCCGCCGTTGACCAGCACCACCAGGGGGATCGACTCGGCGAGGCCGTTGTTCTCGGTGAAGTACTCCCGCTTTTGCCCCTTGCGATTCTGGATGTAGACCACCAGCTTCTTCGCCGGCAGGAAGGCGTCGGAGACCTTCACCGCCTGGTCCAGGAGGCCGCCGGGGTTGTTCCGCAGGTCGAGGAGGTAGCCCTCCACGTGCGCCTCCTGGAGCTTGGCGATCGCCTTGGCGAGCTCCTTGTCGGTCTTCTCCTGAAACTGGGAGATACGGATGTAGCCGACTGTGTCGTCGAGGACCTCCGAGCGCACCGATTTGATGGCGATGATGTCGCGAACGATGGTGATCTCCTTCGGCTCCTTGAGGCCGCGGCGAACGATGGTGAGGGTGACCTTCATCCCCTTGGGGCCGCGCATCAGCTTCACCGCCTCCATCAGGGACATCCCCTTGGTGAAGTGGTCGTCCACCTTCATGATGAAATCACCCGCCTCGATCCCGGCCTTGTAGGCGGGGGTGTCCTCGATCGGGGCGATGACCGTGAGCTGGCCGTCCTTGATGCCGATCTGGATCCCGAGGCCGCCGAACTCGCCCTTCGTGTCCACCTGCATCTCGCGGTAGAGGTCGGGGGTCATGAACGACGAGTGGGGGTCGAGGTTTTGCAGCATCCCGTTGATCGCACCGTCGATCAGGTCGTCCGTCTCCTCCGGCTCCACGTAGTTGCGCTCAACGATCTCCAGGACCTCGGAGAACCGCTTGAGGGCCTTGTACGGTGCCGCCTCGTCGCCGCGCACGTCGGGGACGCGGGAGACCGCGCCGCTCAACAGGAGGAGGGCGACAACAAGGGCGGCAGGCGCGAAGCGCCAGACGAGAAATCTACGCATGATGGTCTCCAGGCGCTTCATGCGCCGACGGGGTAGGGGTTAGATCGCATCTCTCGCCAGGGATCGTCGCGAGAGCGTGCAAGCGTCCGCAGATCCTGGCCGGCCCGCAAGCCAAACGGCGCAGGTGCACTTGCGGTGCGGCGAGGCGTCCGGCGAGGACACGGCCGGGAGCTGCGGGTGATTGCGCGTTCGGAGCAGATTCATGGCGAGAGATGCGGTCTAGTCCGCCGTGCTGGCCACGGCCGCGAGCCCTTCAAGCCAGTGAAGGGGGTCGATGGGACGGCCATCTTGGCGAAGTTCGAAGTAGAGGGGATCGGCCTGCAAACCTGCCGTATCGGCAATGGCCTCGCCCTGGTGTACGTGGTCCCCGGCAGCGGCGAGGAGCCCCGAGGCGTGGCCGTAGAGCGAATAGTACCCCGATCCGTGGTCAACAATCAGGAGGAGCCCGTACCCCTCAAACCAATCGGCGAAGATCACATCGCCCTCCCACACCGCCCGCACCTTCCCCTTGGCGGTGGGCTGGATGCGGATGCCGTTGGCCGGGGCCCCCCCCCCCTCCGGGGTGGCGCCGAAGAAGCCGACCACGTCGCCGACCAGGGGCCACGGCAGGTGGCCGCGGCTGGCGGCGATCCGGCCTTGGGTCGCCACCGCCTGGCGGCGGGCGGAGAGGTCGTCGAGCATGGCGGCGAGCCGTTTCCGGTCGCCCTGCAGAGTGGCGATCCGCTCTTCGAGGGTCTGCCCCGCCCGCCGGCTCTTGGCGAGCAGGGCCCGCTGTTCCGTTACCTTCTCGGCGAGGCGGGTGCGGGCGGCGGTGAGGGCGCGGCCCTCCTCGTCGAGGCGGAGTTGGCGGGCGGCGAGCTCCCGGCGCACCGTCTCTAGCCGGGTCTGCTCCTCGGTGAGGTGGTCGATGCGCCGGCCGGTGGCCGCTGCCACCGCCTCTTGGTAGCGGGTGTCGAGGAGCACCGCCCACGGGTCGAGGCGGCTGGCGAGCAGGGCGATGGCCGGCGGCGGATCCCCCTCCTTGTGGAGCTGGCGCAGGCGGGCGGCGAGCAGGGTGCGCTCTTTGCGGACCGCGTCGGTGGCGGCGGCGAGCCGCTCGCGCAGGCGGGCCACCTCTTCGGTGAGCTCGGTGGTGGCCTGGTTGAGGCGGGCCACCGCCCGGCGCCGCGCGGTGAGCTCCGCCTCCACCTTGTGCAGCCGGCGGGCGAGGTCGCGACCCTCCTTCTGGTTCGCGTCGCGGGCCGCCTGGGCGGCGTCGATCTCGCTCTCGATCGCCGCCAGCCCTGCCTGGCGTGACTTCACCTGCGCCTCGATCTCGCCCACCTCCGCCGGCGCCGCGGCAGCGGCGGTAACCCAGCACAAAAGCAGTGGCGCGAGGGCGATCATCCCTTCAGGAAGCGGCCGAGGGAGGCCCAGCAGCCGACCATCCCAAGGAGCGCCCCGGCGCCCGCGAAGACCGCCACCTGGCCGGCCCTCCAGGAGATGAGGTCGAGGGAGCCGACCAGCAGGCCGCCGCCTCCGGCGGCGAGCAGCGGCCCGATCAGGGCGTGGGCCGCGGAGAGTAGGAGTGCCGCCACCACCCCGCCGAAGAGGCCGGTGATCGCCCCTTCAAGGTAGAAGGGGGCGCGGATGAAACGGTTGGTGGCGCCGATCAGGCGCATGATGTCGATCTCCTCCCGGCGGGCGTAGATCGACATCGCCACCTGGTTGGAGACGATAAAGAGGGCGGCGACCGCGAGCAGGGCGCCTACCGCCGCGCCCGCACCGCGCAGCCAGCGGGTGAGGCTCAGGAGGGTGGCCAGCCACTGCTTGCCGTAGCGCACCGAGTCGACCCCGGCAAACCCCTCCACCTCGTGGACCAGGGCGGTCATCGCCGAGGCGGTCACCGCCGGGTCGAGGTGGATTTCGAGGCTCGCCGGCAGGGGGTTCTCCTCCAACAGGGCGAGGAGCTGGGCGCTCTCCGGGTGGCGGCTGGCGAAGGCGGCGGCCGCCTCCTCCTTGCTCGTCTCCTCCATCCGCGCCACCTCCGGGCGGTGGTGGAGCCAGGCGGTGAGGGCGGCGCGCTGGGCAGGGGCGCAGTCGTCGGTGAGGAAGACCACCATCCCCAGCTCGTCGTGGATCCGCTCCGCCACCCCGGCGAGGTCGTGGTAGACGGCCCCAAAGAGGCCGAGGAGGAGCAGGGTGACGGCGATCGTGAGACCGGTCATCACCGCCAGGGCCAGGTGGGTACGCACCGCGCGCACCCCCTCGGCAAAGAGGTAGGCCAGGCGGTAGAGGGGACGGGACATGGGGGGCTCGCTACGCTCGTGGGGATGGGGCGCGCCGGGGTGGGCTCGCTACGCGCGCGGGATGGGGGGTGAGGGGCCGGTTGGCCGTTGCGCGGCCAACACAATTTTCCGGGGTCGTGCTCATCGTCATCTCCGTCGGCCCGCCAGGGCCGTCCATCCCCCACCCCCCACCCCCTGGGGCCGCAGGCCCCTATCCATATGCCGCCTCCAGCTCCGGCGGCCGGTCGCTCACCACCTCGCCGGCCACCAGGGTGAGGACGCGCTTGCGCATCTCGCGCACCACGTCCATGTCGTGGGTGGCGAAGAGGATCGTGGTCCCTGCCTGGTTGATCGCGTCGAATAGGTTGAGGATCTCCTCGCTCACGTCCGGGTCGAGGTTGCCGGTCGCCTCATCGGCGAGGATCAGGGCCGGCTCGTTGGCGAGCGCCCGGGCGATCGCCACCCGCTGCTGTTCGCCGCCGGAGAGCTCCGCGGGCCAGCTCTCCTCCCGTCCGGCCATCCCGACCCGTTCCAAGAGTTCGCCCACCCGGCGGCGGGCAATGCGGCCGCCGATCCCCGCCACCTGCAGGGCGAAGAGGATGTTGCCCTCCACCGTGCGGCTCTCCAGGAGCTTGCTGTCCTGGAAGATGATCCCGATGTTGCGCCGCAGGTACGGCACCGACCCCTTGCGCAGGCGCGACACGTCGCGGCCGGCCACCCGGATGGTGCCCGAGTCGGGCCGTTCGGCGCCGTAGATCAGCCGCAGGAGGGTCGTCTTTCCCGCCCCCGAGCGGCCGATCAGAAAGGAGAGCTCCCCCGGCTCGATATGAAACGAGAGGTCACGGAGGACCGGCTCGCCATGGCCGAAGTCCTTGGTGACGTGGTCGAAGCGGATCATCGGCTCGGGCTCGCTGCGCGAGCCGGGGATGGGGGGGCCGCGATGTGCGTGGAGTGGGTGGGAGCGGGTTGCACCCGCGATCCGGGGCCGGAGGCCCCGGCCGGCCCGGAGGGCCGGGGG
>JAJRSX010000072.1 GCA_024278555.1 bacterium | reverse complement strand
GGGGGGGGGGGGGGGGGGGGGGGCGAGGCGGAGGTCGCGGCCGGCGTCGCCGCCGACGCGCGCGGTGCCCCGGTCGAGGTCCACCGCCGACAGGGGGAGGGTGGCCGCCTCCTCCGGTGTCGACCCGGCGAGGAGGAGGGCGAGGAGGAGGTCGACCGGCGGGGCGGCGGCGTCGAGGAGGGTGGCGACCTCCGCGCCGGTGAGCTCGCGCGGCCACGCCGGCGGGAGCTGGGCGGTGGGGGTGACGTCGAGCGCCTCTACCCGGCGGCGCCCCAATGCCTCCCACGGGCCGGGGGTGGTTGCCGGCGGGGCGGTGGGTGCGGCCGGCGGCCGGGTGAGGAAGTCGTGGAGTGCGACCACGAGGATTGCGGTGATGAGCGCCGCGGCGAGGACGATCGCCCCATCGCGCCTGTAGGGTGGTCCCACCGGTTGGGCGGGTACGGTGGCCGCCTCCAGGATCTCCACCTTGGTTCGTGGCCGCTCCGCCCCCACCGCGAGGCGCGCCCGTTGTTCTCGGGCGTCGTGGCCAAACCCCTCCAGCCGTTCCAGGTCCGCCGCCTTCCCCTGGTACTCCTGAAAGCGGGCGGAGAATGCCTGCGCCTCCTTCTCCTTCGCCGCCACCTCTTGGCGCAGGCGGCGCACGGCGGCGCGTGCCGCCTCGACCTCCTGGGTCGCCTCCGCCAGGGCGGCCTGCTGGCTGCGCTCGGTCTCGCGCGTGAGCTCCTCGTCGAGGTGCGCCATCTTCGTCTTTAGGAGCTTTGCCTGGGGCTCGATTGCCAGCCGCTTTGGGGGAAATCGCTGGGCCAGCTCCGCCCACCGCTCTGCCAGCTCGCTCGCCCGCTGCTTGAGGGCGGCGATGGTGCGCCGGTCCTCGGTGCGCACCACCGCCTCGCCACGCTGGATCGCGCCGCGCACCGCGCTGTGCCTCCCCTCGGCGGAGGCGAGGGCCTCGGTGGCGTTGTTGAGGGCGGTCTGCAGCCCCTTCAGGCGTGCGGTCGCCTGGCTCTCGTCGCGCTCCAGAGAGACGATGGCGTGGCGGCCGCCGAAGGCGGCGAGCTCGTCGCGGGCGGCGGCGACGCGCGCCTCCAGGGCGGCGATCTGGCGGTCGAGGGTCTCATCCGTTTGGGAGGCGTTGGTGGCGGCCTCTTCTTCCACCCGCGCCTGGTACGCCTCCACCACCTGACCTACGAGGCGGGCGAGGAGGTCCGGGTCGTCGCCGGTGGCGGTGAGCACCGCCACGTGGGTGCCGGCGACGGGTTCTACCGCGAGGCGCCTCTGGGCGGCGGCGACCGGGGCGGCCTCGGGGAGGCCCATCTCCACCAGGGCGGGGCGCACCTGTTCGAGGAGCGGCCGGCTGGTGAGGACCTCGCACTGGGTCAGGAAGTGGCGGTCGCCCTCGTCCGCCGCTATCGCGTCGTGTTGCCCGACCTGCTCCAGGTGGAGGCGGGCGGTGGCAACGTAAAAGGGTGGCCGCTGCAGGTCCCACCACAGCCCCGCCGCCGCCACCGCGAGGAAGACGGCGAAGAAGAGCGGCAGGCGGCGGCGTGGGGTGGTGGGGAGTGGTTCGACTTGGGGCGACATGGCGACCTCGGCGTCAACACTACCCCCTCGGCCTTCGGTGGCAAGCGGTCAAGCGTTTGCGGTGGCGCGACGATGAAGATAGGAGCCAATGGAGGCCTCCATGAACTGTGAGCAACACGAAATCCTGGTCCGCAACGAGCGTCACGTCTGCTCTCCCCGTGAAGACGAGGAGCGCCTCGCCCACTGGCTCCACGACGAGCACGACAAGGATGTCCTCTCCGTCCACCTCGCCTACCTCCTCGATCGGATGGAGGAGAGCGTCCGGTGTCAGTTCCTCCACTCGCTCCAGGAGTGTCAGGCGAGCAAGGAGCCGAAGATCCGCGAGCGCCTCGCCGAGAACCTCTTCGACGCGGAGCTGACGGACTAGGTTTCAGGGCGCTGAAATCTACCGAGGCCGGCTACGCGGCCCCTCCTGCAGCGCGCTCGATCTGGTGCCAGGGAAGGGCGAAGGCGCGGGTGTCGACGGTCTCCAGGGAGACGTATGGCTTGTCCGGAGAGGTTGTCCGGCACGGGGTGGTCTTGCCCGATTGACGAGGGCCGGTCACCGCGACCATCGGGTAGTAGCCGACCAACTCCTGAAGCTTGCGGGAGAGATTGCGCTCGATCATCGGGGTCGGCATGGAGGCGGGGTGCACGGATCGTCAATTCAATTGACGATCCGTGCACCCCGCCTCCATGCAACGTTGGAGCATCTGTCCGCCGGCTCCGTGGTCGCATCGCCCCCGAGAGGGAGGGGAGGCCACGCGACGCCCTCGCCGGCCGGCGCATGTCCGGCCGGCTTCACCCCCCGGTTGGGGGGCGATCGTCCGCCAATCGACCGGGTGGCGCACCCGGCGCCCTCACCCGGCCCCGCGCACCACCCCCTTCAGGTCCTCGGCGATGAGCGACAGGGCCGGCACCAACAGCAGGTTGATGAGGGTGGCGAAGAGGATGCCGAAGGCGAGGGAGAGGGCCATCGGGATGAGGAAGCGCGCCTGCACGCTGGTCTCGGTGATCATCGGCATGAGGCCGAAGAAGGTGGTGAGGGAGGTGAGGAGGATGGGGCGGAAGCGGCGCACCCCGGCGTCGACCATCGCCCCGAAGGCGTCGCGGCCGTCGCGCAGGCGGTTGGCGGTGGTGATGAGCAAGAGGGCGTCGTTGATCACCACCCCGGAGAGGGCGACGATGCCGAAGATCGACAGCATCGACAGGTGGT
>JAJRSX010000071.1 GCA_024278555.1 bacterium | reverse complement strand
GCGGCCGTCCGCGGTGTGGTGGACGAAGCGGTAGCGGGCCGGCTCCAGGCCGCGGTCGGCATCGGGGCCGTACTGGATCCGGTCGATCACCGCCTGCGGGTGCTCGATGCGCAGCCCCACCGCGAACGGCTTGGGCTCCATCGCCACCCCCTGGCGGTGGAGGGTGGTGAAGGTGTCACGGGCGCCGTTGCCCAGGGCGAGGAAGACGGCCCCGGCGTCGATGGTCCCCCCGCTCGTCTCGACCCCCTTCACCCGCCCGTCGCCGACTACCAGGCGCGCCATCCGGGTGGCGAAGAGGAAGCGGCAGCCGAGTGCCTCCAGAGCGCGGCGCATCCGCACCACCACCGCCCGCAGGCGGTCGCTCCCCACGTGGGGGTGGCCGTCGATGAGGATGTCGTCCGGCGCACCAAATCCGACCAGCTCGCCCTTGATCCAATCCACCAGGGGGTCGTCGCGCGACGCGGTGAGCTTGCCGTCGGAGAAGGTCCCGGCCCCCCCCTCGCCGAACTGGATGTTGCTCTCCGGGTCGAAGGTCCCGTCCCGGTGAAAGGCGCGCACCGCCTTCACCCGCTGCTCCACCGGCTGGCCGCGCTCGACCACGATCGGCGGGTTGCCCGAACGGGCGAGGACCAGAGCGGCGAAGAGGCCGGCGGGGCCGCTGCCCACGACGACCGGCGTCTGCGCCAGGCGGCGGTTCGGGATCGCCGGCGGCGGCGACGGTGGCGGCAGCGGCACCACGGTGGGGTGGGGCGACCGGTCGATAGGCGCCTCCACCGCCACCGTGTAGACCCGGTGGACCCCGCGGCGGGTGTCGAGGCTGCGTCGCCGGACCACCACCTCCCCGAGCTCCGTCTCCTTCACCCCGAGGCGCTTGGCAGTGGCCGCACGCAGCTCCGCCTCACCCGCCTCCGGGTCGAGGCAGACCTCCCGGACCCACCACTGTCGCATCTCGAACATCGATCCTCTCCATCCGCCGCAGCGCGGCCGCGCACCCTACACCAAGTCTGTCCACAACCGCTTGCCTTGCCGACGCGACCATCATCGTCGGCTGTGGGGGGCCCGCGCAGAGACACAGAGGGGGCCGGTCACTCGGGGCCACGGCGGTGCGTGGCGTTCAGCATTCAGTCCGCGGCGGATGGCTGACGAGACCGACGATCATGGCGTGGGTTCAGGGGGACTATTCGATCGCCCGCGCGTGGTAACGTGGTCAAGGCCAATGGGTCAGCCTCACACAGAGGGTCGTGTCATGCGTAAAGAGCACTTGGAGTACGACAGTCCGGTGGATGCCCTGGTGGCGGTGGCTAAGCGCCTGAGCCACTACGAGGGGCAGTTCGGGATGCGCTCGGAGGAGGTTTTCAACCAGTACTCCAAGGGGAATCTCGAGGATTCGGTGGAGTTCGTGGAGTGGGCGAACAGCTACCGCCACTTCCTCGCCATTCACAGTGACCTGGCGCGGCGCATCGACGATGCTGCTTGAGCCGCTGGTGGCCCACCTCCGGGAGGTGGAGGCGGCGATCCGAGAGATCACCGGCGCGCATGTTGAGCAGTACGAGGAGGAGGTGCTTGGTGCGGATCGCATGAATCTTCGTATCCGGCTGCGATTCGTGGCCGGTCACCTTCTTGAGCTGAACGAGGCCGTGGTAGTGGAGGATCGGAGGCTCCGGCACATCGGCTATCGGTACCACTTCCAGGATGGCGGCGACCGCCTTGTCTTTCGCTACGACGACACGCCGCACCTCCCGGCAGTCGCCACCTTCCCCCACCACGAGCACACACCCCAGGGGGTGATCGCCGCGCGGCGTCCGGCCATTACCGAGGCGATTGCGGAAGCGACCGGGCAGGGCCGATAGCTCGGGGTGAGCTGTCGGGCCCGGAAGTCTGCCGGTTGGAGGGGAGGGGTCTGGTGAGACGGGGTTTCTCCTCCCGTTGCCTCACCTCTGTCTCTCCCCAACTCTGCGTCTCGGCGTTGAAATCCAGAGCCGCCACGATCTGCCCGTGGCTCACGCCCCTACATCATCTCCACCGCCAGCCGCGCCACCTCGCTCATGCGGTCGCGGCACCAGGGCGGCTCCCACACGAGGGTGACCTTGGCGTCGCTCACCCCGTCCACCCGGCGAACGGCCTCTTCAACGAGGCCGGGGAAGGTCTGCGCCACCGGGCAGCCCGGGGCGGTGAGGGTCATGTCGATGGCGACCGCGCCGGTCGCGTCCACGTCGATGCGGTAGAGGAGGCCGAGCTCGACGATGTCCACCGGCAGCTCCGGGTCCTGGACCCGGCGCAGGGCCTCGACTACCGCCACCCGCACCGCCTCCATCCCCGCGGCCGCCTCTCCGGGGATGGTGGTGGCGTCGTGGCGCGGCGGGGCGGGCGGCTCACCTGCCCGCTCCCCGGTCCCGCCAACGGGGAATCGGCGGCGGAGGGGCTCCATCACTCGGTACACACGGTCTCGCCCTCGTCCTCCAGGGCCGCCTTCATCACGTGCCAGCCGAGGGTGGCGCACTTGATCCGCATGGGGAACTCGTGGACCCCGGCCAGCACCTGGAGCTTGCCGAGCGGCGCCGCCTCCTCCCCCTCGCCGGTGAGGAGGTGGTGGACGGACTGGAAGAGGGCCTCGACCTCCTCAACCGGCTTGCCCTTGATCGCCTCGGTCATCAGCGACGTGGAGGCGACGGCGATGGCGCAGCCCACCCCCTCGAAGCCGACGTCGGTGACGACGCCGTCCTCCACCTGGAGCAGGACCTTGAACTCGTCGCCGCACAGGGGGTTGAAGCCGTACGCCTCGTGGTTCGCCCCCTCCGGGCGGTGCTGGAAGTTCCGCGGCTCGCGGTTGTGGTCGAGGATCACATCCTCGTAGAGGGCGCGCAGGTCGTTCATCGTCCGAGTACCTCCATGACGTGGTGGATCGAGGCAATCAACCGGTCGATCTCCGCGCGGGTGTTGTAGAGGGCAAGCGACGCCCGGGCGGTGGCCGGGACGCCGAAGTGGTCCATCACCGGGTGGGCGCAGTGGTGGCCGGCGCGGATGGCGATGCCGTCCCGGTCGAGGATGGTGGCGATGTCGTGGGGGTGGGCGTTGTCGACGGCCAAGGAGAGGATGGCGAGGCGCTCCGGCGCGGTGCCGATGAGGCGCACCCCGTCGAGGTTGTCGAGCTGCGCCAGGCCGTAGGCGAGGAGCTCCGCCTCGTGGGCGGCGACGCGCTCCAGGCCGAGACCGTCGAGGTAGTCCAGGGCCGCGGCGAGCCCCACCGCGCCGGCGACGTTCGGGGTGCCGGCCTCGAAGCGGGCCGGTGGCGGGGCGAAGGTGGTCTCCTCGAAGGTCACCCGGCGGATCATCTCGCCGCCCCCCTGGTAGGGGGCCATCTCCTCGAGGAGCGCCCGCCTCCCATAGAGGCAGCCGATCCCCATGGGGCCGTACACCTTGTGGCCGGAGAGGCAGTAGAAGTCGGCGCCCAGGGCGCGGACGTCGAGGGGCAGGTGGGGCGCGGCCTGGGCCCCGTCGACCAGGACCAGGGCGCCGGCGGCATGCGCCGCAGCGGCGATCTCCGCCACCGGGTTGAGGGTCCCCAGGGCGTTGGAGCCGTGGACCACGGAGACCAGGCGGGTGCGGTCGGTTAGCAGCTCGTCGAGGCGGTCGAGTTGCAAGACGCCGCGGTCGTCCATGGGGAGGACCCTCAGGCGGATCCCGACCCGGTCGCGGAGGAGCTGCCACGGGACGATGTTCGAGTGGTGCTCCATCTCGGTGATCACCACCTCGTCGCCCTCGTGGAAGGTCACGCCCAGCGAGCTCGCCACCAGGTTGATCGCCTCGGTGGTGCCGCGCACGAAGACGATCTCCGCCGGCTCCGCCGCCCCCAGGAAGCGGGCGACGCGCGCCCGCGCCTCCTCGTAGTGGGCGGTGGCCCGCTCGGCGAGGGCGTGGATGCCGCGGTGGACGTTGGCGTTGTCCCGCTCGTAGTAGCGGGCCACCGCGTCGATCACCGCCTGCGGCTTTTGGGTGGTGGCGGCGTTGTCGAGGTAGATCAGGGGGTGGCCGTGGACCTCCTGGTTGAGGCAGGGGAAGTCTCCGCGCACGGCGTCGAGGTCGAGTCGGGGGGCCACGGGCGACTCCTTGGGTGGGGGTGGGGCGGCGGGGCGGTGGGTCGCGAGGCTCATCTT
>JAJRSX010000070.1 GCA_024278555.1 bacterium | reverse complement strand
TCCTATATCGACCTCGAACGCCGCAAGCGCTTGGTTTTCCTCACCAATGCCTTCGAGATCCCAGCCAAGACGGTGGCCGATCTCTACAAGCAGCGCTGGCAAGTCGAGCTGTTCTTCAAGTGGTGCGGATCAAGACCTTCCAGGGAACTTCGGCCAACGCCGTGAAGACGCAGATCCGGATCGCTATCAGCGCCTACCTGCTCGTGGTCCTCGCCAAGAAACGCCTTCATTTACCCGTCAGCCTCCACACGATCCTGCACATTGTGGAGGTCAATCTCTTCGAGCAAACGCCATTATTTCAAATACTGAGCGATGCCATACTGCAAGAGTCACCCCCGCGGCATTCTAACCAATTGAATCTATTCGATCTTTAACCGGATACTAGTGAAATCGTGGATCTTGCCCGCAGGGCGAGATCCACGCTCAGAGAAACTCGACCACCACCCGCTTCGGGATGAGGCCGGCGTCGGCGGCACGGTCGAGGAAGAGTTGTACGGCGCGGCGACCGTCGTCGCCGTAATCGAGGGTGCGGTCGTTGACGTACATCTGGACGAAGCGATCGGCAAGCTCGGTGTCGAGGCCGCGGCCGTACTTCATGGCGTGGGCCAGGGCCTCGTCGCGGTGGGCGAGGGAGTAACGGATGGAGGACTCCAGGATCCGCGCGACCCGCTCACACGCCTGCTCGCCGAGGTCGCGGCGGATCGCGTTGCCGCCCAGGGGCAGGGGCAGGCCGTCGGTCTCGGTGGCCCACCACGCGCCGAGGTCGACCACCTTGTGCAGGCCCGACTGGGCGTAGGTGAGCTGCCCCTCGTGGATCAGGACCCCCGCCTCGTACCTGCCCTCGGCCACCAACCCCGGGATGGCGTCGAAGGCGGCCACCTCGGTGGTGACCCCCGGGGTGTGGAGGGCAAGCGCCAGGGCCGCGGAGGTGAGCTCGCCGGGGATCGCCACGGTCACCTCGGAGAGCCGCCCCGCCTCCATCGGCGCGCGCGAGACGACCACCGGCCCGTACCCCTCGCCCATGCTGGAGCCGGCGTTCAAGAGGGCGTACTGGTCCGCCACGTGGGCGAAGCCGTGGATCGAGAGGGCGGTGATCTCCAGCTCGCCGGCCAGCGCCCGCGTATTGAGGGACTCGATCTCCTCGATCACGTGCTCAAAACGGTATCCGTCGGTGTCGATCAGCCCGTCGCCGAGGAGGGAGAACCACATGAAGGCGTCGTCGGGGTCAGGTGAGTGGCCGAGGCGGAGGGTCTGGGGCATGGAGAAACCTGCGGGGTTGGAGGAGAATCGCGCCCGGCCCAGGAGGGCCGCGGCCGCCCGCGCGACGCGGGCCGCGAAGGCTGACACCGCAACCGCCAGGAGGGCAACCATGGGCGATCCCCAACCCGATGACCGCACCGCGTCCGATACGATGGCGTGCGTGGCCCAACCGATCTCCGCCTGGCCCGAGGAGCTGCGGCCGCGCGAGCGACTCATCGCCCGCGGCGCCGCGTCGCTCACCGACGCCGAGCTCCTGGCCATCTTCCTGCGCGTCGGCGTCCGCGGGCTCACCGCGGTCGACCTGGCGCGTAATCTGCTGGAGAGCTTCGGCGGCCTCCACGGCCTCTACCGGGCGCCGTTCACCAAGCTCCTCGCGATGCGCGGCCTCGGGCCGGCGAAGGCGGCGCAGCTCGCCGCGGTCCTGGAGCTCGGCCGCCGCTACCAGGCGGAGCTCCACGACCAGCGCCCCACCGTCGCCGACGCGCAGGCGGCGTACCGCCTCCTCGCCCCCCACTACGCGGGCCGCCGCACCGAGGCGGTCACCCTCCTGCTGCTCGATTCCGGCAACGCCCTGCAGGCGCTGATCGACGTGGCCGAGGGGACCGTGGACGGCTCGGCGGTCTACCCGCGCGAGGTGGTCCGGCTGGTGGTCGAGCACGACGCCACGGGGGTCATCCTCGCCCACAACCATCCCTCCGGCCGGACCCATCCGTCCGAGGCCGACCGCCACCTCACCCGCCGGATCGGCGCCGCCCTGCGCGCCATCGACGTGCGGCTGCTGGACCACCTGGTGGTCGGCGAGTCCGGCTTCTACAGCTTCGCCGACCACCGCGAGGGATCCCTGGCGTGACCCCTCCGCGGGGGGCGCGGAGGGGGGGCAGCCATGGCCCGCGGGGCGAGGCCGCGGCGCGGGCCGTGCGGATCCTCATTCGCCCCCTTCGCGGGCTCGGCGGCCGTGTCCGGGAGACACACCGACGATGATGGGTCGCCACGGCCGACTCGGGAGGAGGCGGCCCTGACGGCCGGGCTCAATCGCCGATCAGCGTCTTCAGCTCGCTGATCACCGTCTGGACGTGGCCTACCTGGCTGGAGAGCTCCTTGGAGGTGGCGGCGGTCTCTTCCGAGTGGGCGGCGTTGGCCTGGGTCACCTGGTCGAGCTGGGTCACCGCGTGGTTGATCTGCGCGATCCCCTGGGCCTGCTCGTTGGTCGCCTGGCTCACCTCGTCGAAGATCTGGCTGATCGCCTGGATCTCGTCGACCATCTCGCTGAGGGCGCCGCCGACCTTGGCGGAGCAGGACGCCCCCTCGTCGGTGGCGTCCTGGGTGATGTTGATTAGGTCGGCGGTGCGCCGGGCCGCCTCGGCGGAGCGCTGGGCCAGGGCCCGCACCTCCTCGGCGACCACCGCGAACCCCTTGCCCGCATCACCGGCGCGCGCCGCCTCCACCGCGGCGTTGAGGGCCAACAGGTTGGTCTGGAAGGCGATCTCGTCGATCGCCTGGATGATCTGCGCGGTCTCCTTCACCGACCCCTCGACCCGGTCGACCGCCGCGGCCATCGCCGCCGCCGCCTTGCGGCTCTCACCGGCGGCGATGCGCATCTGGGTGGCGCGCTCGTTCGCCTGGCGGGCGTTGGCGGCGTTGTTCTGGGTCATCGCGGTGAGCTCCTCCACCGAGGCGGCGGTCTCCTCCAGAGAGGCCGCCTGGCTGGAGGCGCCGTTGGCGAGCTCCTGACTCGCCTGGGAGATCTCGGTGGAGGCGTGGGCGGTCTGCGCCGCCCCCGCGGAGAGGCGCTCCACCATCCGCGACACCGGCCGTTTGAGATCATGGTCAATCAACCAACGCACCAGCAGGAAGTAGCCGCCGGTGATCAGGAGGAGCACCGCACCCACGGCGATCGCCGCCTTGCGCAGGTTCGCCGCCAGGCGCGCGTCGAGCGGTGCGAGGGACTGGATGACCTCGAAGGCGCCGTGGACCTCCCCCACCTTCCACCCCTCCATGGGGCCGCCGGTGGGGTCGACCCCCTCGGCGTTACCCCACAATGCGGTGGAGGTGGCCGGGTCGCCGTGACAGTTCATGCACGTCTCGGAGAGGTGGATGGGACGGAAGTAGCGCACCGCGTTTCGCTGCGGATCAATCTCCCAGTACTCGTCCAGCCCCTCCGCCTTCATCTTCATCAGCGCCCGCGCCTCCAGCGCGTCGGGCGTATTGCTCGGGCGGCGGGGCTGGAACTTCGGGGTGCGGAAGGTGTATCCGCCCTCCTCGGCGTGGATCTGGGCGGTCCGCCAGGCAGTCACCACCGGGACCGCGGAGACGACCTTCTCCCGCTCACCCGCCTCCGTCCACGCCCGGAGCTGCGCCGCCGTGAACAGACCGTCGGCCCACTTCTTCTCCATCTCCTCGCGCACCGCCTCCGCCTGAAGGTCGATGGCGCGCGCCTTCTCCACGTACTCGTCCACCGCCACCTTCCGAATCTGTCGTGCGTAGGGATAGGCGAGGGAGGCGAGGAGCGCTGCAAGGATGGCGATGCCGGCGAGGGTGATCTTGGTCTGGAGTGAGAGGCGCATAGGAGATCCTGAGGTCGGCGTGGGAAGAAATAGGCTCTGCCAATGAGGCCCCTATTCGTCGTTCGGTATGGCTTCCATGAGACCCATACCCATCACGTTCAAGCCGTCGCTCCGAGAGGCCGAAAGGAGGGGCCATCGAGTCCGCTCGCGCGGGCCGGCCACCCCTGCGGGAGAGCGTGATGGCAGCAGAGCAACCCACCCCGAACGAGGCCCTCACCACCGCCTTCGACCACCTGGCGGCGGAGCTCCTCATGGTCCAGATGGGGGAGCCCGACGCCGGGGTGTGGCAGCGGGTGCTCGCCGCCCTCACCGCCGTGCGCGTCTCCCTCGCCGAGGGTGAGGAGGAGACCCGAGCGCTCCTCAACGCCCTGGTATCTATCTCCAGCCACCTGGCCAGCCAGCCGGATCAATGGGATGAGGCGGTGGCCGAGCCCCTCTCCCGGGCGGTGGAGACGGCACGCGCCGCGGTGGGGCTCATGGAGCCATTCGACGACCTCGCCGCACGGATCACCGCTGCCAGCGAGGCGCTCACCGGCTGGCTCGCCGACCGGGCCCCGGCGACCGGGCCTCGGGAGGAGGGAGCGGCGGTGGCCGCTCCCGAACCGGTCACCGCCCCGGATTCCTCCCCCTCCGATACGGAGTCGGACACGCCCTCCGCCGACGGCGAGCTCCACCCGCCGGTCACCGGCGTCGAGCAGGTGGCCATCAACGACGACGAGGACGCCGGGCTGTTCACCGAGTTTCTCAGCGAGACCCAGGACCACCTGGCGACCATCGAGGAGAAGATCCTCGCCCTGGAGGAGACCCCCGAGGATCTGGAGGCGATCAACGCCGTCTTCCGCCCCTTCCACAGCATGAAGGGGGCGGCGGGCTTTCTCGGCCTGGAGGCCCTCGGCCACTTCGCCCACGAGAATGAGACCCTGCTGGACCACGCACGCAAGGAGAAGCTCACCATCCACGCGGGGATCGTCGACACCCTGCTCAAGAGCGTCGACCTCACCCGCCAACTGGTCGCCAACCTCGCCGCCCACGTGGAGGCCCTGGCCCACGGCGAGGCGCCGCCGGCGCCGGTGCCGGTGGAGATCGGCCCGGTCCTCGCGGAGGTCCACGCCCACCTCGCCGGGACGACACCGCCGAAGCTCCCCCCCGCCGGAGAGGGCGGCGCCGAGGCGAAGAGCGCGCCGGCGGCGCCGCCCCCCCCGGTCGCCCCCCCCGCCCCGTCCGCGACCCCCGCACCTCCCACCCGGTCCGCCGCCGCCCCACCCGCGGCGGCGCCGCCGGCCCCCCCCCAGGGAACCGCCGCCAAGGCGCCCGCCAAGACGCCGGCGCGGGTGGAGAACCAGTACATCAAGGTGGAGGCAGGCAAGCTCGACGCCCTCATGGAGTCGATCGGCGAGCTCTCCATCGCCCATACCCTGGTCGCCCAGGACCCGGCGCTGCTGGATCACGAGCGGGCGAGCAGCCTGGTCCGCAACATCACCGAGCTGGGAAAGATCACCAACCAGATCCAGGACCAGGTGATGGCGGTGCGGATGGTCCCCCTGCGCGCCACCTTCCAGAAGATGACCCGTCTGGTGCGCGACGTGGCGCGGAAGACGGAGAAGCAGATTCACCTGGAGCTCGTGGGCGAAGAGACGGAGATCGACAAGACCCTGGTGGAGGAGCTCGGCGACCCCCTCGTCCATCTCTTGCGCAACGCCTGCGACCACGGGATCGGCACCCCGGAGGAGCGGCGCGCCGCGGGCAAGCCGGAGGTCGGGAGGGTGACCCTCGCCGCCTACCACGCGGGCGGCAACGTGGTCATCGAGATCCGCGACGACGGCCACGGGCTGAACCGCGACATCCTGATGCACAAGGCCCTGGAGAAGGGGCTGATCGATCCGCACCGCGAGTACAGCGACTCGGAGATCTACGGCTTCATCTTCCTCCCCGGCTTCTCCACCGTGGACCATCCCACGGAGATCTCCGGCCGAGGGGTCGGCATGGACGTGGTCAAGCGGCAGCTCGAACGGCTGGGCGGGCGGGTGGAGATCCACTCGACCCTCGGCGCGGGGTGCACCTTCATTCTGAAGATGCCCCTGACCACCGCCATCGTCGACGGCATGATCGTCAGCCTCGGTGACGAGCGGTACATCATCCCCACCCTGGCGATCCGCGAGTCGGTGCGTCCGAAGCCGGGCGACATCCACCTCGTCGAGGGGCACGGTGAGGTGATCGACGTGCGGGGCACCCTCGTCCCCCTGATCCGCCTCGACCAGCGGCTCGGCCAGCACGCCGCCACCACCGACCCGGCCGACGGTCTGGTGGTCATCGTCGAGAACGACGACCGCGTACGGGCGCTGCTGGTCGACGACCTCCTGGGCCAGCACCAGGTGGTGATCAAGAGCCTCGGACCGCGGCTCGACGGCATCGACGGACTCGCCGGCTGCGCCATCCTCGGCGACGGCCGCGTCGGCCTCATCCTCGACGTGGCGACGATCGTCGGCGGCAGTTGGCAGGCTGTCGACAGCGCAGCACACAAGACGGAGCTCCCATGACCACCCCCACCTCGCCCTCGTCCCCCACCCTCTCCGGCAAGGTCCTCACCTTCCACCTCGGCGACGAGCTCTTCGGGATCACCATCATCGGGGTGCGGGAGATCGTCTCCATGCAGCCGATGACCGCCCTGCCCAACACCCCCCACTACGTCCGCGGGGTGATCGACCTGCGCGGCCGCTTCGTCCCGGTGGTCGACCTGCGGGAGCGCCTCGGTCTGATGGCCGGCGAGGAGAGCGAGGCGACCTGCATCATCGTCCTGCGCGTCCACGACACCCAACTCGGGGTGGTGGTCGACGCGGTGGAGGATGTCGCCGACGTGGTCGCGGAGGAGATCGAACCGCCCCCGCCAAACTGGACCGGCGGCGCCGCCGACTACCTCCTCGGAATGACCCGGGCCGGAGAGAGCGCGCTGGTCCTCATCGACATGGACAAGATCTTCCCGGCGACAGAGATGGCGACCCTCGCCGCCGGCGACTTTCCCCTCTGAACCGACGCGCCGCCGACCGACCCTCACCGGAGCCACCCATGGAGTTGACCTTCAAGCAGAAGACCTGGATCGCCTTCGCCATCATGACCACCGTCTCGGTGGTGGTCGCCTTTACCGGCCCGTGGGGGCTCGCCGGGGCACTCCCCCTCGCCCTCCTCCTCGCCCTCTGGGGCCACGCCGCCTGGCGGCCGGTGGAAGAAAAAGTGGGGGAGATCGCCACCGTCGTGACCGGCGTGGAGGCCAACCTCGCCCGGGCAAACGACGACTCCCGCCAGCTCGCCGAGGGCGCGGCCACCCAGGCGGCGTCGGTGGAGGAGACCTCCGCGAGCCTGGAGGAGATGTCGGCGATGACCGCCCAGAACGCCGACAACGCCGGCCAGGCGAACGCCATGGCGGCCGAGACCCGGAAGATCACCGAGCAATCCGAGCACTCCATGCAGGAGATGGTGGCGGCGATGGGAGAGATCACCGAGGCGTCGCAGAAGATCGCCGGGGTGATCAAACTGATCGACGAGATCGCCTTCCAGACCAACCTCCTG
>JAJRSX010000069.1 GCA_024278555.1 bacterium | reverse complement strand
CCCCCTCACCCCCCATCCCGCGAGCGGAGCGAGCCCATCCCCCACCCCCGGCTCGCGCAGCGCGTGGCTACCCGCGCCCGAGCGCGGCGAGCTTGCGGACCATGGCGGAGTTCTCCGTGTGGCCGCTGCGCACGCCGGTGATGTGGGCCTGCACCGGACGGCCGAGGAGGGCGAAGTCGCCGAGGATGTCGAGGATCTTGTGGCGGGTGAACTCGTTGGGGAAACGGAGCTCGGTGTTGAGCACCTTCTTCTCGACGTCGTCTACCAGGATGAAGTTGTCCATCCGGCCGCCGCCGCCGAGCCCCATCTGTTCGAGCTGGGCGATGTCCTTGAGGAAGCCTAAGGTGCGCGCCGGGGCGATCTCTTGGCAGAAGGCGTCGGGGCCGGTGGCGTGGAAGGTGTGGGTGTCGCTGCCGATCGGCGGTGGGTAGTCGATGGTGTAGGTGACGATGAGCTCGTCCGCCGGCTCCACCTTCACGTAGACCCCCTTGGCCTCGTCGCCCACCACAAAGGTCTCTTCCACGACCAGGGGCGAGATCTCCGCCGCCTGCTTCTCGATCCCCGCCTCCTCCACCACCCGGCAGAACTCCGCGGCTGAGCCGTCCATGATCGGCAGCTCCTCGTGGACCTTCACCATCAAGTTGGTGACCCCGTACATGGAGAGGGTGGCGAGGAAGTGCTCGGTGGTGTGGACCACGGTGGTGCCGTGGCGCAGGGTGGTGGCGTAGCCGGTGGTGTCCACGTAGTCGACCAGGGCCGGCACCGTGTCGCCGCGGTTGATGTCGGTAAAGAGGATTCCCGAGCCCGGCGGCAGCGGCGACAGGATAACCCCGGTCTTCTCCCCCGAGTGGAGCCCCATGCCGCCGACCACGACGCTGCGCCGCAGGGTGCGCTGGTGGCGGCCGCCCCGGCGGGCTTCGGGTTGGCCACCGGCCGCCGGCAGCGGCTTGGCCGCCGGCCGCTCGCCGCCGCGGCGGGCCAGGGCCCCGTCCACCGCCGCCAGGAGGGTGTCGAGGTTGATCGGCTTCTCCACGAAGTCGTAGGCGCCCAGCCGGGTCACCTCCACGGCGGTGCGGATATTGCCGTGGCCGGTGACGATGATCACCTCGATGGTCGGGTCGATCCCCTTGATGATGGAGAGCGCCTCGATGCCGTCGCGCGCCGGCATCCAGATGTCGAGGAGGACCACGTCGGGATGGACCGTCTCCAGGTCCTTCTCGATCTGCATCGGGTCGCTCTGGGTGGTCACCGCGTACCCCTCGTCGCGCATGCACCCGTCGAGGGTGGTGAGGATGTTCGGCTCGTCGTCGACGATGTAGATGGTGGCAGCCATGGAGTTCCCTTGTGGCGCTTACCGCTTGTCCCGGATCGTCGTGACCGCAACGGGTACCGGGTGAGCAATCGGCGCGAGGTGGTCTATCCTACGCACCCCTTGGGGACGATCCAAGTTGAGCGGCGGAGGCAGGGCGCCGAAGAGCGGACGACCGTTTGTCGCCACCCGCCCCACAAATGGTGCAAACTGATCGACCATTGTCGGAGGTACACCCGCGGTAAGGAGCTGGAATGAATACGGTTCGTCTGTTACGTCTCGCCCTGATCACCCTGGTGGTGGCATCGCTCACCCTGCTCTCTGCGTGCGGCTCGCGGGAGTCGCGTCGCGACGCCCACTTCGAGCGGGCAAAGAGGTATCTCGAGGAGGGGAAGTCCGCCGAGGGGATCATCGAGCTGAAGAACACGGCACAGATCGATCCGAAGTTCGCGCAGGCCTACGGCCTCCTCGGTGAGACCTATCTGAAGAGCCGCGACTACCGCTCCGCCCTGGGTTACTACAACAAGGCCGCCAAGCTCGCCCCCACCGACCTCGACTTCGTGGTCCCCCTGGCCAATATCCTGGTGGCGGCGCGCCAGTTCGACCGCCTCGACGAGGTCCTCGGCGGCCTCCCGGAGGAGGCGCGCAAGAGCTACCGGATCGCCACCGTTGAGGCCGCCTCCCTCCAGCTTCGCGACCGCGGTGACGAGGCGGCGGCGCTCCTCAAGGCCCTCCTCGACCGCCGGGACCTGAAGCCGGAGGAGCGGGCCGGGGTGAATTTGGCCCTGGCCCAGATGGCGATCAAGGGCAAGCATCTCGAGGAGGCGCAGGGGTACGCGCAGGCGGCCCTGACCGCGCAGCCGGAGTCGGTGAATGCGCTGCTCATGCTCGCCCGCATCCAGGAGGAGCGGGGTGACACCAGGGGGGCGGAGGCGACCTTCACCGGGGCGCCGGAGAAGCTCGCCGGCGACGTCCGCCTCACCGCCGGCCTTATCGGCTACTACGGGCGACAGAAGCGGCTCGACGACGTGCAGCGGGTGGTGGACGCCTTTGTCGCCAACCCGGACCTCCCCCCCGAGGGGCGGCTCCTGGCCGCCGACACCTATCTCCGGCTGCGGCAGGTGGCGCGGGCGGAGGAGATGCTGGTGGCGGGGATCGAGCAGGAGCAGCCGGATGTCCGCCTGATCACCGCCTTCACCCGGATCAAGGCGGCGGAGGGGAAGATCGACGAGGCGGTGGCGGTCCTGGAGCGGGCGGCGAAGCGGGTGCAGCCGCCGTCGGCGGTCCACACCTCCCTTGCCCGCCTCGATATCCAGCTCCAGCACCTCGACAAGGCGAAGGCGGTGGTCGATCAGATCCTCGCCGCCAGCGAGGAGGACTTCGATGGCCGCGTCCTGCAGGCGCAGGTGGAGCTCCTCAGCAAGGATGCCCAGGGGGCACTGGACCACTTCCGCGAGCTCCTCAAAGAGGCGCCGCAGGATCCGCAGATCCACGCCGGCCTCGCCGGCTGCCACCTCGCCCTCGGCGAGGAGCTCCTCGGCCGCCAGGAGCTGGAGAAGGTGGTGGAGCTGAGCCCGGAGAACACCACCGCGCGCATCCAGCTCGCCCGCCTCTACTTGAAGGACAAGGCCGCGGACACCGCCCTGGCGCGGCTGGAGCCGTTGGGGGAGATGAACGCGCCGCCGCCCCAGGGGATCGAGATGCTCCTCTCCCTGCTGCTCCAGAAGGGCAAGACGGAGGAGGCGCACAAGGTGATCGACCCGTTGGTGGAGCGGTTCCCCACCAACCCGATCTACGCCACCCAGCAGGCGGTGCTGGAGGCGCGCACCGGCAACCTCGACAAGGGGATCACCATCCTCGAAAGCCAGGTGGAGGCGACCCCGAAGTCGGTGCAGCTCCTCTCCTCCCTGTCGCGCCTCTACGAGTGGGGTAACAGGGGCAAGGAGGCGGTGGCCACCTACGACCGGATCCTCGAGCTCAAGCCCGACGACCCGATGGCGGCGAACAACCTCGCCTACCGCCTGGCGGAGATGGGGCAGCGGCTGGAGCGTGCCGCCACCCTCGCCAAGGGGCTCATGGAGCGCTACCCCAAGGACGCCAACGTCGCCGATACCTACGCCTGGGTCCTCTACAAGCAGGGCAAGGCGAAGGAGGCGCGGGCGATCCTGGAGAAGGCGCTGGAGGGCAAGGAGGCGAAGGCGATTCCGGCCATCGTGCGCTACCACCAGGCGGCGATTGCCGACGCAGCCGGCGAGCGTGACGCCGCGCTTCAGGCGATCGACCAGTGCCTCGCCGCCAAGCCGCGCGGACCGTGGGTGAAGGCGGCAGAAGCGCTACAAAAGAGACTGAAGGGTTAAGGACCGAACGACGATGAGGCCGCGGAGAGACGCGGAGCCAGGATGGGCACCGCGCCGCCGCTAGGAGGAAGAATGGAATCGGAAAACACGACAGGCCTCCCCGAAGTGCTGGCCATTGCTCGCCGCCGCGCGGGAGCCTTCGTCCTCACCTTTGTCGTCGTCTTCGCGGTGGCGGTGGCGCTCGCCCTGCTCCTGCCGCCGGTCTACGAGGCGAAGACCACGGTCCTGGTGGAGGAGCAGCAGATCCCGCCGGACATGGTACGCACCACGGTCACCGACTTCGTCGAGCAGCGGCTGCAGATGATCACCCAGCAGGTGATGAGCCGGCAGAGCCTCCTCGACCTGATCAAGCGGTTCGACCTCTACAAGAAGGAGCGGAAGAAGGAGACCACCGAGGAGGTGATCGACGGCTTCCGCGAGGACATCCAGCTCAACCCGATCTCCACCGAGGTGGTGGACAAGCGCACCGGCAGGCCGATGACCGCCACCATCGCCTTCGAGGTGGTCTACCAGGGGGAGAACCCGGCGAAGGTGCAGCAGGTGGCCAACAACCTGGCGACCTTCTACCTGTCGCAAAACCTCAAGGCGCGTGAGGAGCACGCCAAGGCGTCCACCGAATTCCTGGAGAAAGAGACGACCCGCCTCCAGGAAGAGATCAGGGCGATCGACACCAAGCTCGTCGAACTCAAGGAGAAGTACCTCGGCTCCCTGCCCGACCAGAAGATGATCAACATGCAGACGATGGAGCGGATGTCGCGGGACCGCGACGCCCTCCTCACCCGCATCGCCGACTTCAAGTCACAGCGCGAGCAGCTCGCCGCCCAGCTCTTCACCCGCCAGGCGACGGCCCGCAAGCAGGGGCCCACCGCCAAGGACCGCCTCAAGGAGCTCCGCCTGCAGGAGGCGCAGCTCCTCTCCAAGTACTCTCCCGACCACCCGGATGTGGTGAAGGTCCGCCGCGAGATCGCCGAGGTGGAGGCGGACGCGGCGACCCAGCAGCAGGTCGACAACCTCCTCCACGAGCTCTTCAACACCCGCCTCGCCCTCAGCTCCGCCGAGGGGGAGAAGGCGAAGGCACCGATTGAGGCGAAGGTCGCCGACCTGCGCAAGCAGATCCACGCCCTCGACCCTCAGGCGGCGATGGAGGCGGAGGAGAGCTCGCTTGCCAACGATCCCTACTACATCGCCACCCAGAACCAGCTCGCCGGGGTCGAGACCAATATCCACGCCCTCAACCAGGAGGTGAAGGCGGTGGAGGAGCGGATCGAGGGGCTCCGCAAGCAGATCCTCCTCACCCCCAAGGTGGGGGCCGAGTACGACCGCCTCATGGAGGCGAAGGCGAACCGCACCGCGCGCTACCGCGACATGCGCCAGAAGCTGGAGGAGGCGAAGGCCTCCATCGACCTCGAGCGCGGTCAGATGGCGGAGCGGTTCTCGATCATCGACCCGGCGGTCTTCCCGGAGGAGCCGGTGAAGCCGAATCGCCTCGCCCTCACCCTCATTGGGCTGATCCTCGGGGTCGGCGTCGGGGTCGGTGTGGCAGCGGCGCGCGAGGCACTGGATACCGGCTTTTACTCCGCCAACCGTCTGGCCCACGCCGCCCGCCTGCCGGTGCTGGCGGTGATCGGCGCCATCGAGACCGCTGCCGACCGCAGCCGTCGTCGGCGTCGTCGGTGGTTTGCCGCCGGTACGGTGGTCGGGGTGATGGTCGCCGCCGTGGCCACCGTCCATTTCGCGGTCAAGCCGCTCGACGTCCTCTGGCTGCAGGTAACCGGCAAGGTCACCGCCGCCGAGGAGGAGGCGGAGCGGACGCCCTCGCCGCCACCGACGCAGTCCACGGGAGAGGAACGATGAGCCGCCTACGCAAGGCGCTGGACAAGGCGCAGCAGCAGAATGGAGACACCCCGGTGGAGGGTGCCGAGGCGACCGTGGCGACCGAGCCCGCCGCCCCCGCCCCCACGACCACCGACCGTCCGGCGCAGCGCGTCGCGGTCGACCTCAGCCACGCCCGCGAGCGGCGCCTGGTCGCCTTTCTCGACGACCACCCGGTGGCGGAGCAGTACCGCAAGCTGCGTACCCAGCTCCGGGCCCACGCCCAGGCGACCGGCGACAACTGCTTTCTCATCACCAGCCCGGGGAGCAGCGACGGCAAGACCCTCACCGCCCTGAACCTCGCCGTCTCCATGGCTCGGGAGATGGACCAGACGGTCCTCCTGGTGGACGCCAACCTGCGCGCCCCGGCGGTCGCCCAGCTCCTCGGCCTTACCCCCGAGCGCGGTCTCGCCGACTACCTCGAGGGCAACGCCGAGGTCTCCGACTGCCTTCTGCGTACCGACGTCGGCAAGCTCACCCTGTTTGCCGGTGTCGGCTCCAACGGCGGCGCCGCCGAGCTCCTCGACTCCCAGCGGATGCGCGACCTGGTGGCGGAGCTCAAGGGGCGCTACCCGGACCGTACCATCCTCTTCGACGGCCCCGGTGTGGAAGGGGCCGCCGATCCGATCATCCTGTCGCGTTTTGTCGACCGCGTCTTGCTGGTGGTTCGGGAGGGGGCCACCCACTCCGACGCTCTCTCCAAGGCGCTCTCGGTCTTGCCCCAGGACAAGCTGTTGGGGACGGTGCTGACGGCAAGTCTGGAGGTGCCAGGCGGCTAAGGCGGGCGCCCTACGCGCGCCCCGGGGGGCTAGGGACTCGGGGCTAGGAGCCTGTCGGACTTATGCACAATTCTGGCCGAGATCCGCTTTCCCTCGCGACGATCGCCTAAGTCCGACAGACTCCTAGGGAAGGGCAGCCCCTCGGGCTGAAAAAGATGACGACGAGTCGTACCCGAAGAATAATTTCCAGCCGCGCAGCGGCCATTCGCCCCTAGTCCCTAGCCCCCAACCCCGGGCGAGCGCGGCGAGCCCCCCCATGTACGAGCGCCACTTCGGCCTGCGGGAGAACCCGTTTCGGATTCAGGCGAATCCGGACTACCTCTACCTGAGCCCGAAGCATGACCGGGCCCTGGCGACCCTCGAGTACGGTCTCCTGGAGCGCAAGGGGTTCGTGGTCCTGGTGGGGGAGGTGGGGGCGGGCAAGACGACCCTGCTGAACTACGTCCTCGGGCGGCTGCCGGAGGACGTGAATGTCGCCTTTGTCTTCCACACCAACCTGACGAAGAGCGAGTTCCTCACCCTCATCCTCACCGAGTTCGAGGTGGCGGCGACCGTCGACAGCGACGCCGATCGCCTCAACGCCCTCTACGACTTCCTGCTCGCCGAGTACCAGGCGGGCCGCCGGGTCGTCCTGATGGTGGACGAGGCGCAGAACCTCGCCCCCGAGGTCCTCGAACAGGTGCGCCTGCTCGCCAACCTGGAGACCGGCTCCCAGCCGCTCTTGCAGATCATCCTCGCCGGCCAGCCCGGCCTCGGGAAGACCCTCGCCCGGCCCGACCTGGAGCAGCTTCGCCAGCGGGTCGCGGTCACCTACCACCTGGCGCCGCTGGATGAGGAGGAGGTGGCGCCCTACATCCACCACCGCCTCGAGTGTGCCGGGGCTCAGCGGTTCGACCTCTTCGCCGATGATGCAGTGCCGCTGATCTACCGCCACACTCACGGCGTCCCGCGCCTGATCAACCAGCTCTGCGACACCGCCCTGGTGGCCGCCTTCGCCGACGAGCGCGACAGTGTGGACGCCGCCCTCCTGGAGGAGGTGGTGGCGGAGCAGGCCGCCTTCGCCCCGCAACCGCCGGTGGCGGAGGCGGCGGCCGGTGGCCTGCCGACGCCGGCGGGGGGTGGCCTCACCCCGCTCCTCACCCGCCTCACCGCCGCGGTCGAGGGGGTCGCCGTTGCGGTCCGCGAGGCCGGCCTCGCCGGGCGGGGAGGGGGCGGCCCGAGTCGGGAGCTGGTCGACCTCCTCGGGCGTCTCACCACCACCATTGAGGCCCTCGCCGCCCACGCGGCAGACAGCGACGACCACCACCGGGAGCTCCTGGAGGAGGTCCGTCGCCTCGCCGAGCGGGTCGATCGCCACGGCGACGCCGGCGACCGGGCGACGCACCTCGACCCGGCGAACGACCGGGAGCGCCGCCGCTTCTGGCGCTGGTAGGCAGAGGCGAACATCCGGCGAGTGGCGGAGGAGAACCCATGGCAATCAAGGTCATCCTGGTGGCGGGGGCGCGGCCCAACTTCATGAAGATCGCCCCGATCATGGCGGCGATGGCGGGTGATGAGCGGCTGGCGCCGTACCTGGTCCACACCGGCCAGCACTACGACCAGCGCATGTCGAAGCTCTTCTTCGAGGAGCTGGGGATCCCCAAGCCGGACATCGACCTCGGGGTCGGCTCCGGCAGCCACGCGGTGCAGACCGCCGAGACGATCCGACGCTTCGAGCCGGTCTGCATCGACCAGCGGCCCGACTGGGTGGTGGTGGTG
>JAJRSX010000068.1 GCA_024278555.1 bacterium | reverse complement strand
TCAGCCGACCGACGCCGTCATCGCAAGAAATGCCGATTGCCCCTAGCTCATGACCGACGATGGGCAATCGGAAAGAGGGCAAGATGTCAGGGGGAGGGGATACCGCCAACCGGGTCGAGGGACTCACGAGGTGATCACGGTGCGAGCCTGGAAGGCGATTTCACCACAGAGACACACCGGCCGAGGCGTGGAGCGACGCCGTACTTGGCCTGCATCGCTATTTCCGCTGATCCTCTCAGCAGCTTTCAGCGGTCCCCATTTCGGGGACGAGGCGGCGATGGGGATGCAATCGGGGCAATGAGCTGCCCGGCAGGGAATTGGCCACGGAACCCACGGAAGGGCACGGAAGTCGGGAACTCCCGTTGGGTTGAGCGAGCAACCCGGACCCCATTCCTGCTCGAAACACGGCCGGCGCCACCTCGTTCTCTTCCCCCCGCCGCAAACTCTCGCCCCTTCCGTGCCCTTCCGTGGGTTCCGTGGCCAAAAAACCGCCTTCCGGGCCGTTGCGGTCCGGTTGTCCACACTGGTGACGTCGGACTGGAGGCACCACCATTCGCATCCCATTCGTGGCTCAATCTATGGATGGGCCGCATTGCCACCGCCTTGGAGCATTGGTGACGCCCCCGGCGGGGCCGTCTACCCCGCCACCGCCGGGAAGCGGTCCGCCACCGCCGCCCACAGCTTGGCGGCGACCGTCTCTACGTCGCCGTCCGCGGCCACCTCTCGCCAGCGGCCGGGCTCGGCCGCGGCGAGGCGGGCGAAGGCGGCGACCAGCCGCTCCTGGAAGGCGATCCCCTCCAGCTCCATCCGGTCGGCCCCGCCGCGGCCGGCGCGGCGGCGGGCAGCCAGCGCCGGGTCGAGGGCGAGCCAGAGGGTGAGGTCGGGCCACACGCCGCCGGTGGCGAGGCGACAGAGGGCTGTAACCTCCGCCTCGTCGAGCCCCCGCCCCGCCCCCTGGTAGGCGATGGTGGAGTCGACGAAGCGGTCGCACACCACCCAGGCGCCGCGCGCCAGGGCCGGTGCGACCACCCGCGCCACGTGCTGCGCCCGATCGGCGAGGTAGAGGAGGAGCTCGGCGCGCACCACCGGCGGGTCGCCACCCGGGGTCACCAGCAGCCGCCGGATCTCCTGCCCGAGGGGGGTCCCCCCGGGCTCGCGCGTCTCCACCACCTCCACTCCGGCGGCGCGCAGCCGCGCGGCGAGCAGCGCCGCCTGGGTCGACTTGCCGGCGCCGTCGCCCCCTTCGAGGGTGATCAACCGGCCGGGCGTGGGGGTGGGGTCCATTGTGGTGTGGGGATGGGATCGGCGTGGAATCGAATTGCGGGCGGTCGAAGGGGCAGCATACCGCGACCGTACCCGGATCGTCGGTTAGAATTCCGCCGGACTCCGATCCGGTCATTCGTGCTTTGCCGAGGGGTTGGGGTGGGTGAAGATCGGCCGTACCACCTTCACGAAAGGGAGATACCCATGACCGACAGAGCCGAGACCTTGGTGGAGCAGGCACGCAAGCTACCGCCCGCGGCGGGCGTCGAGTTGGCGGACGGGATCTTGGCCAGCCCGGACGAGCCGGATGCAGAGCCCGACCGCCTTTGGGCAGGGGAGGCCGAGGATCGACTCGCCGCCCACCGCCGGGGTGAGATCGAGGCGGTCCACCTCAACGCGGTCCTCGCCAAGTATCGGGTGTCGTGAGGGTCCGCTTTCTCAAAAGGAAGATGAAATTCTGAACCTCGCGGTGGCCCGCCAGCACCAGCGGCCTGGCTACTGGCGAGACCGACCGCGGGAGAACGAGTCCCCATGCCCCTCCTCCGCTCCCTCCGTCGCCAGCTCCGGGTCAGCTTCCTCACCGGGCTGGCGGTGGTGGTGCCCCTCTTTCTCACCTTCTCTCTCCTCCGTGGGGCGGTGCGGTTGCTGGATCGGACGGTGGGTGACCTGCCCGCCCACTACCTTGGTCGCGACGTGCCGGGCCTGGGGGTGATCCTGCTGATCGTCGGGATTCCCCTGGTCGGGGCTCTGTCGCGCAACTTTGTGGGCCGCCGTCTGGTGGCGTGGGGGGAGGCGGTCCTGGCGAACATTCCCATCGTCCGGCCGGTCTACAAGGGGGCGCGGGAGGTGGTCCACGCGGTGGTGGGGACCCAGGAGCACCAGTTCTCGCGCGTCGTCCTCGTGGAGTATCCGAAGGCGGAGACCTGGGCCGTCGCCTTCGTTACCGGCGAGGCGCGCGGGGCGGTGGCCGCGCCCCTGAGCGGCGACCACCTCACCCTCTTCGTCCCCACCACCCCCAACCCCACGAGCGGCTTCTTGCTCTTCGTCCCCGCCGCTGCCACCCGCCCGCTGGAGCTGAGCGTGGAGGAGGCGATGAAGGTGGTGATCTCCGCCGGTCTGGTCCTGCCGGAGGGGGAGGCGCGCTCCGCGCGCGGGGTGGGGGGTGGGGGGTGAGGGGAACCTTCACGCCTGCTCCGGGTGAGTGGTCCACCCGCGACCGGCGGTAATTTGTGAGGTGACTCATTTTTTCCAAATAATTGTCGAATAGGCGACCCGTAGGGTCGTCCATGCCCCCATCCCCGATCCCTCACCCCCACCCCCGCGAGCAAAGCGAGCCCCCCATGTCCACCACCGTCATCCTCCTCGCCGCCGGACAGGGGACGCGGATGCGATCCGCGCTGCCCAAGGTGCTGCACCCGGTGAACGGCCGGCCGATGGTCGACTTCGTCGTGGCGGCCGTTGCCGCCCTCGACCCGGAGCGGCTGGTGGCGGTGGTGGGCCACCAGGGGGAGCGGGTGGCCGACCACCTCGCCACGTCGGCCCCGGGCGCGGTGGTGGTGGAGCAGGTGCCCCAGCGGGGCACCGGCGACGCGGTCGCCCACGGCCTCACCGCGGTGGAGGGGGAGAGGGGCTGCGTGGTGGTGGTGAGCGGCGACTGCCCCCTCGTGCGCGGCGCGGAGCTCGCCCGCCTGGTCGCCCACCACGAGCGGTGCGGCGCGGCGGTGAGCCTCTTCACCGCCGAGGTGGCCGAGCCCGGCGGCCTGGGGCGGATCGTGCGCGACGGCTCCGGCCGCTTTGCCCGCATCGTCGAGGCCAAGGACGCGAGCGAGGCGGAGCTGGCGATCCGCGAGATCAACACCGGCCTCTACTGCTTCGACCTCGCCTTCCTGCGCGCCGCCCTGCCAAAGCTCTCCAGCGACAATGCCCAGGGGGAGCTCTACCTCACCGACGTGGTGGAGATGGCGGTGGCCGAGGGGCGGCCGGTGGAGGGGCTCGCCTACCCGGTGGCGGCGGAGGTGATGGGGGTGAACTCGCGCATGGATCTCGCCGCCGCCGCCGCCCATGCCCGCGCCCGGGTGAACCAGGCGCTCATGGCGTCGGGGGTGAGCCTCATCGACCCGGCCGCCACCTACGTGGAGGCGGGGGTGACGGTGGGACAGGACACGGTCCTCCACCCGGGGGTCTGCCTCCACGGGGCAACGCGCATCGGCGCCGGCTGCGAGATCGGGCCGTGCTCCGTCTACATCGACGCGGAGCTCGGCGATGGGGTGGTGGACCGGGGCCACTCCCACCTGGAGGGGTGTGTGGTGGCCGAGGCGGCACAGCTCGGCCCCTTTGCCCGCCTGCGCCCCGGAGCACAGGTGGGGCGCGAGGCGCGGGTGGGCAACTTCGTGGAGATCAAGCGGTCGACGATCGGCGAGGGCTCCAAGGTGAGCCACCTCTCCTACATCGGCGACACGGTCATGGGCGCCGGGGTGAACGTCGGCGCCGGCACCATCACCTGCAACTACGACGGCGCCAACAAGCATCAGACGGTGATCGGCGACGACGTCTTCATCGGCTCCGACACCCAGCTCGTGGCGCCGGTGGAGGTGGGCGCGGGCGCCCTGATCGGCGCCGGGACCACCGTCACCGGTGACGTCCCACCCGGTGCGCTCACCACCTCCCGCGCCCCGCAGGAGGACCGCGAAGGCGCCGGCGCTCGGTACCTGGCGCGGGTGAAGGAGGAGAAGGCGAAACGGAGCAGAGAGTAGAAGGTAGATAGGGGGGCGGCGGGTTGGAGATGGGCGGGAAGGGTAGCCGGATGTCGCTTGGGCGTGGGCTGCCAGCCACCGTGGATCCCCCCTCGACCGCCCGCGCCATCCCTACTTGATTCATCCCCCCCTTTCTACCTTCTACTTTCCACTGAGATAAGGAGTCCCCATGTGCGGCATCGTCGGCTATATCGGTCCCCAGCCCGCCCTCCCGATCCTCATTGAGGGGCTCACCCGCCTCGAGTACCGCGGCTACGACTCGGCCGGGGTCGCCCTTCTGGAGGGGGATGCGATCGAGATCCGCCGCGCCGAGGGCAAGCTCGCGGTCCTCGCCGGACAACTCCGGGATGAGCGGTTCGCCGCCACCCTCGGCATCGGCCACACCCGCTGGGCGACCCACGGGAGGCCGTCGGAGCAAAATGCCCACCCCCACGCCTCCCACGGTCTCGCCCTGGTCCACAACGGGATCATCGAGAACTTCGTGGAGCTGCGGGAGCGGTTGGAGCAGGAGGGGTTCCGCTTCGCCTCGGAGACCGACACCGAGGTGATCGCCCACCTCATCGCCCGCCACCGCAGGCAGGGGCTGGCGCCGAGCCAGGCGATCCGCGCGGCGCTGGCCGAGGTGCGCGGCGCCTACGCGGTGGCGGTCGTCTTCGAGGCCGAGCCCGAGACCCTCTACGCCGCCCGTAACGGCTCGCCCCTGGTCCTGGCCAAGGGGGAGGGAGAGTCGTTCCTCGCCTCCGACATCCCCGCGGTCCTCGCCCACACCCGCGAGATGATCTTCATGGAGGATGGGGACGTGGCGGCGCTCTCCGCCGGGGAGATCACCATCACCAGCCTCGCGGGCGAGCCGGTGGCGCGAGAGACCACCCACATCGACTGGAACCCGGTGATGGCCGAGAAGGCCGGCTTCAAGCACTTCATGCTCAAGGAGATCTACGAGCAGCCGCGGGCGATCAACGACACCCTCGCCGGCCGCATCCACCAGGGGGAGCAGCGGGTGGCCCTCGCCGATCTGGGGCTCGACGTCGAGTTCCTGCGCACCATGCGGCGGGTGGTGATGGTCGCCTGCGGCACCTCGTGGCACGCGGCCCTGGTCGGCAAGTACATGGTGGAGCAGCTCGCCGGGGTCGGGGTGGAGGTCGATATCGCCTCCGAGTTCCGCTACCGCAAGCCGATCGTCGGACCGCGCACCCTCCTGGTGGCCATCTCCCAGTCGGGGGAGACCGCCGACACCCTCGCCGCCCTGCGCCAGGCAAAGGCGCAGGGGGCGACGACCCTGTCCATCTGCAACGTGGTCGGCTCGACCATGACTCGCGAGGCGGACGCCACCCTCTACACCCACGCCGGTCCCGAGATCGGCGTCGCCTCCACCAAGGCGTTCACCACCCAGCTCGTGGTCCTCTACCTCCTCGCGCTCCACCTCGGGCGGGCCAACGGCCGGCTCTCCGGCGACGACGAGGCGACGCTCCTGCGCGACCTGATCACCCTGCCGACGATGGTGGAGGAGGCGCTGGCGTGTGCCCCGGCGTGCGAGCGCCTCGCCAAGGGGCTCGCCGAGCGGCGCGACGTCCTCTACCTCGGCCGTGGGATCCACTTTCCCCTCGCCCTGGAGGGTGCCCTGAAGCTGAAGGAGATCTCCTACATCCACGCCGAGGGGTACCCGGCCGGGGAGATGAAGCACGGCCCCATCGCCCTCATCGACGAGGAGATGCCGGTGGTCTGCCTGCTGCCCGACGACGACCTCATGGAGAAGATGCTCTCCAACGTGGAGGAGGTGCGGGCGCGCGACGGGGTCCCCATCGCGATCACCCAGCCGGCCCTGGTGGACACCCTGCCCGAGGGGACGGAGGCGATCACCGTGCCGCCGTGCAGTCGCTACCTCTGTCCCGTGGTGATGGTGGTGCCGCTCCAGCTCCTCGCGTATTATGTCGCGCTGCGCCGGGGTACGGACGTGGATCAGCCTCGCAATCTCGCCAAATCGGTCACCGTCGAGTAGAGCCCTGCCCCACATGCACACACCGGACGCCTCCCACACCAAACGCTTCCGGGACGCGGGGTGGAGAGAAGGCGGAGCGGAGGGGGAGCGGTGAGCCGGCTCCGCATCTTCGCGCGGGCGTGGCGCCGCCGCCGGCAGGCCCTGGTGGCACGGCTGCTTGCGGTGCGTCCCTCGGACGAGACCCAGCTCATCCTCATGGCGGTGGTGGTGGGCATGGTGGCCACGGTGGGCTACGCCCTGTTGCGTACCAGCCTGGAGCAGGTGGAGGCCTACTTCTTCGGGCCGCTCCACTCGCTGCTCTCCATTGACATGGGGGGGGGGCATCGGGTTGCCATCATCCTCCTGCCGCTCCTCGGGATCGTCTGCCTCATCCCCCTCATTCTCCTCTTCCCCGGGGAGGTGGGTGGCTACGGTCTGCCGCGTTTTCTGGAGATCGTCAACCTGCGCGGCGGGGTGATCCGGGCGCGGAACATCTTCATCGCCATCGTCGCCCCGGCCCTGACCATCGGCTCGGGCGGCTCTGCCGGCCTGGAGGGGCCGATCGCCCAGCTCGGCGGCGCCATCGGCTCGAACGTCGGCCAGACCTTCGGGGTGAGTGGCACGAAGCTGCGGCTGATGGTCGCCTCGGGGGCGGCCGCCGGCATCGCCGGGGTCTTCAACGCCCCCATGGCCGGGGTGATGTTCGCCATCGAGATCGTCCTGCTGGGGGACTTCGAGGTGCACCACTTCACCCCCCTGGTGATCGCCGCCGGGGTGGCGACCGCCTGCTCGCGCATGATCTTCGGCAACGAGCTCATGTTCGACGTCCTCCCCTACCACCTGGTGAGCTACTGGGAGCTCTTCCTTTACGCCGGCCTCGGGGTGGTGGTCGGTGGCCTGGCGGTCCTCAACATCAAGATCTTCTACGGCATCTGGGACCTCTTCGAGGCAAGCCGACTGCCGCGTCTGGTACGGCCCCTCATCGGCGCCGCCATGGTGGGGATGGTGGGCATCGGTTTCCCGCAGGTGATGGGCGGCGGCTACCACCACATCTCCGAGGCGATGCACGGCGAGCTGCCGTGGCTCCTCATGGCCCTGCTCGCCATTTTGAAGATGGTGGCCACGGCCATCACCCTCGGCTCCGGCGGCGCCGGCGGCATCTTCGCCCCGGCCATGGTGATCGGCACGATGGTGGGGGGCGCCTACGGCGTCCTGGTCCACGCGGCCTTCCCGGCCATCACCGCGCCGGTGGGGGCCTATGCCCTGGTGGGGCTCGGGAGCTTCCTCGCCGCCGCGGCCCACGCGCCCCTCACCGCCATGTTCCTCCTGTTCGAGATCACCAACTCCCACGAGATCGTCTTGCCGATCCTCTTCGCCTCGGCCATCGGCACGATCATCGCGCGCGTCTTCTACCACGAGTCGATCGACACCGAGGCCCTCACCCGCAAGGGGATCGAAATCAAGGTGGGCCGCGAGCTCACGGCGATGAACGCCCTCACCGTGGACGATGTGATGCACGACGACTTCACTTGGGTCCCCGAGTCGATGGACCTCCACTCCCTGGCGCAGCGGTTCGCCACCAGCCCGTGGATCTACTTCCCGGTCCTCGATGAGAACGAGCGGATGGTGGGGATTATCTCCCTCAACGACATCCGCACGGTGCTCATGGAGGACGAGCTCGCCCGGCTGGTGGTGGTCGCCGACCTGATGACCCGCGAGGTGATCACCGTCCACCCGGACGACACCCTCAACCGGGCCATGGAGCAGTTCGGGCGCAAGGACATCGAGCAGATGCCGGTGGTGTCACGCAAGGACCCACAGCGCGTCTTCGGGATGCTCAAGCGGCAGGACGTGATCCGCGCCTACAACGAGCAGATCCTCGGCCGCGCCCACGGCGCCTACGGGACGCCGGTCCACTGACGGGGGGGCGGGTCCGTTGCGGACCGGGGAGTCGGTGGGGGCCTCACGCAGAGACGCGGGGACGCAGAGGGAGGGAGCAAGGAAGGTGTGGCGCCGCTCCTGCTTCGCGCAGGAATGGGGTCCCGCTCGCTCTAACCCAACGGGAGCCCCCTGCTTCCGTGTGCTTCCGTGGGTTCCGTGGCCAATAAACCGCCTTCCCGGCCGTTGCGATCCGGTTGCCTCCACCGGTGACGTCAGACCGGTGGCACCCACCATTCGCGCCTCCTATTGCGGCTTGAACCACGGATTGTCCGTCGGGCGCTATCCCTCCGGTGCGAATGGGCGAAAAGGTAGTCACCGCCGAGCCCCCCATCCGCACCGTGGCCGCGCCGGTGGGCTCTACACCCGGTCCGGAGGAGTGAAACCATGCGCCAGAATCCGTCCATTGATCCCTTTGCCTGCGATCGTCGCGGCGACGGCCCGCCCCTCGTCCTCCTCCCCGGCCTCTTCGCCGGGAGCTGGATCTGGGAGGAGGCGGCCGAGAGCCTGGTCGCCGCCGGCCGCGCCATCGTCGCCGGCCGCCACCCCTACGCACTTTACGACCGCGCACAGACCACCCTGACGGCCCTCACCGACCACCTCGGTGACCTCCTCGACCATCAGCGGATTCGCACCGCGACCCTGATGGCCAACTCCTTCGGCGGCCTCGTCGCCCTCGCCTTTGCCCGCAGCCACCCGAAGCGGGTGGCCGGGCTCGTCCTCAGCGGCACCCCGGGGCTCGGCGAGGAGACCAACCTCGGGGTGGGGGCGCCGCGCAAGCTCACCCGCGACTACGCCTTCCAGCTTGCCGACCGCCTCTTCTACGACCGCACCACGATCACCGACGCGATGGTCGACGAGACCTTCGCCACCGTCACCCGTCCCGGTGCCCGGCGCAACATCGTCCGCCTCCTGCGCGAGGCGCGCCGGGCGCGGCTGGAGCGGTGGCTCGGGGAGATCACCGTGCCGACCCTGCTCCTCTGGGGGCGGGAGGACCGGGTGACCCCGGTGGCCCCGTGGCGCACCGCGGCCGCCGGCCTGGAGGCGATGGAGCTGCACACCGTGGATCGGTGCGGCCACAGCCCGATGGTGGAGCGGCCCGCCCGCTTCTGCGACCTCGCCGCCCCCTTCCTCGATCGCGTCGCCCCGGTGGGCATTGCCGCGGCGTGTGCCTGAGGCGGGGCTGCGGCTACGCCTCGCTGTTGCCGCAGGTCGATCGATCGAGGTCGGCCAGCGCCCGCTCCGTCTGTTGCCGGCCGAGGGCGATGAGCTCGGTGGCGCGGTGGAACTCCATGAAGCTACAGGCGTTGCGCGGGATCTCGATGAGTAGGTCCGGGGGGTAGGCGGCGAGCTTCTGGCGGGCGATGGCGTGCTGCATCGTCTCGGTGGAGCGGACGATGATCTCCCGGAACCCCATCTCCGCCTCCGCCTCGGCCCGGGGCATACCGTTGTCGCCGGTCCACGGGAGGCGCTCGATGAACTCGGCGATGCGCCGGCGGTACTCCCCCAGGTGGTTGATCCCCGGCACCGTGGTGCGCTCCACCTCCAACTCCGCACACGGCCGGCCCCCCAGGTGGACGGCGACGATCAGGTCGTTGGCCTCGTGGATGGTGGGGGCGACCGGCACCGGGTTGAGGAGGCCGCCGTCGAGGAGCAGGCGGCCGTCGATGCGGTAGGGGGTGAGGAGGGTGGGGATGGAGATGGAGGCGCGGATCGCGTCGAAGAGGGGGCCGTGGCGGAGCCACACCTCGCGCTGCGCCAGGACGTCGGTGGCCACCGCGGTGAAGGCGAGGGGGAGCGCCTCGATGTTGCGCTCGCCGATCAGCTCCCGGAGGGCATTGATGATCCGCTCCCCCTTCACCAGGCCGCTGCGGTTCAGGGTGGGGTCGAGGAGACGCACCACGTCGGTGCGTGACAGGGCGGAGACCCAGCGGGCGTAGGTATCAAGCTCACCGGCGGCGTAGATGCCGCCGATCACCGCCCCCATGGAGGAGCCGGCGATGGCGCGGATCTCGTAGCCCCGCGCCTCCAGCACCTCGATGACCCCGATGTGCGCCAGACCACGGGCGCCGCCGCTGCCGAGGACGAGGGAGACGGTCTCGCGTTTCGCCTTGCGTTTCATGGCAAACCGGCCTGGACGGCGCTCTACGGGGCCACCAGGGCGCCACCGGCGGCGGCGCCGTCCGCGTGGCAGAGGTTGCGGTCCCCGTGGACGGCATCGAGGAGAACGAGGAGCAGTAGCGAAAGGCACATGGTGACACCTATGGGAGATCCGGATCGTCGGGAGAAAGGGAGCGGCAGTGTCGCGCCGGTGCGCATCCTCCTGCAACGGGACAACAAAAAAAGGCGGACCCCACCGGGGTCCGCCCCTTCCACGGGCGTGGTCGCAGACTGTGCCCGAGCGCTACAGGTTCTTCGCCACCGTCTCCCAGTTCACCAGGTTCCAGAAGGCGGCCACGTACTTCGGCCGGGCGTTGCGGTAGTCGACGTAGTAGGCGTGCTCCCACACGTCGCAGGCGAGCAGGGGGGTGTCGCCGTCGGTCATCGGGTTGCCGGCGTTGGAGGTGGAGGTGATCGCCAGCGACCCGTCCGCCCTCTTCACCAGCCATCCCCAGCCGGAGCCGAAGGTCCCCACCGCGGTGGCGGAGAACTGCTCCTTGAAGGCGTCGAAGGAGCCGAAGGCTTTGTTGATCGCCTCGGCCACCGCGCCGGTGGGGGCGCCGCCGCCGTTGGGGGAGAGGCAGTCGAAGTAGAAGGTGTGGTTCCACACCTGGGCGGCGTTGTTGAACAGGCCGCCGGACGCCTTCTTGATGATCTCCTCCAGGGACAGGTCGGCGTACTCGGTCCCCTCGATCAGCTTGTTGAGGTTGGCGACGTAGGTCGCGTGGTGCTTGTCGTGGTGGTAGTCGAGGGTCTCGGCGGAGATGTGCGGGGCGAGGGCGTCTTTGGGGTAGGGAAGTTCGGGGAGCTCAAAGGCCATGGGGTTCCTCCTCAGGTGAGATGGGTAATCACTCTCCGGCGACCGCCGGAGAGAGGACTCTCTCCGAGACGCGGTGAGCAAGCAAGGCGCGCTACGCGCGCCCGGGGATGGGGGAGGGGATAGCCCCTGCGCGGCCGGCAGCGCTTTCGGGCTGGGGGCCATCCATAGGGTCCCCGCCCGAAGGGCCGTCCCACCCCCGGCCACCGCACGCGCCTACTCCTCCTTCTTGAGCTCCGCGATGAGGCGATCCTTCAGGTAGGCGGGGAGCTCCTCGTAACGGTCGACGTGGAGGGAGAACATGCCGCGGCCACCGGTGATCGAGCGCAGGGCGGGGCCGTACTCGAGGACCTCGGCCATCGGCACCTCGGCGTCGATTACCTTGCTCCCCGCCTTGGGCTCGACGCCGAGGACCCGGCCACGGCGTGAGTTGAGGTCGCTGATGACGTCGCCGGTCGTCTCGTCCGGGACGGTGATCTCCATCTTGACGAGGGGCTCCAGGAGGACCGGGCCCGCCTCCTCCATCGCCCTCTTCCACGCCATGGAGCCGGCAACCTTGAAGGCCATCTCCGATGAGTCGACCGAGTGGTGCGAGCCGTCGACCAGGGCGACCTTGCAGTCGACCACCGGAAAACCGGCGACGCAGCCGCTTTGCAGCGCCTCCACCACCCCCTTCTCCACCGCCGGGATGTAGCTCCTGGGTACCACGCCGCCGACCACCCGGTCTTCGAAGACGAAGCCGCTACCGCGCGGAAGCGGCTCCACCTCCAGCCAGACGTCGCCGTACTGGCCACGGCCGCCGGTCTGCTTCTTGTACTTGCCCTGCACCCGTGCCGGCTTGGTGATCGTCTCGCGGTACGGCACCTTCGGGGTCTTCAGGCGCACGTTCACCCCGTAACGCTCCTTCAGCCTCCCCACCATCACCTCCAGGTGGACCTGGCCCATGCCGTCGAGGAGGGTGTCGCCGGTCTGCGGGTCGGTATGGACACGGAGGATCGGATCCTCCTCCTGGAGCTTGGCCAGCGCCTCACCCAGCTTGTCCTCGGAGCCACGGTCCACGGTCTCGATGGCGTAGGTGATCTGCGGCTCCGGGTAGGTGATCGCCGGCAGGCGGATCGGGTGGGCCGGGTCGCACAGGGTGTCGCCGGTGTGAGTCTGCTTGAGCTTGGCGGTGGCGCCGATGTCGCCCGCCTGCAGGTGGTCGACCGCGCTCACCTCCTTGCCCTGGAGGCGGTAGAGGGTGTGGAGCCGCTCCTTTTGACCGCAGCTCCCGTTGAGGAGGGTGGCGTCGGCGTTGATCGTCCCCGAGTAGACGCGCAGGTAGGAGAGCTTGCCGGCGTAGGGGTCGATCAGGGTCTTGAAGACCTGGGCGCAGACCGGCCCCTCCGGGTTGGGGTCGCGGCTGACCTCTTCGCCGGTCTCCGGGTTGACCCCCTCGATGCGGGTGATGTGGGCCTTGTCCAGGGGCGACGGGAGGTAGGCGACGATCGCGTCGAGGAGCTCGGGGACGCCGATGCCCAGGAGCGCCGAGCCGCACACCACCGGCACGAAGCGGCCGGTAAGGGTCCCCTCGCGGAGCTGGGCGCGGACCCGCGCCTCGTCCGGCTCCTCCCCCTCCAGGTAGCGTTCCAGGAGCTCGTCGTCCATCTCGCAGGCCGCTTCGATGAGCCGCTCGCGGTAGGTGGCGGCCTGGGCGGTGAGCTCGTCCGGGAGGTCGCTGGCAGGGATCTCCGTCTGCTTGCCGTCCTTGATCTCGTACGCCTTTCCGGTGATCAGGTCGTAGAGGCCGCGCAGGTTCTGCTCGCGGCCCACCGGCAGGTAGAGGGGCAGGGGGGTGGCGGAGAGCTGCTCCTCGATGTCGTGGACGGCGCGCTCGAAGTCGCCACGCTCCCGGTTGAGCTTGTTGATGAAGGCCACCCGGGGGAGCTCGTACTCGTCGGCGAAACGCCACACCCGCTCGGTCCCCGCCTTCACCCCGGAAAGCGAGCTGATGATCGCCAGGGCGCCGCCGGCGACCCGCAGGGTCGAGCGCGTGTCGGAGAGGAAGCTGGAGTAGCCGGGGGTATCGAGGAGGTTCACCAGGTGGCCGCGGTAGACCAGGTGGCCGACGCCGGTGGCGATGGAGACCTTGCGGTGTGTCTCCTCCGGGTCGAAGTCCATCACCGTGGTACCGTCCTCCACCCGTCCGGCGCGCGGGATGGCACCGGCGGTGAAGAGGAGCGCCTCTGCCAGGGTGGTCTTGCCGGCGCCACCGTGGGAGAGGATGCCGACGTTGCGGATGGTGGCGAGATCACGACTTTCCATGGGATGCTTCCTCCAGGATGAACGGGGTCAGAGAGTGACACCGAGGACTGAGCTCGAGCTGTGCCGAAAATGGGCCATGGGGGCCTGCGGTCGCACATTGAGGCGCCGCGCAGCCTCCTGTACCCTTACGCTTGAATAAGGATTCGTTGTGGCCGAAATCGAACCCACCGATCGCCTCCTGCCGGAAGAGCGCGCCCTCCTCGAACGGTACCAGGGGGGTGAGGATGCCGTCTTCGAGGAGCTGATCCTGCCCTTCGAAACGGCCATCTTCAACTTCGGCCTGCGCATGTGCGGCAACCGGGAGGACGCCCAGGACATCCTCCAGGAGACCTTCATCAACGCCATGCGTTACCTGAAGGGGTTCCGCGGCGAGGCGAAGCTGAGGAACTGGCTCTTCCGCATCGCCTCTTCCGTGTGCCAGAAGAAGCACCGGCGAAGCAAGTTCGCCCCCGAGCGCGAGCTCTCCCTCACCCAGTTTTACGACGACGGGGAGGGTCCGGAAGAGCTCGACGTGGCCGACGAGCGGCGGCTGCCCGACGCCGAAGTCCTTGGCTCCGAGCTCGGCGAGCGGCTGAGCGAGGCGATCGGGGGGCTCCCAAAAAAATATCGCGTTGTCTTGCTCCTTCGTGACATTGAGGGGCTCTCAGCTAAGGAGGTGGCGGAAATTCTCGATATGAGCGTACCCGCGGTGAAATCCAGGTTGCATCGGGCCCGCCTCTTCGTTCGCCAGCAGCTACAAACCTACCTGTCTGGAAGGGCTGTTTCATGAATCCCCGTTGCCGTGAGCTTCTCAAACGGTGCTCCGCCTACCTCGAAGGCGACATGGAGAGCGCCTGTTGTAAAGAGATGGAGGAGCACCTGAAGAGCTGTCCCCGGTGCCGCGCGATGCTCACCGAGGTGAAGTGGACCATCGAGCTCTGCCACAAGACCCCCGCTGCCGAGGTCCCTCCCGAGGTCAGCGCTGCCATGCATGCCCGCCTGCGTGAGGAGCGGCAGGCCCTGAAGGCGGCAGAGGCCGGTTGACCCGCAAGGTCTTCCGGGCCGCGTTCGGAGCCCGGTTTGGCGATTCCACGCCGTAGCAGTCTCTTCGCCCCTCTCCTCCTCCTCCTCCTCGCGGTCATCGCCTGCGGCGGCGGCGAAGACGGCACCACGGGCGGTGGAGAGGTTCTGCGGATCGCCTTCACCCCGCAGCTTTCGGCGCGCGCCGGCGCCACCCCCCTCGCCCTGGAGCCGGTGGTCGAGGCGAACCTGCTGCTCGATGTCGCGGTGGCCGGTCGCCTCACCCCGCCGGACGGCCCGGTGGAGGTGAGCGCCACCCCCGGAGCCCACGCCGCCGCCGGCTGGTGGGGGCTCCTGGCGGTGGGCCGAGAGGGAGAGTCCAGGGTGGTCGCCGAGGCGGTGGGGCGGCCGTCGCACCTCACCGGCCGGCTCCCCACCGACCACGACGGCGGGCCGCTCACCCTGCTCCTCGTCCGTGCCCGCACCGGCGCCGAGATCCGCGCCGCCCGCCACACCGACCCCCGTCGCACCGAGGCCGCCTCCATCGGTGGTGAAATCGGCGCCTACCTGCGCGACCGGGCGAAGAACCTCCTCGGCCTCCTCCACCAGCCGTGGGAGCTCCTCGACGACCTCCACGACGACGTCGAGGAGACGTTGGTGGACGTCTACTCCGACCTCCTCGATTCGGTCATCGACCCCTTCCTCACCGACTCCGACTACTTCGCCGAGACCCTCGACCACTGGCTCGACACTCGCCTCACCGCCGACCCTCGCGGCGAAGGCCCCCTCACCGACGCGCAGACCCCGGTGATCTTCGTCCACGGCATCACCTTCCGCTATCCCGTAGTCGACCCGGCCGAAGAGCTCGACGACCTGATGGATATGATCGCCGCGCAGACCTCGGACTGGGAGGCGCGGTATCACGCGATGCGTTTCGAGTACAACCCGTTCGGGCCGGTGGGGGAGTCCGCCGACGAACTCCTGGAGGCGCTGGTCAACGACCTCCACCTCCCTGCCGGCCGCCCCATCGTCCTGGTCAGCTACAGCCTCGGGGGGATCGTGGCGCGCACCTTCGACACCCGCTACGGCGACCTCTACCCGGTGAGCCGCCTGATCATGATCGGCACC
>JAJRSX010000067.1 GCA_024278555.1 bacterium | reverse complement strand
GGAGCCCACAAGCAAAGGAGAGCGACCATGAAGCAGGCTACCACGCAGACGATCGGAGTGGACGTGAGTGACCGGAAGAGCACGAAGGTCACGAAGGGAAAGAGAAGCCTCCGTAGGGTGCGCCAAGCGCAGCACGGCGCACCGACGCCGCATCCGATCCGGGTGGGGTCGTCGGTGGTGATATCGACGCCGTCCGCTCGCACGCCCACCGTGCGCCCCGGCGCCTTCGCGCCCTTGCGTTGAGTTTGGTCCTCCAGCCTGCCGGCCCGTCTTCGTCTCCTTCGTGGTCCGGCGCCTGGTCCATGGACGACGGTGCCATTATCCGGCCTTGTGCAGATACTCCCACGCCGCCTGCACCAGGATCCGTGCCCCGAGGGGGAGGGCGGCCTCGTCGATGTCGAAGCTGGCGTGGTGGAGGGGGTGGTGGGTGGCGGGGTCGTCGTTGGCGGTGCCGAGGCGGAAGTAGCTCCCGGGGGCGAGCTCCTGGTAGTAGGAGAAGTCTTCGCCGCCCATGGAGGGGAGGTCGATCTCCTTGACCCGCTCTTTCCCGACGATCCGGGCGGCGGCATGCGCGAGGAGGTCGGTGAGGGCGGGGTCGTTGACCACCGGCGGGGCGCCGACCTGGTAGTCGAGGCGAAAGTGGGCGCCCATCGTTCGGCAGACGCCGTCGAGGACCTCCTCCATCACCTCGCGCACCCGCACGCGGGCGTCGTTGGCGAGGGTCCGGACGGTGCCGGTGAGGGTGGCCCGGCCGGGGATGACGTTGGCGGAGATCCCCGCGTGGATGGCGCCGACGGTGAGGACCGTGGGGTCGTGGGGCGAGATGCGGCGGGGGATGATCTCGTGCAGGGCGCAGACCGCCCGGGCGGCGACGAGGACTGTGTCGATCGCCTCATGCGGCCGCGCGGCGTGGCCTGAGCGGCCCTCGATCTCGATGGTGAAGAAGTCGCCGGCGGCCATCATCACCCCGTGGCATACCGCCACCTCACCCACGTGGAGGTGGGGCTGGCAGTGGAGGCCGAAGATCGCATCCACCTTGGGGTTGTCCATGACCCCGGCGGCGACCATCTCGTTGGCGCCGCGGCCGATGGTCTCCTCCGCCGGCTGGAAGAGGAGCTTCACCCGACCCGGGAGGTGGGGGGCGAGGTGGGTGAGGAGGATCGCCGCCCCGAGGCCGATGGTGGTGTGGGCGTCGTGGCCGCAGGCGTGGGTGGTGTTGGCGACCCGCGAGCGGTAGGCGACCCGCTTCTCATCCTGAATCCCGAGGGCGTCCATGTCGGCGCGCAGGCAGACGGTGGGGCCGGGATGCTCCCCTTCGATCACCGCCACCACGCCGTGGCCGGCGACACCGGTGGTGGTCGGGAGCCCCAGGGATTCGAGGACCCCGGTGATCAGGGCGGCCGTGGTCTCCTCCTCACCACCCATCTCCGGGTGCTGGTGGAGGGTGCGGCGGAGGGTGGTGAGGGCGGGGGCGAGGCGCGCTGACTCGTCGGCGAGCCACTGGGTTACCGCGGCGTTGGTGGCTATCGCCGGTGCGGCGATGTTGAGTCCGCGGTGGGGCATGGCTGGATGAAGGGGGGTTCGGAGGGAGGGCGGTGTCGCCGGTTCGGCAGGGGAGGTCGATCTTTTCTATTGTCGAGCCCCTCTTTTCTCCCCGTGGGTCAAGCTGGCTGCGAATCGTTGGGCGAGTGTCGCGACGACCGCGTGCAGGTCACCGTTCTCTTCGAAGATACGTCGCTGGGAGGCGGAAGAGGAACCGGCGCGAAGGATCTCCTCCACGTGCGCCAGGTACGGTGTGCACCCGAGGGTCTCGGCCATGGGGGCGAGGGCGGCGACCTCCTCGGCGATGAGCTCCCGCGCCGGGACGTTCTCCAGGGTATCGGCGCGGATGATCTCGCACTCCAGGCCGTAGCGCGCCGCCCGCCACTTGTTCTCCCGGGCGATCGCCGCGTGCGGCTTCACCTCCGGCTCGCCCTCGATGTGTTGGCGGGCGGCGCGCGCCACCAGACACTGGACGAGGGCGACCAGGGCGAGGACCTCGGTGAGCGACGACGGCGGGTCGCAGACACGCATCTCCACGGTGCCGAAGTCCGGGTGCGGTCGGATGTCCCACCAGACGTCGCGGATGGTGTCGATGGTGTGGGAGCGCCGGAGCTGGTCGATGATCGACTCGAACTCCCGCCACGAGCCGAAGTAGAAGGGCAGACCGGCGGTGGAGAGCGACTCGAAGACCTTCACCCGCATCGACGCCAGCCCGGTGTCCTCCCCCTCCCAGAAGGGCGATGAGGCGGAGAGGGCGAGCAGGTGCGGCAGGTAGCGCACCAGCCGGTTGACCACCCCGAGGGCGATCTCGCCGCTGCCGACCCCGATGTGGACGTGCAGGCCGAAGATGTTCATCCGCCGCGCCGGCCGCTGGAGGACGTCGATCAGCCGCCGGTAGCGCGGGTTGTCGGTGACCTGCTGGTCGGCGGAGAGGGAGAAGGGGTGGGTGCCGGCGCTCACCAGGCCAACGCCGTGGTGACCACAGAGGTGGTGGAGCAGGAGGAGCTTCTCCACCAGGTCCTGCTCCGCCTCCGCCACCGTGGCGCAGATCCCGGTGTTCACCTCCAGGTTCGACTGGAAGAGCTCCGGCTTGAAGCAGCTCCCCCAGCCGGCGGGGATCTCCCCGAGGATGGCGTCGCACACGTTGACCAGCCCACCACCCTCCTGGTCGACGAGCTGCAGCTCCATCTCTACCCCGATGGTCGGGGCGGGGGAGCCGTGGAAGGGGATGGTCGGGGCGGACATGAAGTGCTCGTCTTGATGGATCATAGAAAAGCTTGCCGACCACGCTACCCGCGGGAGAGTAGGGGCAGTAGAAAGTAGAAAAAGGGGGAGGTAGGGGCTCTGGGGGGAGGGGGGCTATGGGGGAGCTCGTGGGCAGGGTGTGGCCCTTGATGGGGGGTGCGCCGAACCTTCGATTTGCCTACGTGAAGACCTGACTCAGGCCAAACCTCCCCCTTTCTACCTCCTACTTTCTACTTTCTACCCCCTCACCTACCCTTCGCGCCTCTTCGGGAGAAGTTTAGATGGCCCTCATTGTCCAAAAGTACGGCGGTACCTCGGTGGCCGATCTGGAGCGCATCCGGGCGGTGCGTGACCGGGTGGTGGCGACGCGGGCGGCGGGCCACCAGGTGGTGGTCGTCCTGTCGGCGATGTCCGGCGAGACCGACCGGCTCACCGCCATGGGGAAGAGGCTCTCCGATCGCCCCTCGCCGCGGGAGATGGACCTCCTGCTGTCGTCGGGGGAGCGGATCACCGTGGCGCTGCTGGCGATCGCCCTGGAGGCGGTCGGCTGCCGGGCGCGCGCCCTCACCGGCCGCCAGGCGGGGATCTACACCGACACCGCCCACACCAAGGCGCGCATCGAGCGGATCGACACCCGCGCCGTGAGCCGCCTCCTCGAAGAGGGTGGGGTGGGGGTGGTCGCCGGCTTTCAGGGGATCGTCGAGGAGGCGGGCGACTCGCGCGTCTCCACCCTCGGCCGCGGCGGCTCCGACACCACCGCCGTGGCGCTGGCCGCGGCGCTCGGCGCCGACGTGTGTGAGATCTACACCGACGTCGACGGCATCTACACCACCGACCCGCGGATCGTCCCGCAGGCGCGCAAGATCCAGCGGATTTCCTACGACGAGATCCTCGAGCTCGCCAACCTCGGCGCCAAGGTCCTCCACGTGCGCTCGGTGGAGCTCGCCAAGAAGTTCAACGTGCCGGTCCACGTCCGCTCCTCCTTCAGTGAGGAGGAGGGGAGCTGGGTGGTCCAGGGAGATGCAGCGATGGAACAGGTGGTCGTCTCAGGTGTTGCCTACAGCCAGAAGGATGCGCGGGTCACCGTGCGCGGTATCCCCGATCGCCCGGGAATCGCGGCGCAGCTCTTCGAGGCCCTGGCGAACGCCAACGTCTCGGTGGACATGATCGTCCAGAGTGTCGGTGCCGAGGGCCATGCCAACCTCTCGTTCACCGTGCCCGAGGGGGACGTGGCGACGGCGCAGGAGACGATGGAGGGGCTGAGAGAGGAGATGGCCATCGGCGCCATCGAGGTCGACCCGGCCACCGCCAAGGTTTCCATTGTCGGGTTAGGGATGCAGTCGCACACCGGGGTGGCGGCGCGGATGTTCGAGACCCTGCGCACCGAGGGGATCAACATCCTGATGATCTCCACCTCCGAGATTCGCATCTCCTGTGTCATGGCCCGCGACCAGATGGAGACGGCGGTCCGCGCCCTGCACGCCGCCTTCGGGCTGGAGGGGGAGCCGGCGGAGGAGGGGTGAGAACTCGTCGCCCCCGGTGCATCATGGGGCGATGAGCTCCCCGAATGAGACTGCCCACCCCCGGGTGGAGATCTACGACACGACCCTGCGCGACGGCACCCAGTCGGTGCAGGTCTCCTTCTCCGTGGTGGACAAGGTGCGGGTGGCCGAGCGCCTCGACTGGCTCGGGATCCACTACATCGAGGGGGGCTGGCCCGGCGCCAACCCGCGCGACGTGGAGTTCTTCGAGCAGGTCGCCGCCGCCCCCTTCTTCCGTGACAAGGTGGTCGCCTTCGGGGCGACGCGCCACGCCAAGAGGGGGCCGGATGAGGACCCGAACCTGGCGGCCCTGCTCGCCGCCGGGACGTCGACGATCACCATCTTCGGGAAGAGCTGGGACCTGCACGTACGCGACGCCCTGAAGATCGACCTCGAACACAACCTGGAGCTGATCACCGACTCGGTTGCCTACCTGGCGAGCCGGGTCGACCGGGTGATCTTCGACGCCGAGCACTTTTTCGATGGCTACCGGGCCAACCCCGACTACGCCCTCGCCTGCCTCAAGGCGGCGGCGGCCGGCGGCGCGGCGCGGGTCGTCCTGTGCGACACCAACGGCGGCACCCTGCCGGACGCGGTGCGTACGGCGACCGCGGCGGCGGCCGCCGCCGTGGAGGCCCCCCTCGGGATCCACGCCCACAACGACGCCGAGCTGGCGGTGGCCAATACCCTCGCGGCGGTGGCCGCCGGCGCCACCCAGGTCCACGGGACGATCAACGGCATCGGCGAGCGGTGCGGCAACGCCAACCTCTGCTCGGTGGTCGCGAACCTGAAGCTGAAGCTCGGTGTCGACTGCGTCACCGACGCCCAGCTCGCCGACCTCAAGTCAGTCTCCGGCTTCGTCTCCGAGCTCGCCAACATGGCCTCGGACCCGCGCCTGCCCTACGTGGGCGACGCCGCCTTTGCCCACAAGGGCGGCGTCCACGTCTCGGCGGTGCGGCGCAACGCCGCCACCTATGAGCACATCGATCCGGCCCTGGTGGGCAACCACCAGCGGGTCCTGGTCTCCGACCTGGCGGGCAAGGGCAACATCCACATCAAGGCGGCGGAGTACGGCATCAACCTGGACGCCTCCTCCGAGGAGGTCGCCGGCATCCTCGCCCACCTCAAGCAGCTGGAGGCGGACGGCTACCAGTTCGAGGGCGCCGAGGCCTCCTTCGAGCTCCTCGTGCGCCGCCTCACCGGCCGCTGGCACGACCCCTTCCGCATCCTCGCCTTCCGCACCATCAACGAGCGCTACGACCACGCCAGCGAGCCGATCAGCGAGGCGACCGTGCGCCTGGAGGTGGATGGGCGGATGGAGCACACGGTGGCCGCCGGCGACGGCCCGGTGCACGCCATCGACCGGGCGCTCCGGCGCGGCCTGGAGACCTTCTTCCCGGCCCTCGCCGAGGTGGTGCTGCTCGACTACAAGGTGCGGGTCCTGGCGAGCGACAAGGGGACCGAGTCCAGGGTGCGGGTCCTGGTCGAGTCCGGCGATGGCGAGGTGCGGTGGGGGACGGTGGGGGTGTCGGCCAACGTCGTCGACGCGTCGCTCGCCGCCCTGGTGGATGCCTTCGAGTACAAGCTGCTCTCTCAGGAGAAGCTGCGCACCGAGGGGGTCGGCCACGAGGAGCCGGTCGGCGAGGAGGTGTGAGGTGGCCGAGCTGCGGGAAGAGGGGGTGGTGGTCTCGGTGGCCGGTGGGGTGGCCCGGGTGCGGATCGCTCGCAGCGGCGCCTGCGGGAGCTGCGCCAGCCGCGGTACCTGCAACCCCCTCGGGGTGGATGAGGGCGAGATGGAGGTCGAGGTGACCAACCGCCTCGACGCCCGGCCGGGCCAGCGGGTGGTCCTCGCCATCGAGGAGCGCCAGGTCCTCAAGGGGGCCCTGTGGTTCTACCTCCTGCCCCTGGTGACCTTCTTTGCCGGGTACGGTGTGGCGGCACGGCTGAACGCCGGCGATGGTGCCGCGATCCTCGCCGCCTTCGCCGGCCTCGCCGCCGGCGGCCTGGCGGTCTACCTCCGTTTTCGCTCCCGTGCCGCCGCCGAGGCGTACCGGCCGCAGATGGTGCGGCTGGTGTGAGAGGCGCCGCGCCGCGGATCTCCTGCCAGGTGCCGCAGCCGCCCGGTCAGATCGCCCGCGCCGCTGTTGCCTCGGAGTGCCCCCCTGCTGCGGGCCGCACAGCGGCCCGGAGCCCGGTTGATCTCGCCGTCTGCGGCCTCTATGTTCGCCCGCCCACCATTGCTACTGCCACCGTTGACGACGCCCATGCTCCGTAACCTTCCCCTTTTGGCTCTCGCCTGCCTCTGCCTCGGGGCATCCGCCCCGGTCACCTATCCGCTCTTGGGCGCCCAGGCGGGCCGCACACTCTCCAGGCCGGCCGGCGTGACAGGCAACGCCCTGCGGGGTGCACCCCCATCGGCCGCCGGGGCTGTTCCGGGGGCGGCCGTTTTGGGCCGGCAAGAGAGGTCGCCCGAGCCCGAGGTGGAGCTCCTCATCGAGGGGGTGGTAGGTGACGGCGAGGTGCGCCTTGCGTGGCATCCGAAGCCGACCCGGCGCCTCTCTTTCGAGAATGGGGAGTCGATGGTTCCGGAGGTCCGCAGCTATCTCCTCCTCTACGGTCTAGAGCCCGGCCCCCTCGACCAGCAGGTGGAGGTAGGAAGCCAAAAGGGGTACCGGGTGACCCATCTCGAGAACGGAGAGGCATACCAGTTCCGCGTGGTGGGGTTGGACGCACTCCAGCAGGAGGTGGCGAAATCGCCGGTCGTGGTGTTCACCCCGGTGGCGAAGGAGGAGGTGCGTTCGGCGGTGGAGCGCCGCTTCGCCGAGGAGGAGGTCGCCCCGGGAGGGGGACGTGAGCTCACCCAGTTCGGCTACGACCTCTTCGCCGAAGGCGCGGGGGGGCTCGGGCTGGCGGGGCAGGTGGCGGCCGGACCGGACTACGCGGTGGGACCCGGTGACCTCCTCGAGCTTTTTCTTTGGGGACAGGTCGACGCGGACTACGCCGTCCCGGTCGAGCCGGACGGCAGCATCCACATTCCCAAGGTCGGGGTGGTCTCCCTCGCCGGCCTCACCCTCGCTCAGGCGCGGGAGCGTATCCATGCCGCCCTCGCCCGCCAGTACTCCCGCTTCCACCTCTCGGTGACCCTCAAACACCTGCGCACGGTCCAGGTCTACGTCGTCGGCGAGGTGGCCCATCCCGGTAGCTACGAGGTGACCGGTCTCGGGACCGCCTTCGACGCCCTCTTCGCGGCGGGGGGGCCGACCCGTCAGGGGAGCCTGCGGTCGATCACCCTGCGCCACCTGGAGGGGGCGCCGGAGAAGATCGACCTCTACACCTTCCTCATGACCGGCGATCGCTCGGGCGACCTGCGCCTGCGCCAGGGCGACACCCTCTTCGTGCCGGTGATCGGCCCCACCGTCGGGGTCACCGGTCAGGTGAAGCGGCCGGCGATCTACGAGCTCGCCGGTGGCGAGTCACTCAAGGAGGCCCTCGCCTTTTCCGGTGGTCTCACCGCCCACGCGGACCCGCGGGAGGTCTCGATCGAGCGGGTGGAGGGGCGCCTCAGGCGGGTGGTCGAGGAGGTCTCGTGGGAGGCGGCGGTGGCCGGCGGGCACCCCCTCCAGAGCGGCGACCTGGTCACCGTGCGCGCCATCTACCCGGCGGTGGAGGGGCGGGTGGAGCTCACCGGGGAGGTGAAGCAGCCCGGCCGCTATCCGTGGCACGCGGGCATGCGGATCTCCGATCTGCTCCAGTCGCGGGATCAGCTCCTCCCCCACTGCTTTCTCGACTACGCCGAGGTCCGCCGGGTCGACCCGGAGACCCTGAAAGAGAGCGTCATCTCCTTCTCGCCGGAACGTCTCCTGGCGGGACGCAAGCAGGATGACATCGTCCTCCTCGACCAGGACACCATCCGCCTCTACTCGGAGAAGGAGCTGGCGCGCCGCGACTTTGTGGAGGTGCGTGGTGAGGTGGCCGAGCCGGGCCGCTACCCCTTCCTCCCGGGGATGCGGATCCGCGACCTCATCTACCAGGCGGGCAACCTCACCCGCGCCGCCTATCTTGGTGAGGGGGAGCTCACCCGCCTGCACGTGGCCGGCAGCGAGACCACCACCGAGCGGATCTACTTCAATGTCGCCGACGCCCTCGCCGGCCGCGGCGACCACGACCAGCCGTTGGCGCCCAACGACCAGCTCTTCATCCGCGCCGTCCCCGACTGGTCGGCGGCGCGGGTGGTCCACGTGGAGGGGGAGGTGCGCTTCCCCGGGACCTACACCTTCCGCCGCGGCGAACGCATCTCCGAGGTCCTGGAGCGCGCCGGCGGCTTCACCCCGCGCGCCTTCCTCAAGGGGGCGGTCTTTACCCGCGACTCGGTGCGTGAGATCCAGGAGGAGCGGCTCAACAGCTTCATCCAGGAGCAGGAGCAGGAGCTCCTGCGCCAGTCGGCCGAGGTGGCGAAGCAGACCCTCCAGTCGGGGACCGCAGCCGCTCTGCAGCAGGCGATGCAAGATAAACAGAAGCTCCTCGAGCGGCTTCGTGCCACCCAGGTGAAGGGGCGGATGGTGGTGCGGATCCTCCCCCTGGAGGAGCTTCGTGGCTCGCCGTACGACCTGGAGTTGGAGGAGGGAGATACGATCACGATGCCGCCCATCCCCTCTTCGGTGACCGTCCTCGGCCGGGTCTACAACCCGACCGCCCTCCTCTACGAGGTGGACAAGCCGGTCTCCTATTACCTTGCCCGCACCGGCGGCCTGCGCGAGGACGCCGACAAGAAACACCTCTACCTGGTGCGCGCCGACGGCACGGTGATCTCCCGCGCCCAGCACCGAGACTTCCGCTGGTGGTGGAGCCCGGGCGAGCACCGCTGGTCGTCGGGCCGCTTCGCCGGCCTGCCGGTGGAGCGCGGCGACACCCTCCTGGTGCCCGAGGAGCCGATCACCGTGGGCGGCCTCTCCATCGCCAAGGACATCAGCCAGATCCTTGCCAATATCTTCGTGGCGGCGGGCAACCTGAAGTTCCTCTTCCAGTGACGGCGGTGCCATGCACGCCATCTTCGGCTTGCGGGCCGGGCCGGAGATCCTCACCGTACGACGAGTACGCCTCCGGTCTCCGGCCCGGCCCGCAAGCCAAATCTGACGCACCTGGCACCACCTACAAGCGGGGGTGAGAGGTGGATTTTGGGGCCGGGAGGCGGACCGCTTTGCGTGTGTGGCAGGCCGCTCTTTAGCTACTTGCCCGAAGGCTGCTGTTGCGATGTGGTCCCGGTACGCCTCACGGCCGCCCTGCCCCCAAGTCCCCCCGTGTCCCCCGTGGTGAAACGGTGTGTCGCCTACGCCGCCGCCCCCATCCGCCGGCCGCACACCTTGGCCAGGGCGCGGAGCTCGTCCATCAACGTCGCGAAGCGCGACGGCTTGAGGGACTGGGGGCCGTCGGAGAGGGCGTGCTCGGGGTCGTTGTGGACCTCGATCATCAGGCCGTCGGCGCCGGCGGCCACCGCCGCCTTGGCCATCGGCGCGACGTACTGCCAGTAGCCGGTGCCGTGGGAGGGGTCGACGACCACCGGCAGGTGGGTGCGCTCCTTCAACACCGGCACCGCGGCGAGGTCGAGGGTGTTGCGGGTGGCGGTCTCAAAGGTCCGGATGCCGCGCTCGCACAGCATCACCTGCTGGTTGCCGCCGGCGAGGATGTACTCCGCCGACATGAGGAACTCCTTGATCGTCGTCGCCAGGCCGCGCTTCAGGAAGACCGGCAGGCGGGTCTGGCCCACCTCCTTGAGGAGGGAGAAGTTCTGCACGTTGCGGGTGCCGATCTGGAGGATGTCGGTGTAGCGCGCCACCAGGTCGATCTCCCGCGGGTTCATCACCTCGGTGACCATCGGCATCCCCACCTCGTCCGCCACCTCGCGCATGATCTTCAGCCCCTCCTCGGCGAGCCCCTGGAAGCTGTACGGCGACGAGCGCGGCTTGAAGGCGCCGCCGCGCAGGACCTGGGCGCCGGCGCTTCGCACCGCCCGGCCCACCTCGCGCATCTGCTCCGGGCTCTCCACCGAGCACGGCCCGGCGAAGACGATGATCTCGTCGCCCCCCACCACCACCTTCTCGGTCACCGGGATCAGGCTCGGCTCCGGCTTTGCCTCCAGGCTGGCGAGCTTGTACGGCTGAAGGATCGGCATCACCGACTCGACCCCGGGGAGGACCTCCAGCTCCTGCAGCGACATCTTGTCGCGCTGGTCGCCGATGGCGCCGATGACGTTGCGCTCGACGCCGCGCATGAGGTGCGGGGTGTAGCCGCGCTCCTCGATCTGGTTGAGGACGTGCTGGAGCTGCTCCTCGTTGGCGCCGGCGCGCATGACGATGATCATGGGTCTCTCCTGGGGCTCGTTTCGCTCGTGGGGGGTGGAGGGGGAGGGGTGGGGAAGGGGAGCGGCCTGCGGCCGGCGATATTCGTGTCTCGGGTAGCGGCTATCGGCATCTTCACTCGGCTGGGAGGGGCCTCCTCCCCTTGCCCCGCTCCTCCGAGAGGGATAGGAAACGGGCGGTTATGCACCGCCTGCCCCCTTCAACGCCAGACCTCTTTGCTTCCGCCACGCCGGTCGCCGGCGGGGTGGCGCAGGTGGTGATCCCGTCGACCATCGATCAGGCCTTTGACTACGCGGTTCCCGAGCCCCTGGTCGGCAGGCTCACCGCGGGCACCGCGGTCATCGTCCCCTTCCGCCGCCGCACGGTGATCGGCTACGTCTCAAGGCTGCGTGACGAGAGCGCGGTACCGGCCGGCCGCCTGCGCCCCATCGAGGCGCTGGCGCCGGCGGAGCGGTCGGTGGTCGCGCCGGTCTTCGCCCTCTGTCGCTGGGGGGCCGCCTACTACCACGCCCCCCTCGGTGACCTCCTGAAGGCGGCGCAGCCGCCGGCGGCGGCGGGGGAGGGGGGGGCGAGTCGCCAGTGGGTGGAGGCGGTGGCAATCGATGCGGACCAACTCACCCCACGCCGGCGGGCGGTGTGGGAGGCGCTCACCGCGGCCGGGCCGATGGCGGTGGCTGAGGCGGTGGCGCGGCTGGCCACCACCCGCGCCACCCTCCGGGCGATGGCGGCCGACGGCGCGATTCGATTCGATTCCCGCGCCGTGGAGGCGGAACCGGCGGTGGGGCCGGATGCGGCGGCGGTTCGGCCGACCCTCACCCCGGAGCAGGAGCGGTGCCTCACCGAGCTGCGCGGGGCCCTCGGCGAGGCGGCGCCGCGGCCGGCGCTGCTGCACGGGGTGACCGGCTCGGGCAAGACCGAGGTCTACCTGCGCCTCGCCGAGGGG